>NZ_CP041253.1:0-62500 GCF_006575665.1 Echinicola soli
AAAGCCTAAGGGGAAAACACATTTATCGTATGACCAAAAAAAACAATAAACGCCATGACCTTAACAGAAAACTCTAGCTAAGTCAAGCTATTTTCGATTTTTAATTTAGATATATTTTCCCCAAATTTGTTGCCCTTCAATGGTGAAGTGGAGCATCTAAAATTCTTTCTTGTAACTTACTATAAATGAATTCAGAGGCCAAAGCAGTATGGGATGAGTGTTTGCGTGTCATCGAAGAACACGTAAATGAACAAAGCTTTTCCACATGGTTTAAACCCATAAACCCTGTGCGTTTGGATGGTTCTGTACTCACCATTCAGGTTCCCAGCCAGTTCTTTTACGAATGGCTAGAGGATAATTACGTGCAGGTTTTAAAGCTGGCCATCAAAAACATCCTCGGTCCCAATGGGAAGCTGGAGTATGCTGTGGTAGTGGATAGGGGAAATTCCCAGAACCAACCGTACGTGGTCAGCTATCCACAAGGCAATATCAGCCCTAACAAGAAGAAAAATGAAAAACCGGTAAAAGAGGAGCGAAGAAGCCCTTTCGAAATGCAGTCGCTGGATGCACAGGCACTCCTTAACTCCAATCTAAACCCGAATTACTCTTTTAATTCATACATCGAAGGAGATTGTAACCGACTGGCACGTTCTGCAGGCTATGCTGTGGCTACCAAACCTGGGATAACCTCTTTTAATCCATTGATGATCTATGGCGGTGTTGGCCTTGGCAAGACCCACTTGATCCAGGCCATTGGCAATGAAATCAAAAATGGACCTGAGGAGAAATTTGTCCTCTATGTCTCTTCAGAGAAATTTGTCAATCAATTCATGGATTCCATCAAAGATGGAAATGTAAAAAACTTCACCAATTTTTACATGCAGGTGGATGTACTGATCATCGACGACATACAATTTTTGGCCGGTAAAGACCGGACACAGGAGATGTTCTTCCACATCTTTAATCACCTCCACCAAAGCAAAAAACAGATCATCATGACCTCCGACTGCCCTCCCAGGGACCTAAAGGGACTGGAGGAAAGGCTGCTTTCCCGTTTTAAATGGGGCCTAACGGCAGATCTGCATATGCCGGATTTTGAAACCAGGGTAGCTATTATCAAAAGAAAAATGCAGTCTGAAGGCATTTACATCCCTGATGATGTCATTGAATACCTGGCTTATACCGTGGACACCAATATCCGGGAACTGGAAGGCGTCTTAATCTCTCTGATTGCCCACGCCTCCTTAAACAGGGTGGAGATCGACCTTGGCCTGGCCAAGACGATCATGAAAAACATCGTCAAGGATATCGAAACAGAAGTTGGTATTGATTTTATCCAAAAAACCGTTTCCGACTATTATGGCATCAAACTGGATGACCTCAAAGCCAAAACAAGGAAAAAAGAAATAGTGGTGGCCAGGCAAGTGGCCATGTATTTCTCAAAAGAGTTTACCAACCATTCCTTGAAGTCCATCGGCTATCACTTCGGTGGCCGTGACCACAGCACCGTCATCCACGCTGTCCAAACGGTGAATGACCTGATGGAAACAGACACCTCTTTCAGAAATGCAATCAACGACCAACGAAAAAAATTTAAAATGAGGTCCTATTAATTGGTAGGACCTTTTACCTTTCCGGGCATCCAAACGATCTCATCCAGTTCATTTAGCGGAAACTCAAGTACTGTTTGCCCCATGGAATACGGGCCAATTTCATAGCTGTTGTAAATCAGCACGAACGCTTTACCCTCATACCCCATCGATGCAGGCAAAAAAAACTTGCCCTCCTCTAAAAAGAACCTGCCATCTTCCTCCAAACTTACCGCTGGATCCACTGCATGAAATGCCTTGAATGCTTTTTCTGCCTTCTCAAGCAATTTGGGCTTATCCAGTACGATCTCTTCGTTTTGCAATAATTGCCGCCTCTTCAGATCAAAATTTAAAAACATCACTGTATGGTTTGGATGTGCTCCACCGGTAAAGCTGCTATTGGAGAATGCCAAGGAAATGGCTTTGCTCCCATCGTAGGTCACGGTAGCTTTTGTATCAACAAACCAGGGCATGGAAGCAGCGGAAAAATCAGCAGAAAACGCCTCAAAATCCGTAAGAAAATTATCCGCAGCTACTTCCAGCTGATCTGTTTTCACCGTATCCTCTCCCCATTGCAAATACATCAGTAGCTGTTCTTTTACATGGGCATTCAGCCATCCGGGCAACATTTCCTTTTCGCCGGAAAATACCGGATATGCCATCGAAACCACCGCACAAGTACTGTCGGCACCTACACACGCTTGCCGCTTCATGGATATTTGTTCATGCGATAAAGATTCTTTTGCCGTCTCATCACGTTCTTCCTTATCCTGATCGCAGCTCACCAAAAGCGCCAATACCATGGCGATGGAATACTTATTCATATTTTATACTTTTTGACCCTTAATGTTTAAAGAATGCATTCACCAAATTCCTTGCCACAGCAGACGGGAGCTCCTTGGCATCAGAAATTTCACTTAATGCCTCTTCCATTTTTTTCATTACAACAGGGTCTTGATAAAACCGTTGCTCCAGGGACTTTTGGACATGAGCATAAAACCAGTACTTCCGCTGGTCGAGGCGATTGCTGGCCAAAAAACCAGTTTCGGTGATTTGGCCAAAATAATCCTCAACGGCCTTCCATACTTCCTTAAGTCCCTTTTTCTCTACGCTGGACACTAACAAAACTTCAATTTCCCCTATCACGGACCGGTTGGTCAAAAGGTGACAGGCATTTTCAAGTTGTTGCTTGGTTTGTTTTGCTTTATGAAGATTATCTTTCTCTGCCTTGTTCACCACAATGGCATCTACCATTTCCATAATCCCTCTTTTCACGCCCTGGAGCTCATCCCCAGCTTCTGGCTGAACGATCAACAAAAAGAAATCCACCATCTCCTTCACCTGTGCCTCCGACTGGCCCACACCAATGGTTTCCACGATCACTACATCAAATCCAGCCGCCTCACAAACAAGCATCACCTCTCTGGTGCAAAAAGTCACCCCTCCATAGTGGCCACTTCCCGGCGAAGGACGGATAAAGGCATCCGGTGATTTGGCCAGTATCTCCATGCGGGTCTTGTCTCCCAGGATACTCCCCCCGGACTGCTTACTGGACGGATCAATGCTCAACACGGCCAAACGATGTCCCTCCTGAAGAATCTCCTGCCCAAATTGCTCGATAAAGGTGCTTTTACCTACCCCCGGTGCACCCGTCACCCCTATTCGCTTAGCCTTACCAGTGTGGGGCAAAAGCAATTGCAGCACCCTGTCCGCCACCAGCTGGTCCTCTTCCAGCTTACTCTCCACCAATGTAATAGCCTTGCTTAGCATCGCCCGATCTCCTGACAAAACGCCCTCTGCATAGGCGGCTGGATCCATTCGTTTATTCCTTGGTCTTGACATCGCTATCCGGTTCCTTTTGTTTCCTAATGGAAGGGATACTTCCTGAAGCCCTCCTCTCCCATTGCTTTTTTCTCAAACCGGCCTATACAATACTGATTAAACCGTTCATCAAAATGTGGCTTCTGTGCATTCAACTTAACAGGAGCCTGTTCCTTATTGGTGAAAAAATACACTTGCGTGTTGCCATATTTGGTATGGGGCATCAGTTTACCGTACTGCTCCATCTCATGCCAGAGGGTATCGGATACCACCACGGCATACACCCTTTTGATTGGACCAGTGTTATTTTCATTTCGGTAAGTAGCCACTTCGTTAAAATCCATTTTGAGGTCATCTACTCCCGGCTGTGTAAAGGTGTCACTCACCATCCATACCAGTAACAGTAAAACCAGCATTCCGAGCAAATAATAAAGTCTTTTCGTATTTTTCATTTTTATGGGATTCTTAACATTTCACCATTGACAGTTAGTACCAAACCGACCTGGCTGCTGGTGCAGCACCGATAATACATTTACAGGACAAAATATGATATAATACTCCGTATCTCCCAGGTCATGCTTTTTGGACTTTTCTCTTTCCTCTTCCTTAGTTTACCCTTAATTTAGGGGAAAAATTTGGATATGGGGTTCGAATATGTCAAAGCACTACATATTATCTTTATTGTCACTTGGTTTGCAGGATTATTTTATGTCGTACGACTTTTTATATACCAAACAGAAGCCTTGGAAAAAACGCCTGAGGAGCAAAAGATCCTCAAACCTCAATTGGACCTCATGGCCAGGCGACTTTGGTTGGGCATCACATGGCCTTCGGCAATCTTAACACTGATTTTCGGAACTTGGACCCTCACTTACCGTTTAGGATATTTGGAGCTCGGCTTTATGCATGCTAAACTAGCGTTTGTTGTCGTATTGTATGTCTATCATTTTATTTGCCATAGCATCTACAAAAAACTCCAAAAAGGCATCACCACATGGAGCTCTACCCAGCTGCGGCTTTGGAATGAAGGAGCCACGGTATTGCTCTTTGCCATTGTATTCCTGATCGTCCTGAAAAACCTCATGAACATGCTCTGGGGAATGGCTGGGCTGATAGGATTAAGCGTCCTGCTTATGTTGGCCGTCAAATGGTACAAAAAAAAACGTGAAAGAAATTAAAACAAAACAACGATCATGGTTAAGCACAACCTCATCATATTTTCCCTGTTCAGCTGTATTCTTCTTGTATGGAACTGTACAAGCAAATCAGAAAACAAAGAGGCCCTTCCTTACCTTGGGCACAAACAGACCGAAGAAAAAACCGTCGATGGCAAGACTGTCACCGACACCATATACCATACCATAGCTCCTTTTTCCTTTATGGATCAAGATGGCACCACCATTACCAATAATAACCTCAAAGGAAAGGTTTATGTAGCCGACTTTTTCTTCACTTCCTGCCCCACAATCTGTCCCATCATGAAAACCCAGATGCTCCGGGTATATGACAAATTCAAGGAGAATGCCGATTTTCAGATCTTGAGCCATTCCATAGATCCCACACACGACACGGTCGCTGTACTAAAAGATTATTCCATACGACTGGGGATAGAGGACGCCTCCACCTGGCATTTTCTTACTGGAGATCAGGAAAAGATCTTCGAAATCGGCCAAACCAGCTATCTGGCCACCGCCATGGAGGACAAAAATGAACCCGGAGGTTTTCTCCACAGCGGTGCTTTTATCCTTATTGACCGGCAAGGCCATATCAGAGGAGTCTATGACGGCACCAAAGAAGACCAAGTCAACGAGCTGATCAAGGACATCCCAAAATTGCTTAACAATGGCAAAAAACAATCTTAAATGGTCCCTCGGGATATCTTTCGTCCTCATCTTGACCGTGATTGCTTGCCATTCAAAAAAGGAAAATGACGATGGACTTATTTCCCTAAATGAAATAGAGGACCTCAAAACCCGCCAATACGCCATCGAAGGGCAGTTGCTCTATGCTAACTACTGTGCAAACTGTCATCAAAAAAATGGCACCGGACTGGGTAAGCTCATCCCGCCTTTACAAAATGCTGATTTCATGTTAGCCGATACAGGAAGAACCATCCGCCTTATCAAGCATGGTATCAAGGGAGAAATCACCGTAAATGGCGTCAAATACAATCAACCGATGCCAGGAACTCCCCACCTGACCAACTTGGAAATTGCAGAAATCACCACATATGTTTACACGGTATTTGGGAACAATGAAAAACGGGTGGAAGCCAGAGAAGTAAAAAAGTACTTGGAAGACAAATAGAGAATCGGCCAAATACCCCTTACATTAAACGGCCTACGAGCACTTAACCCTTCCAAGAAGGGCAATCAATTGTTTTTATGAAAGTCTCTATTACCGATCAATAAGCTTCTGCTTCTTCCAGTGCATTGGTAATATCATCATTTACCTTGCCTACTTTTTTCTTCTGCTCTTCAAGGTAGGCAATCACCTGCTCCTCTTCCATCCCTTCAAAATCGACTTTATACTGACGCATCCATACAAACATCCCTTCATAAGCATCCCCTAGGTTTTTGGCTACTTCACGCATCTCATTGGCAGTCGCTTTGTTTGCAGCGGAATCAGCAGCCATCAGCTTCCCTGAGGCTGTCATTAGCTGCTTTTGCTCTTCTTTTATCTTCCCCATTAGCGGCATCACTTCATCATGGATCTCCAGTACCTCTCCCTTAAGTTTCTCTACCTCCTTTTGATGGCCATTACATGAAGCCAATATCCCTGCAACCAAAATCAATATAACTATTTTAGAATATATGCTCATGACTCTTTGCTTACAACATTATAATTATACTAAATAAAATACATGCTACAAAAATCACATTTTTTATTTAAAAACCAATACATTTTCGGCATCACTTATAGGAAGATTATCCCACATATATAAAATACGTTTCCGTTTTGCCATCAAACTTGAATAATTATTGATGCCCCTCCTGCAATTTCGCAGACAATGACCAGGATTGGTTATTAGGGATTCTTTAGCACATATGGGTACCTGCATTATTTCCCGGCATAAATCAATTTAATACCACTCCTAAAAGAATACCTACTTAATAGTAAAAACATAACTGTAACACTTATTTTTACAGTGCTTGTTCATGCCATGGAAAGTTTTGACTATTTGAACAAGCCAAGGTAAAGGATAAATCATCAATACTAACAAAAAAATATGAAGCCATTTTGTTTTTCCATAGATAACATCATCTCCAGCGAAAAAGCGAGCCTCCACCCATTGGACATTGGGCTGATCAGGGGATATGCGGTTTTTGATTTTTTCAGGACCGTAGATTACATCCCATTATTTTTGGAGGACTACTTGGATCGCTTTATCCGATCGGCAGCTAAAGCCCACCTGCAGCTTCCGATTGACAAAAGCAAGTTAAGAAGCCTTGTGCTGGAACTGATCGAAAAGAACGATCTAAAGCAGGGCGGTATCAGAATGGTCCTGTCGGGCGGCGTGCCTGACAATCATTTCTCCCCTGATAAGGGCAGTCTTTATATTTTCTGCGAGGAATTGCTAATGCCTTCAGATGAAAAATACCGAAATGGCGTCCACCTTTTGACCACTGAATATATCCGCCCGATTCCTGAAATCAAAACGACCAACTATGCCCTTCCGGTCTTCTTAAGCGCAGACTGGAAAGCCAATGGTGCAGAGGATGTGCTTTACCACGCCAATGGTATAATTTCTGAAAGCTCCAGAAGCAATATCTTTCTGGTAAAGGACAACCTGATCAGCACACCAAAGTCCAATATTCTTCACGGGATTACCAGGAAAAACATTTTGGCCCTCGCCCCTGAAACCCACGTCCGTGACATTACACTGGAAGAGGTTATGGCTGCAGATGAAGTATTTATGAGCAGTACAACTAAGCGGATTTTGCCCATTACCAAAATCGATCATAAGCCTATTGGCTCTGGAAAGGTCGGTGAACACACCCTACGACTAATGGAACTGTTTAAACATATGGAAAAAGAAAAAGCCCTCTGAGAGGGCTTTTCTTTTACAACACCAATTCGGCATCGGTCAATATATACATTAATTTTTCTGGGTCTTTGGCATTGAGCTTAAGGGTTCCCTTGACCTTTACTCGCTTGGAAGTATACTCGATGGGATCCGCCATCATTACCTCCATGACCGTCTCTGGCCCCCCGGAACCGCAAAAGAAGCATTCCGCCAAGGGCAACGAAGATAGGATGATGTGCTCTGGCTTAAACATCCCCTCAAATGGGATGATATAACCTTCTGCTGAAACTTCCGTCCCTTCAAGTTCCTGAATATCTTCGCTAAAAACCGGAAGGTAAAGTTCCCCATATTCATCCTCTCCAACCTCGTAGGTCACTCCTGTCAACTTCTTCCATACATTGTCCTCCTGCGCCTTGCTGACACCGTAAACGGTCATCAACACTACTGCAATTACACTAAATTTTAATTTCATGGTATATTAATCTCTATGTTATTTCGTCAGCTGCTTGGCAATATCGGTCCTATAAGCACCCATGGCAGGGATCAAAGAAGCGACTATCCCAACGGCCACCGCATACACGATGATCCAGGCTTCCTCCTGTAGGAACACCCAGGCGGATATATTGCTCAGGGCTCCTTGTTCTTGACCTATAACCAAGAACGATAGGAAAAGGTGCCCGATCAGCATCCCTGTCACAGCTCCCAGAAATGTTAAAATAACGCCCTCCAGGACAATATGGATAAACAACTGCCCCTTGGAGGCCCCGATGGTACGCATAACGGCCAAGTCGTACTTCCGCTCCTTCAATGAATTGTACAAAGCAATAAAGATGCCCAAGCCAGCGATAAAGATAATGATAAAGGCCAAACCTTTGACCAGCTTAATTCCAACCCCCAGCAATTCGAACAAGCGAGCAATCTCAAACGAGGGAGAAGCTGCCTGCAAGGAACTCCGACTATTGATAAACCTGGGAAGCTGTACGGCTGCCATTGGACTCCTGTATTGGAGCAAAAGCGTCGTCACTTCACGATCTTTCTCCGTTTCGGGAAAGCCATGCTTAGCTACTTCATTCTCCATCGCAGCATGATCATGCTCCTCTCCTTCATCATGGGTCAACCATACCGACTCCAAAGAGGTAATGATCAATTTGTCCACCACCTTACCCGATGGAGCTAAAACTCCGGTTACGACATAGGGATGGTGGTCATGCTCATGACTACTGGTTTCGATTCCATGTGACCCCAAAAACTCATCTCCTACTTTCAAGTTTAGTTTTTTGGCAACCTCACTGCCCAGTACCACATCAAATGGACGTTCCCATCCCTGCCCATTGGCAAATTCTGTCTGGTAAAGCTCCAGATAATCATAATTGGTCCCTACGATTCTATATCCCTGATAATTGTCTCCCAAACCAAGCGGGATCGCATTCTTTATCAGGCGGTTTCTGGAAACGCCCTTGGCTTCTTTTAAATCGATATTGCCCGTGGGAAAGTCAATGTGGTAGACACTGGACAAAATCAACTGTAGCGGACTGCCCTTAGCTCCGACTACCAGGTCAATTCCCTTGGCATCCTTGCTCATTTGGTTTTCAAATTGGTCCTGCATCAGCAATAAAACCGTAATGATCGCAAGCCCCAAAGCGAGCAACAAAATATTAAGCCCCGTATTAAGTGGTTTGGATACCAGGTATTTCCAGCTAAGCTTCAGCATATTCATCGTTTACCTCCCATCATGATTTGGTTAGATACATGTTCTTTCACGCGGTGGTCATGTGTCACAATGATCAGTGCCGAGCGCATTTTTTTTGCTTGCTCCTTTAATAAATGGATGACCATTTCTGCATTCTCATCGTCCAAACTGGCGGTAGGTTCATCCGCCAACACCACTTTGGGGTTATTTACCAGCGCCCGAGCAATGGACACCCGCTGAGCCTCACCTTCACTGAGTGCCGTTACTTTTGATGCTGATTTATGGGAAATGCCCAGATCCTTTAAAAGCCTATCAATTAATCCATGATCCGAATTTCCTGAAAAATACTGTGCCAACCGAAGATTTTCCTTAACGGTCAGTGGGGCAAGGATATGGGGCTTTTGAAAGACCATTCCAATATTAGCTCCACGAAACTTATCCAAACGGGCACCTTTGAGTTCATAAATAGACGTATTGTCGATCTGCACCACCCCACTGATCGGCCTTAAAAGACCTCCCAAAATATTAAGCACTGTAGTCTTTCCACTTCCTGACGCTCCAAGCACCAAGAGCTCTTCGCCCTCTTGAAGGGCCACATCTGGAATGGGAATGGCACGTTCTTTTTCATAATAGAACAAAATATCCTTGGCTAGAATCATATCAATTGATTGGAATGTTCACGGTGAATGTAGAGCCTTTTCCGGCCTTGCTCTCTACAGTAATTTCTCCTTTCAGTACTTCTATACATTTTTTAACGATCGAAAGGCCAAGACCCGACCCTTCTGTGATCCCTACATTTTTGGCCCTAAAAAAACGATCAAACAGTTGGGATTGCTCCTTTTCAGGAATCCCAATACCATCATCCTCTATCTTGGCGATCATCATATCATCTTTAACGGCCACGCTGAACAGTACTTTTCCTTTGTTTTTTGAATATTTTACCGCATTGCTGAGCAGGTTTTCAAAAACCTGGTATAGCAAGTCTGTATCTGATTTAAGGGTTTTGGGAACATCCTGAAAAGAGGTCTCCAGGGTCACATCTTTATCGTTATTTGCCTTAACCACATCGATGACCTCATTAAAAAAAGCTGCTGTAAAAAACCTGGATGGCTTATAATCGATCTTATTGGCATCTGCCTTACCAAAAAACAAAACCGAAGTAAGCAGGTTGTTCAGGTTGCGGACGGAGTTTTCGATTTTTCGCGAGTGCTTCATCAGCTTACCCTTCATCGGATGGTCTTTTTCCGAATAAATCTGGAGCAGTTGTGCTGAGCTAAGAATGGAAGTCAATGGTGTCTTAAACCCGTGGGACACATTCTGAACTATTTTTGATTTCAGCTCACCAATTTCCCTCTCCTTTTCCAGTGCCTTTTTCAGCCCCTTGTTCGCCTCATTGAGATCAGCAGTACGCTGGCGAACCTTTTCTTCAAGTTCATTATTTAGTTTTTGGAGCTCTTTTTCCTTTTTATCTTTGAAGATCGCCAGTTCGATCATCATATTTAGCTCCCGGATATTGAACGGTTTGATCACATAGGCACTGGGGTTGGTGCCGGCTATTTTCTGCAGAGTCTCCTCATCTGAACTTGCCGTAAGGTACACTACAGGAATATCAAATTTTTCATTGATGATTTCAGTGGTTTTAATTCCATCCAGCTCACCTCCTAAATTAATGTCCATCATCACCAGTTCCACAGACACTTCCTCCATGATATCCAAAGCTTCTTCACCAGTCGCTGCGATACCCATGATTTCATGATGATTCTTTTCCAGTGCTTTCTTCAGCAACAGGGCAGAAACATTATCATCTTCTACTATCAGGATTTTAAGTGCAAGCATATCTTTCCGTTTGAGTCAAAAAAAGATCACGTATTTTTTTACAATAATAAGCATATTTTAATTGACAGGAAGAATCACCAATACAGTAGTTCCTTCATTTTTCTTACTCTTTATTTCGATGGACCCGTTAAGCATATCCACCAAGTTCTTGGTAATTGACAATCCCAGCCCCGTTCCTTCGAACTGACGGGCATAGCCTACGCTTTCCTGTTCGAAAGGAGAATAAATTTTATGGATAAATCCTTCGCTCATGCCTATGCCATTGTCCTTGACCTCCAAGTGGATTTTATCACCCACTCGCTTCAGCATGACCTTTATAAGCCCTTCATCAGAGTATTTGATGGCATTGCCCACAATATTGTTAACGATCATTTCGAAATACCGCCTGTCTACTTTTGCCATAAACGGCTTGGTCGTAAACCGGGCAGTCAGCAGGAGGTTTTTCTTCATGGCCAAGGTCTTTAACGGAATCAATAAATGTGATATAAAATCGTTTATATTGGTTTCTTCATAAACAACCTCCATTTTATGGGCCTCGATCTTGGCCATGTTCAAAATACTGTTTATCGTATTCAATAAGCGCTCTCCGCTTTCCATAATGATTTCCAATTGCCCTACCAGAGAGTGGTTATCCTTGTTTTGGAATATAATGTTCTCGGTACTGCCCAATATCCCATTTAGCGGTGTTCTGATTTCATGGCTCATATTGGACAGGAAGTTGGTTTTTATCCGGTTAGCCTCTTCGGCCCGCTCCTTGGCTTCTTTAAGTCCCTCCTCATAGATTTTCTTATCGGTAACATCACGAAATACCATCAACACGATATCGTCCTTTTTTTCAGGGTTGACTTTGGTCACAAACAGATCAATGTTTTTATATCCACTGTGAAAGGGCATAAATGCTTCCATAGAGCCACTTTTACTCTTGGAAATGAGCCTGATGATCAAATCCTTGTGTTCATAATAATACTCCGGTTTCTTAAAAAACTCCTTCACGTGCCTTCCGGTAAATTGCCTGTACTCCTCCACTCCTGCCAGTTTGGTCATGGATGGATTCACTGCCAAAACATCGCCCTTCAAATTGAGAAGCATAAAGCCATCTTGGGAGCTCTCCCACACATTCTTGAACTGGTCTTCGGCTGTTTTGATTTCTTGGTTCTTTTCATCGATGCTCTTCTGAAGTACCCCTTGCTCCTTAAACTGCGTAATCAGTATGTTCAGACCAAAGCCAAGCATCAGCAAGAACAGGATCACTGCACCTATAAACCAAGACTGTAAATAGGTTGGTTTGATTATAGAAAACGGCTCAGAGCTAGCTATTTTTGAAGAAAACTGACCGCCCAAACTGGCCTTTATCTTTAGCTGATAATCCCCGGGGGGAAGGTTATTAAATTGAAGTTTGTTTGTCCGGGGATTCTGAACATGCTGCCAATCATCATGTAGTCCTTCCAGCTTGTAACTGACCGTAAAATTGGCTAATTGCAAAAAACTTATGGCACTAAACGCCACCTCCACATTATTGAGCTCATACGGTATTTTATTTTTTGAGATCTTTCTTTCATCTTCCACTCCCAGGATATTCAGGTCCCTCACGTCCACCTTAGGTTCGACAAAAAACACCTCATCCTCCTCGGGGATAAAAACTGACAGCCCGTTTTGTGTACCAATATGTACCCTTCCCTGCCCATCCACAGTCAGTGCCCCTCTGTTCACTTCATTTCCCACCAATCCACTATGTTCATTAAAATAACGAATCATCCCATTGCCAATAATGGCAACACCTTCGTCTGTTCCTGCCCATAAATTTCCCTTTTTATCTTCTAAAACCGAATATACAGGACGTTCGACCATTTGTCCATTCACCAGATAAGGCACTAGCTTGTCACCATCATAATACTTCAGCCCGTCGTGTGTGGCCAGCAAGAATCCCTTACCGCGTCGCATCCAGTCGTATCCAGAGAAGGCCATGACTTCATCATTGGACAAAACACTATCTTTAAGACCTTTCCAATCTCCCGCCATGACAATCATTTTACCCGTATCGGTAAAATCTACCTTCCGGATATCATCGACAGGCGTGCCCAACAGGTCATCAAATAAATGTTGGGTAATCTCATTTTTAAAGTGAGTCATGCCCCTATGATAGATATTACTGAGGTAAACATGCTTTTTTGCCACAATGTATAGACTGTCCCCTTTTGGAATGACATGCATGACGAAGGACTTATCGGGAGCCTGAACATAGGTCAACAGGTGATTGTATGGATCATACCGACCCACCCCCTTCATGGCAGACGATATCCAAACGATTCCATTTTTATCTCGGTGGAAAGTGGTAATACGATTTTTTGGTTCGCCCATTAAACCTTCTTCCTTTGATTCAAAAACCACTTTACCATCTTTCCAGTGCTGCATACCATTATTAAAACCATATAAGGTACCGCCCTCCTCCATGGTCAAGACTGCTGAAACCTCATGCTCCAGCAAGCCTTCCCATTTATTGTAATTTTGGAAACGTAATGTGGGAAGGTTGACCACACCCCGCCCAGTGCCTATCCAAATTATATTTTCCCGGTCTACGAAACTGGCATTGATATAAAAGGACTTTAGCACATCGTAAGTGGAAATCTCAATAATCTGCCCATTGGCAAGGTTATATTTATACAATTGGGAATTAAAAAAATAATACACCCCCCTGTCCTTGATTTGTAATCCGTACTGCCTGTCGTAGAAATAATCTATCTGTGAAAATCCCCGATCGATGATTGTATCAATCTCATACAAACTTTGACCACTTGCCAGGAAATCATTTCCTAAAAAAAAGTACCGATCGGCTGCTTGACTGTAACGCACCATCCATACAGGACCTGGCAAGGAGGACTCATGGAATTCAAAAGGAACTATTCTCCCTTCTATAAAACGGACAGCCTTATTACCAAATAAGAAAAGAATGTTATCGGAGGAACTGCAAAATATTGACCTCAGCCTACCCCATTGCTCCTCATTATAGTGATGTCCTGTCCATTCTTTCGAATTCTCAAAGGTGCTCGCCAAAACCCCGTTTCCCGACAGTACCAATAGCTTACCAGCTTTGGTCCCCGAAACATAAAAGTCCATCTTCTCCCCGTCAAAAAGGGCACTAACAGCATCTGCTATCCCGTACCTTTCCCATTCATGTCCTACCAACTTAAACACCTGCGGTTTTCCTTTTTTGACATATACCCAAACTTCTCCCTGCTCATCGATTTCAAACGCAGCCGTTCCTTCCATGCTGCGAGTCAATTCTTCAGGCAAACTGTAGGTATTGATACCATCAGAATAAAAGACCCCCTTGGCCGTCGCAAACCATATCCTTCCAGCCTTGTCCTGATTGATAGAGGACACAATTTGAGAAGGCAAATCCAACCCTTTGATTTGCTTGTTCATCTGAAAGGACTGGGCCATAAGGGTCGCTTTCAGAAAAAACAGGAAGTAAAGGAAAATGATAATTCTAGGCATAGTTCGGTTCTAAGTTAGAAAAAGAATCGTTTCAGATAAATTAAATTTGACATTGTTTCTTTTTTCTTTTTGTACTAGCCCTTAATCTTTTATTTTTGTATCCAAACTTTAAAAATCGCATCATGAGTGTTTTAGTAAATAAAGATTCTAAAGTAATCGTTCAGGGCTTCACTGGGTCTGAGGGTTCATTCCACGCGCAACAGATGATCGAATACGGTACCAAAGTCGTAGGAGGTGTAACTCCAGGCAAAGGCGGTTCGACCCACCTTGGGAAACCCGTATTCAACGCTGTAGCGGAAGCTGTCAAAGCCACTGAAGCAGATACTTCCATTATTTTTGTACCACCTGCCTTCGCCGCTGACGCAATCATGGAAGCTGCTGATGCTGGCATTAAAGTAATCATCGCTATTACAGAAGGCATCCCTGTAAAGGATATGATGATAGCCAAGCCATACATTAAGGAGAGAGGTGCTACACTCATCGGGCCTAACTGCCCAGGTGTCATCACTCCAGGAGAGGCCAAAGTGGGCATCATGCCGGGCTTTGTCTTCAAGCAAGGCCGTATAGGTATTGTTTCTAAATCAGGCACCCTTACCTATGAAGCTGCTGACCAAATCGCCAAAGCTGGATTGGGTGTTTCTACTGCCATCGGTATCGGTGGTGATCCTATCATCGGTACTTCTACCAAAGATGCCGTTCAGCTTTTGATGGAAGACAGTGAAACAGATGCCATCGTAATGATCGGTGAAATCGGCGGTAACTATGAAGCAGAAGCTGCCAGCTGGATTAACAGTAACGGAAACAAGAAACCTGTTGTAGGCTTTATCGCCGGACAGACTGCACCTCCAGGTAGAAGAATGGGACACGCAGGCGCCATCATTGGCGGTGCTGATGACACTGCTGAAGCAAAAATGAGAATCATGAAAGAAAATGGCATTCATGTGGCTGAGTCCCCTGCCGAGATCGGTGAGGTAATGGCAAAAGCGCTGAATGTAAAAGCATAAGCATCTTGTCAAAGCATAAAAAAAGGGCGTCCACTAAAATAGACGCCCTTTTTTATGCTCTTAACCATTCCGCATGGCATGAATTTCCAGTACCTGCCTTGCGCCTTACATTATAACTAATATTCAATATCCCTAAACCATCCCGTAATACTGACCCGTTCCTTTTTGGTCAATAGCACTTCATGAGGAATTTCGCCACTTAAAAAGACCACCAGACGGCCTCCCTGCGGATAGACATCTACACTGGTTTCTTCTCCATTTTCTCCTGGAAAATACATTCTCAATGCTCCTCCGTCATCATCATCCCAATGGTCATTCAGATAAAGAATAACCGTGACCACACGGTACTTGACATCCTGAAACTGATCCAAATGGCGAAGGTAAAAAGACCCTGGTGGGTACATCGCGAAATGTGCCTCAAAGGACCTTAGCCCCAAAAAACATCGCTGGTTAATCGCCATGCGCAATTCCTCCATCATTTCCCAATACCAGGACTGGAGAGGAGTCAGCAAATGATAATCCATCCAACTGACCTTATCACTGCGGATTTCAGGTTTGATTTTAAAGTCATCGCCCTTACCAATGCCAGCATGCCTAAATTGTCCGTGGGCAAGGATCTCCTGCTGTTCCTGCAATAACTCCTTCCTGAAATCCTCCGAAATAAAATCATCGATTATGCACCAGCCCTTCTCATAAAGTGCCATCGCTACAGCTTCATTTTCCATGCCATTTGTTTTTAGCCACAAATGTAGATGAATTAATCTCAAGAAAACCATAATTTTGCATGGAAATCCGTTACTATTTTATCACCCAATAGGGAATCCCAAAGAAAATTTAACATGCTACTTAAATCTGACGATATAAAGCGAATCGAAATTGATTATGACTCGGGAATAATCCCGCCTCCCTTTAGCCATGTATTCAAATTGAAAATCAGTTTTGAAAGAGGTTTTATCAACACGCAGTTTACCATTCATTATACCGATAGGGATGAACTGACAGAAGAGGAAATCTATGCAGAAGGGTTCACCGAAGAAGACGACTATCACTTTATCGGGGAAGTGCCCACTGCTTGGGAACAACCTTTCAAGTCGCTCTATGCCCAAACAAAATGGTCAAACAAACGCGAGTTGGATGAGAACGGAGGCGTAAAGGTCTTCGCTAAAGACATCCATGGAAAAATCTCCAGAAGCATCCCCATCAACCAGGAAGAATGGCACATGCTGGCCCAGGAATTTATCCAAGCCATCTATGAAGTCAATAAAAAGGAAGCACCACTGACGGTTCGCTACAGGTCCATTACCAAAGAAACCGTGGATGAATATACACTAACAGTGAAATTTTCGGTACGAAAAGTAATCGTCGAAAGAAATGGTCAGATCAAAGAATGGAACTGGGATGATAGCCGACAACTTCTTTCTTACATTTACCTACCAGACTATGACTACGAAGTAGCCAGTGATAGCACTCCCAAAAAGCGTGGCCAATATATTGATTGTGGAGATGGACTTTGGCACAAATTTGGCAAGGGAGTCAATAACCTCGATGAATCGTTTGATGCAATTTCAAAAATTCAAGAGGGGTTTGAAAAATTAAATTAATTATAAAAACTTTTACAATGAAAACTTTAAAATCAGTACTCGCGATCGTATTGAGTGCAACAGTATTGTTTAGTTGTGCTGACTGGAGCAAAACAGGAAAAGGAGCTGCCATTGGTGCTGGAGCAGGTGGGGCACTCGGTGGCCTTATCGGAAACAAAAAAGGCAACACTGCCGCAGGTGCCGTAATCGGTGCAGCAGTAGGTGGTGCAGCGGGTGCTGCGATCGGCAAGTACATGGACAAGCAGGCCAAAGAAATGGAAGAAATCGAAAATGCAGAAGTAGAACGAGTGGGAGAAGGCATTCAAGTTACCTTCGACTCCGGTATTTTGTTCGGATTTGATTCCTACCAACTTACCCCTCAAGCCCAAGAAAATGTCATGGAAATGGCCCGCATCCTCAACGAATATCCTGATACCAATATCATGATCGATGGCCACACAGATAGCAAAGGCAGTGAAGAGTATAACCAAAAGCTCTCTGAGCAAAGAGCGGGGTCGGTAGCCAACTACCTTAAAATGCAAGGGATCGACAGTTCCAGGCTAACAACCGTTGGGCACGGCGAATCCGTGCCTGTCGCTTCAAATGATACCGATGCCGGACGGGCTGAAAACAGACGGGTAGAAGTAGCAATTACAGCCAATGAAGATTTGGTGGAAAAAGCAGAAAAAGGAGAACTCGAAAACATGTAATCCTCACGAGTTACAAAGCAATAAAAAAACCATCCGCGATCGCGGATGGTTTTTTTATGGTTAAAACCTTAACGCCCTACACGAGATTGCATCTCAGGGATCAATCCTTCATATTTTCTCAAAATACGGTCCCACTCCCTAAATGCCTCATCAGTTTTCACAGAAGTCCCAGGGGCATTGGCATGTTCACTTACCAGCTTTACCTTATATTCCAATGGGCTGGTATTACCAAGCTTCACGATACAACGAGACCTAACTACAGAGCCATTAAAGTTTTGTGCCACCCAGGCTGTTCTCAGGTACCCCGTCTCCCTGTCAGTAGTTTCGATCACGTCAAAATAAGAGGTCACAATCCTGGATACTAATTGCCACGCCTCCAGCTCATCTTTTGAAGGTTTGAGGCTGATATCTACATTGGCGATATCTGAGCTTGACGATGCCGTATAAGCCTCATCCACCGCCAGTTTGATATATTCCCGTTTATTGGGCTTTGGTTGGTTCTTTTGATCACAAAAGGTACGTTCCTCCACCACAAATCCCACCTTCTCGACCCTTACGTTCACACAAGTCCGTTTTTCGATTTTCAGCTCCACACTTCCCGTCCCAGCTAATTGGCCATCCACATAAATATTAGCATCTGGTTCGGATGCCGATATTTTGACTTTCTTGTCAAAGGCCATGGCCATAGAGGATATTAAAATGAATAATGTCAGCAAAGTAGATAGTTTCTTCATAATTAAATTTGATTGATGTTGATTTAAAATATTTTATTCGGTAATACCGCAACCTTTTAAATCATAATGTTAAAACAACTTGCAGCATAAAACAATACTCTAAAAACAGTATATTTTACTTTTTAAATAAAAAAAAATATGTTTTATAAAAAAAATTCAATTATAACACACAAAACAATTAAAAAATCAATTTACAATCAAAAATAATCGATAGTTTCATATCAGTTGCTCCAATTGCTCCCCACCATAATAAAAATCCGCGATTCGTAAGAAGTCTCCATCAGTCTTGATAAACTTCAAACAAATCGCGGATTTAAAAACACCAATCGATCCGATCAGCATTTCAGGCCATTATTTAGCGTAATTGACAGCTCGCATTTCCCTGATCACCGTTACTTTTATCTGCCCGGGATACTGCATTTCCTTTTCGATCTTCTGGGAGATATCAAAAGAAAGCTTTCCTGCCGTAGTATCATCAACATTTTCAGCATCCACTAAGACCCTAAGCTCACGTCCTGCCTGCATGGCAAAACATTTGTTCACTCCATCAAAGCTCAATGCCAAATCCTCCAAGTCTTTCAGACGCTTGATATAACTGTCCATAATTTCCCTTCTGGCTCCTGGCCGCGAACCGGAAATGGCATCGGAAGCTTGGACAATCGGAGAGATCATGGATGTCATTTCTATCTCATCGTGGTGAGCGCCGATGGCATTGCACACCTCTGGATGCTCTTTATACTTCTTGGCCAGCTCCATGCCCAAGATGGCATGAGGAAGTTCTGCTTCCTCTGGATAAACCTTTCCGATATCATGGAGCAGTCCGGCTCTTTTGGCAAGCTTGGCATTAAGCCCCATCTCAGCGGCCATGGTAGCACATAGCTTGGCCACTTCCCTGGAGTGTTGCAATAGATTCTGTCCATAGGAAGAACGGAAGCGCATCCTACCGACCATCCTTATCAATTCCGGATGAAGGCCATGCACTCCAAGGTCAATACAAGTTCTTTCACCGATCTCCACAATCTCCTCTTCAATATTCTTTTCGGTCTTCGCCACTACTTCTTCGATACGGGCCGGGTGAATCCTTCCATCCTGAACCAATCTATGCAGCGACAATCTCGCAATCTCTCTTCTGACTGGATCAAAGCCAGAGATAATAATTGCCTCAGGGGTATCATCCACTACGATTTCCACACCTGTGGCCGACTCCAGCGCCCGGATATTTCGCCCTTCCCTACCGATGATCTTACCTTTTATATCATCACTTTCGATATTAAAGATAGAAACGCAGTTTTCTACGGCATGCTCTGTAGCTGTTCTCTGAATGGTATCCAGAACAATCTTCTTGGCTTGCTTGGTGGCCGAGAGTTTCGCTTGGTCGAGGATATCCTTGATGTGCGAGGAAGCCTTGGTATGTGCCTCATCTTTCAGCATCACTACCAACTGATCACGCGCTTCTTCCTTGGTCAGTAGCGCCACTTTTTCCAAGTCTGCGATACGCTGATTGGTTACCCTGTCCAGTTCATCCTTCTTGACCTGTACAGCATGTAGCTGGGCACTGAGATTTTCTTTTTTACTATCAAGTTCGGCTTCTTTCCGCTTGATCTGCTCCATCTCTTTGGAGAGAATTTGCTCACGTTGCTTGAGCTTGCCTTCATTGGTGATAAGAATGTTCTTCTTCTTATTCACATCCTCTTCGAAATCAGCTTTTAGCTTAAGGTATTTCTCCTTGGCTTCCAGCATCCGATCCTTTTTGAGGGATTCGGCATTCAGCTCAGCCTCTCTGAGGATGCTTTTCGCTTTCTCTTGTGCCTCTTGTTCTAGTTTCTGATTGTTTTTCTTAAGGAAAAGACCAACCACTATTGCCCCTAATGCCAGGCCGACTATGCCGGCAATTATTGTGTATATTACCATAGGTATTTTAGGTTAATAAAAGACCTACCGGTAGCGGAAAAACCTCGTCCGGAGCACGAAGAATAAAATAATTACAATATGGATTTCAGTTGGTTGTTGATATTTGATAGTGCGACAGTGATCTGTTCACTGTCTTCTGTATTCACCTCATTGACTTCCATGGCTTCTACCATACAGTCGAAGGCCACCATTGCCAACAGGTCTTGTCTATCATCTAAACCAAATTCTTCTCTATATCTTTTTAATTTATCATTAATCAATTTACCCGCTCGCCTGATTTTCGCTTCATCCTCCGCCTTCACTTTCATAGGGTATTCCCTATCTCCTATTTTTATTCTTATCGAAAGCGTATCCATAACTATTCAGACAGGTGAGTAATGATCTTATCGATCTCTTTTATATAATTATCTATTCTATTTCGCAATTCAGCAGACGCTATATTTTCTACCGGTATGTTGTTTACAATTTTACTAATTTTAATTTGATTTTTAAAATGGTCCAATGAAGCCTCCTTTTCCTGCAATTTCTGTTGCAGGTGATCCACTTGCGTTTCCAGCGCCTGCTTATCCTGCGCTAGCTGCTCAAGCTTCTTGGTCACCCTATTGGTAAGTTGCTGCAGATGTTGGAGTTCCTCGTGAATCATCTTATCATTTTCTAATCAACGCCCCAATTTCCTTTTCAAACGACTTCATCAGTCGGTTCATGGACTGATCGATGATCTTCTCGGTAAGCGTTTTGGTATCATCCTGAAGGTAAAAGCTCAGCGCATAGGCTTTTTTACCTGCTTCGATTTTATCTCCCTGATAAACATCAAACACTCCGATGTGCTTCAAAAGCTTTCCTCCAGCTTTCTCGGCCACTTTTCTGACCGCATCAAAAGACACCGATTTATCAATCACCAATGACAAATCCCTACGAACTTCTGGAAATTTGGAGATTTCCGCATATTGCTTCAGCCCATTTGTTTTCTTTAACAAGTAGTCCCATCGCAGCTCCGCAAAAAGCACTTCTTGCTTTACCTCAGCCAATTTGGTGATTTTCGACGACAATTGCCCTACTTTACCTATTTCCTTTTCTCCAATTTTAAGTTTAAGTGCATAATCAAAAGGTGAATCATGGATGATCTCCACCTCTGGCATACGGACATTCAGCTTATCAAATAACCGCTCCACAACCGTATAAAGGTCAGGGAACGACACTTGTCTGGTCGGTTCCAGCCAAGTCTCCGCGGATTTGTTACCGGTCAGGAAAACAGACAGGTGCTTTTCTTCACGGTATCCCTCTTGCTCCTTGAAGTAGGCCGTACCAAACTCGAAGAATTTAAGGTCAGTCTGGCGTCGATTGATATTGTGCGCCAATACCTCCAACCCTGTAAACAGTAAACTCTGCCTCATCACGCCAAGGTCCTCACTGAGCTTATTGAATATCTCTACGTTCTCTTCTGTATTAAGAAAACCTGATTTCGCTGCATAGCCCGGCTTGGTCAGTGAATTGGTCATGATTTCAAAATACCCCATCCCTGTAAGCAACTCAGAAACCCTGTATTGCAACTTATTGGTATCCTTGGCCGGATGCTCGGCCAAAAAGCCCGATTGGTAAGTATCAGAAAGCATGACATTTTCAAAACCATACACCCGTAGTACCTCTTCGATAATGTCTGCCTCACGCGTCACATCCACCCGGTAAGGCTTGACAATCGCTACAAAACCTTCTTCATGAGGTTCACTTACGTTGATCTCAAGGCTCTCCAGGATACCATGAACGGTCTCCTTGGGAATATGCTTTCCTATCAGGCGGTCGATATGGGCATACTTTACTTTCACCTCAAAATCAGCAATGGGATCTGGATAAAGATCCTCCACTTCAGAAGTGATTTCACCTCCGGCAATTTCCTTAATGAGTAACGCAGCTCTCTTAAGGGCAAAAACAGGCATATTGGGATCAGTACCCCTTTCGAAGCGGAACGAGGCATCGGTCTTCAGCCCATGCACCAAACTCCCCCTTCTGATCACATCAGGAGAGAAATAGGCGCTCTCCAAAAATATGGAGGTAGTCCCGTCACTGACTCCTGAGCCTAGTCCTCCAAAAACCCCGGCGATGCACAACCCGCCATCCGCGTCACAAATCATCAACTCTTCCCCGGTCAGCTTACGTTCCTTCTCATCCAATGTAGTGAACCTCGTGCCGTTGGGTAGTTTTTTGACAATTATTTTATCTCCCTTCACCTTATCCAAATCAAACGCATGTAATGGTTGGCCAAGATCATGCAAAATGAAATTGGTAACATCCACGATGCTATTAATGGGTTCAAGACCCAGCGCTTTCAGGTAGTCCTGAAGCCATGCTGGTGAAGGTCCCACTTTTATATTGGAAATGGTCAATCCCGCATACCGCGGACAATCGGCCGAATCTTCCACCACTACTTCTACCGGTCTTGAAGTATTATCTACCTTAAAATCACTGACATCAGGCATCTTCAGATCACGGTTCAGTAAGGCTTTCAGATCACGGGCCACTCCCAGATGGGAAGCAGCATCCGCACGGTTTGGGGTCAAGCCTATCTCCACTACATCAGTGGCTGTCACGTCAAAATATTTACCGGCTGGAGTTCCGTTTGGCAAATCAGTATCAAGCACCATAATCCCATCATGGCCCTGGCCAAGGCCCAGTTCATCCTCGGCACAGATCATGCCCTGTGAAACTTCTCCACGGATTTTCGCTTTTTTTATGACAAAGGTACCACCATCCGGGATGGATAACTCCGCTCCTACAGTGGCGACCACTACTTTTTGCCCTTGGGCGACATTGGGTGCTCCACAAACGATCGGCACCACTTCCCCTCCCAGATCCACGGTAGTTTTTTTCAGCCGGTCGGCATTCGGGTGGGCTTCACAGGTGAGCACCTCACCGATCACCACCCCACGCAATCCCCCAGCAATGGATTCGAAACGCTCCACACCTTCTACTTCCAGTCCAGACTGGGTAAGGAGTTCGGCGATCTTCTCCGTACTTTCTTCAAATGGTATATAGTCTTTTAATCTATTGACAGAAATTTTCATGTATTCGGAATGATTTCTCTAAATTAAAGAGCAAATTTAAGATAATTGCCAATGGCAGAAAGCTTATTCTAAGTAATTTTTCTCACCTGCTTCGATTGGGACATCCAAAATATTCTCCTTTGGAGGAATGGGACAAGCAAAATCGGGGTTATAAGCACAATAAGGATTATATGCCAAGTTAAAGTCAATGGTGATACTGTTCATTCCATCCTGTCGAAGATTTAAATACCTCCCACCGCCGTAGGTAAGTTCTCCGCTGGTCTCATCGGCAAATGGCAGGAAAAAGTTCTTTTTATCAGGTTCATCTGCTGCCTGCAAAAGCAATAAGCGGCACGACTTGCCTTCCAGTTCGAAATCCACATAGCTGTGCTTCACATAAGTCTCCATCGAACCATCGGTCATAGGGATTTCCAGGAGTTGCTTTTGCTGGAGCGGCACTAATCGGGCGCGTAGCTTATATTTTTCATCCACGGGAAAACAAATTAGGGAATCGAAGGCCAACTTTTGCTTATCCGTAAGCGGGGATTCATCGTTATACCTTAAAAATTTATACTGTCGTTCACGCTCGTCCAATATCTTCTCACGGTAGTCACCGCTACTTTGGCCTCCAAAAAACATATAACCTACTGCCGCCAAGACGACTACCCCCACTATTCCCAATAATATCTGTTGCTGCTTCATTTATTTTTTAGATCATTGATTCATCTGCGAAGCTAAAATAACCAACATCTGTGAAAATTAAATGATCTATAATCGGCAACTCCAACTTTCTGCCTAAATCCACCAGCTTTTTTGTTAATTTTTCATCCGGATCTGAAGGCTTGCATGTACCAGAAGGATGATTATGTACAAGTATCATCGACGATGCCCCATGTTCCAGCGCAGCCTTGAAAACCAGCTTAGGGTCCACCACCGTCCCACTCGTACCGCCCTTACTGATCAATGCTTTTCGGATCAAGCCATTGGCCCGATTCAGGAGCAGGGCATAAAAAAACTCTACACATTCATCCAGAAGATCGGGCCTCATCAGCTCATACACCTCCCTTGCACAAGTTATCTTCGGCTTTTTGGGAATCTCCAGCAGTTTCCGCCGCCTGCCCAGCTCTAGGGCACTTACGATAGCAATGGCCTTTGCCTCACCGATTCCTTTAAACTTTTTGAGATCATTTACCGACAATCGTGCCAATGCCGCCAGATTATTTTCCACGCTTGCCAAAATATGCTTGGAAAGGTCTACTGCACTCACCGAGGCTGTTCCCGATCCTATCAAAATAGCAATGAGTTCCGCATCTGTTAGCACCGCCTTTCCTTCTAGCTGAAGTTTCTCTCTGGGACGGTCTTCCTCTGCCAGAGATGAGATTTTTATAGAATGATATATTTCCATATTCAAAAAGTATGATGGTATAAAATATCCGGTCAACGACTAGTTAAATTTATCGAAAAAAATCACTGATGTGAAAAGGCAATTCCATTATAATGGCCCACTTACCAATAAATGGCTACACCTCCTCAAAAGTGGTCTTTTTAACAAGTCCAATCCCTACCCAATCAGCATTACCTTCGCTCCATCAAAAAACGACTCTGCTCACCTACTTTATGGGAATGAAGCTGAAAAGCGGGGATGTACCAGTCTAAATGTCAGTTAGAGCCAAGTCGGGGCAAGCTAAAAAATTGAGGGCACGAACCCCTTTATTTTAATATGATTTGTTTTTTGCCACAAAGTCACCAAGACACGAAGATACCTGTTGTTCGGATAGCACGCAGATGGCGCAGATTAATGAGATTTGCGCTGTTTTTTTATGCTGGGTTACGCATTCCTATTGCTGAATCAAAGAGAAATATGCTTACCATAACCACCTAGAAAACGCTCATCCCTCAGAAATATTGCTTGGTTCCTGATTGGCAAGATTTCCGCTGATATATTTTTTCTGCTTTTCCGGTATACTCCCAAAAACAACAAAAAGCCTTGCCGCTTAGCGACAAGGCTTTGTAAAAGTCTTTCATCCACGCTATTAACCTAGTGCATTAACAAGTTTTGCCAGACTTGACTTCTTGTTGGCTGCATTGTTCTTATGGATAATGTTTTTCTTAGCAAGTTTATCGATCATAGAAGAAACTTTCTTGAACAACTCCTGAGCCTCCACCTTATCAGTAGTGTGTCTCAATTTCTTAATGAAAGTCCTTGTAGTCTTAGCTTGATATTTGTTTCTCAAACGCTTGGCTTCGTTTGCACGAATTCTCTTAAGAGCTGATTTGTGATTTGCCATATCTTATTTTTACTTAAATTTCTTTGATTTCGCCACTGTCCATTAATAGGAGTGCAAAGTTAACTGTTTTATTTATAATCACAAAAGGATTAATCAACTATACGCCAGAAAGTTTTCAAACCAATCAAATCTTACACCTGAATACTTCCTAATCAGCTGCAAATGTAATCATTTTCACTTTTCAATTCTCCATATTTTTCACTAAATTTCTATATGAGACGAATTTTACTTTTTGGCTTTTTGCTATTGTTTGCCCTTCAGAGTTTTGGATTTTGGGGATTTTACGCTCACAAAAGGATCAATCGTCTTGCTGTTTTTTCCCTCCCAGTCGAAATGACGGGCTTTTACAAGGAAAACATTGTCTACATTACTGAAAACGCAGTCAATCCGGATCGAAGAAGATATGCAGTAAAAGGAGAGGCAGAAAAGCACTACATAGATGCGGACGTTTATGGAGACAGTGCTGTTTACACCTTACCCAGATACTGGAGCGCGGCGGTGAAGTTATACGGAGAAGACAGTTTAAGAAAATACGGCATTGCTCCATGGAATGTCCAATTCGTAAAAAGCCAGCTCACCAAAGCCTTCAAAGACAAAAAAGCCCCAGCAATCCTCAGGTTATCCGCTGACTTGGGCCATTACATTGGCGATATCAATGTCCCACTCCACACTACTGAAAACTATAACGGGCAGCTTACAGGGCAAGAAGGCATTCACGGCTTTTGGGAAAGCAGGATACCAGAACTGCTTTCTACTGACTTCGACCTGTTTATCGGAAAAGCGGAATATATACCAAACACCCAGCTCGCCGCTTGGGATGCCGTCATTCAGGCCCATGAGGCCATGGACAGCGTTTTGCGTTTTGAAAAAAAACTGAGCAAGAAATTCAGTGACGACAAGAAATTCAGTTTTGAGGAACGAGGCACCATAAACACCAAAGTTTACTCAAAACCTTTCACTATTGCCTATAACCAGATGCTGGATGGCCAAGTGGAGCGACAGATGAAACGCTCTATCAAAATGATAGCCGATTTCTGGTATACCGCCTGGGTGGACGCCGGACAGCCTGACCTGACACCGCTACTGAACCAAAAGATTCCAGCAGAAGCTTGGCAAAAACCTTCTTCGGGGAACAACATCAAGGCAAGGGGCCATAAATTCTAGTATTTTCACATAAAAAGTACGAGCCCTGTCATCGTGGATAAGTGTTTATGGTCGTTATTTGACCTCCATTTTCAGGCAGACTTCAAATAGAGCCGTATACTATTGGCAATGCGGGTAAATGTATCCCTGAACTTATCTTCATCTTCTTCCAATAACGTCACCCGAAAGCCTCTAAGGTTAGAACAAAATGAACTTACGGGCACTACGCAAATCCCTTCTGATGCCAAAAGGTTATACACAAATCGTTTGTCGTGCGGCATATCATCCTCATTGAGCCACTGTGAAAGGTAGCCCTTGACGCGCACATCCTCCACCGGAAGGTACTGCCGCTCATTGAGCATGGCCTCATCAAAGACAATGGTGTTATAAAACGCTCCTTTGGTCTTATTGAACTTGATTCCAGGAACACCTGAAAGCACCTCTTCCATAATCTGGCTCCTTTTGCCTATCCGGTCATTGGCGTTTTTCCGGTAGGGCAAGTATTTGGGATGGCTCATGATCTTGGGAATGGCCAGCTGGGGAAGCATGGTGGAGCATACCTCGATCATTTTGGCATTTTCCAATGTCGTGCAGAGCTTGTTAAACTCCTCGGAGCCGTTCTTATTGTAGAATTCCATCCAGCCACAACGCGACCCTGGCCAAGGAAATTCCTTAGAAATCCCCTTGAGGGATATTCCCGGGAGGTCACCGATTACCTCAGAAAGGGTAATGGCCTCATGGCCGTTATAGGTGATATTTTGATAAATCTCATCTGCAATCAGCAGCAAGTTAAACTCTCGAGCAATGGCCACAAATTGCTCCAGCACCTCTCTCGGATACACCATTCCGGTGGGATTGTCAGGATTGATGATCAATAGACCTACGATATTGGGATTGTACTTCACCTTATTGTACAAATCATCCATATCCGGATACCAACTATTGTCCGGATCCAACCTGTAGGTTATTGGAAAAGTATTGGCATGGGCTGCTTCGGCAGAACTGTGGGTGGAATAGGCCGGAGAAGGGCCTATGATCCTGGCTGTAGGGATCAGAAACTGGTACAGCTTGGCTATGGCATCACCAAGACCATTGAAAAACAAAATATCGTCTTCGGAAACCTGCACCCCGTTACGCTTATTATTAAGCCCTGCAAGGTACTGCCGGGTCTTCAGCATCCCTTTGGAATCAGAATAGCCATAGGTCTTATCATCACTGACAAGATCCTTTACGATATCCTTCATCCATGCCGGAATGGTATTGCTCTTCTGGATGGGATCACCGATATTTTCCCAAGTGATCTCAAATCCCAGGCCTTCAATAATCTTTGCTTTTTTTACGATTCCCCTGATTTCGTAGTTCAGTTCATCGGCCCCAGGGGCCAGCAAAATCTGTCTGATCATAACACTCCCAATCAATAATGCATTTTAAAATTTCCGCCAAAGGTAGGGAAAATTAATTCCCTGACCTTCTTATAGCGGCAATAAAATTTGGCACTCACACTCTTTCCCAAACTTTCCCCAAGTTTGATCATTTTAGTTTTTTGTACTTAATCCTTTTAGGATCCACGTCTCCCAGTCGTTTTCTTTTGTTCTCCTCATAATCAGTAAAGTTCCCTTCAAACCAGTACACTTGGGAATCCCCTTCAAATGCCAGAATATGTGTACAAATTCTATCCAGGAACCACCGGTCGTGGGAAATCACCACCGCGCAGCCCCCAAAGTTTTCCAAGGCTTCCTCCAGAGACCTCAGCGTATTGACATCCAAGTCATTGGTAGGTTCATCGAGCAGTAGCAGGTTTCCATTTTCCTTTAGGGTCAATGCCAAATGCACCCGGTTTCTTTCCCCACCGGAAAGCACGCCTACCTTTTTCTCTTGATCTGAGCCTGAAAAATTAAATTTGCTCACGTAAGCCCTGGCATTCATTTCTTTATTGCCAAGCTTGATGTTTTCATTTCCTTCAGAAATCGTCTGGTAAACACTCTTGTTGGCATCTAACAGGTCATGTTCTTGGTCCACATATGCCAATTGAACGGTTTCCCCTACCTCAAAACTACCGGCATCAGGTTGTTCATTTCCGGTAATCAGCTTAAACAAGGTCGATTTACCGGCACCGTTTGGCCCAATAATCCCAACGATCCCTCCTTGGGGAAGGGCAAATGTCAAATCTTCAAAAAGTAACTTGTCGCCATAAGACTTGGAAACACCGTTCACCTCGATCACCTTCGACCCCAACCTCGGTCCCGGCGGGATATACAGCTCCAGTTTGGATTCGCGCTCCTTGGCATCCTCTCCTACCAATTTCTCATAGGCACTCAGACGGGCTTTTCCTTTGGCTTGCTTCGCCTTGGGTGTCATCTTGATCCATTCCAGTTCGCGCTCAAGGGTCTTCTGACGCTTAGATTCAGACTTCTCCTCCTGTGCCAGTCGTTTCTGTTTTTGATCCAGCCAGCTACTGTAGTTACCTTTCCACGGAATCCCCTCTCCCCTGTCCAGTTCAAGGATCCAGCCGGCTACATTATCCAAGAAATAACGGTCGTGGGTTACGGCGATTACAGTGCCTTTATATTGTTTTAAGTGTTGCTCCAGCCAATGCACTGATTCGGCATCCAGGTGGTTGGTAGGTTCATCCAGCAGGAGCACGTCCGGCTCTTGAAGCAATAGACGGCAAAGCGCCACCCGCCGCTTTTCACCTCCTGAAAGATTGCTGACGACGGCATCACTAGGGGGAAGTCTCAGGGCATCCATGGCCTTGTCCAGCACCACATCAAGTTCCCAGGCATTGGCAGCATCCAGTTTTTCCTGGACTTCTCCCTGCTTTTCGATCAGCTTATTCATGGCATCAGGATCTTCCATCACAGCAGGATCCATGAATTTTTCATTTATCTCCTCAAATTCCTTGAGCAGCGCCACCGTGTCTGCCACAGCCTCTTCCACCACTTCCTTGACGGTTTTTTCAGGATCCAGCTGAGGTTCTTGCTCCAACATCCCCACCGAATAACCTGAAGACCAAGCCACTTCTCCTTGGTACTCCGTATCCAAACCAGCTATAATTTTTAACAAAGAACTCTTTCCAGAGCCATTCAAGCCCAATACACCAATTTTAGCCCCATAAAAAAAAGACAGGTAAATATCTTTCAACACCTTCTTTTGGGGAGGGTAGATTTTTGATACCCCGGCCATTGAAAATATAATTTTCTCGTCACTCATATTTATTTGTTTTACCTTATGGTTATATTTATGATGGAACAAATATGGCAAATAATCGCCTTCTTTAGGATAAATGCATCTTAATTAATTAATTTGCACAAAACAAGAATTAGCCAACTTACCACCAACCTATTAAATCGAGATGGAGCATCCATACGGATACATTAAAGACGACAAAGTTTATTTAAAAGGTTTTCTAAATCAGGGGGACAGAGTGATTGGAGAGGTCAAGGAAAGCGAAGCTTCCACCATCAAATACTTTGAAGATCGGTTTGAACTAGCGAAGAAAAAAGTAGCGGACCTTAAAAAAGACATCGAAGAAAATCAAAATAAGGGTTCCTTTCTAATGAAACTTATTCATTTAAGGGAATCATTGATGCAGTACGATGCCTTGGGGGATTTTGTGCCCTTGATTGACGAGCTCAACGAACAGGAAGAATTCCTCAATGAGATCATCCAAGCCAATCGTGAACGTAACCTGGAAATCAAGCGCGGCCTAATAGAGGAAGCCCGTGAGATCATGAATGACACCGACTGGAAGGAGACCTCGGAAAAATTCAGGGACCTAAAACTTCGATGGATCAAGACAGGACCTGTCTCTCCGGAGCTAAAAGATGAAATAGAAGGAGCCTTCAAGGAAACCACGGATACGTTTTTTGAAAACCGCAAGAACTATTTTGATGGCCTGGCCCTTCAAGCAGAAGAGAACATCAAAGTATACGAGTCCCTCGTAGAACAAGCGCGGGAAGCTTTCAACATGCAAGATGTAAAGCAAGCCTTCGAAATCAGTAAGCGTATCCAAAAGCAGTGGAAGGAATCCGGGAAAGTACCTGCAGAAAAAAGACAGCCGCTCTGGGATGAGTTTTCCAGGTTAAACAACAAGATTTTTGGTCGTTTTAAGCGTACCATGCAAAACCGACCACGCCAGGGCTATAACCAGCCTACCCATTTGCGGCCTTTCGAAGTAGTCAAAAAAATAGAAAAGCTTGCCGAGTCTATGAGGGATCTTTCGCTGGGCGACACTAGCCCAGAAAAAATTTCCAAGGCAAAGCGGCTACAGGCTGAATGGAAATTGTTACCTCCTAAAAAGCCCAGAGAAGCACAACAATATTCAAGATTGTTCGTCTTCTTTACTGATATTGTCTTTGAAAAATCTTTTTTACATAAACTTGCAAGATCCAAATATGATAACTACTATGATATGGACGAGCAAGAACAAAGGCAAGTCAAAATCAGTATCATGAAAGACCTGGTCTCCAGAGATGAAAAAGAACTGGAAACAGTCAAAGAAAACTCGGAGAATTTCAGATCGCATGAACCTGATTTCGAAACCATGTTATATAGAAAAATCAGTGCGTACAAAAGGAAGCTGGATGTGAAAAATCACATTATTAAGGAACTTTCAAACAAATAAGAAGTTAGGGTAAAAAAAAATAAAAGATTTTATATTTTTGCTTCCCCGTGTACAACGGAAACACTTAAAATGTAGACACTATGTATTGGACGTTAGAATTAGCATCTTACTTGGAAGATGCACCATGGCCAGCTACTAAAGATGAATTGATCGATTATGCTATTCGGACGGGTACTCCTCTAGAAGTAGTGGAAAACCTACAAGAACTCGAGGACGATGGTGAGCCGTATGAAAACATCGAAGAAATCTGGCCGGATTATCCAACAAAAGATGACTTCTTCTTCAATGAAGATGAATATTAAAAAAAGCCCTCAACAGGGCTTTTTTCTTTTATACGCCCAACACCCCTTTTAGCTTGGTCATTCCGCTGCGACTCACTGGTATCGCACCTCCCTTTCTGAGACGAAGGACGTTTCCCTCTTTTTCATAGGGCTCCACACTGGTGATCTCTGAAATCCTGACAATATAAGAACGATGTACCCGGACAAAATCCCGGGGATCAAGCACTGACTCAAAAAACTTCAATGTCCTGTTTTTAATATACTTGCTACCCTTGCTGTGAATATTGACAAAATCATCATTGGCCTCCAGGTATTCCACATCCTTCACCTGAACCACTTTGATCTCACCTTTTTCCTTCAGCACTATCCGGCTCGCATAGTCTTCCTTGCCCACCACATCCCTGGATGCCAATAATTTCTGTACCATATCTCCATTTTCGGTCAGAGAGAATTTCCTGATTGCCTCATCAAAGCGTGACTGTGAGAAAGGTTTCAGCAAATAATCCACGGCATGGCTATCAAATGCCTTTACGGCATATTCATCAAATGCTGTTGTAAAAATCACCGCCGGAGGACACTCTATCAGCTCCAACATCTCAAAGCCATTGATTCGGGGCATTTGGACATCAAGGAATATGAGATCAGGCTCGTGTTGCTGGATGGCTTTCAGACCATCAAAACCATCGTGACAAACTGCCACCACCTCAAAATCCGGAAAAACCTCCAGGTACTCCTCCACAAGCTGTCCCGCCAATGGTTCATCATCAATGATTATGGTTTTGATCATGATTATTCTGTTATCGGTATGCTTAAATTCACGGTATATAATGATGCGGTTTTATCCACACGGAGCAAATCATGCCTGCCAAACAACAGGTACATTCTCCTTTTGACAGATTCCAGCCCGAATCCTTTGCCATTGGAATTGACCGCCTCTGGATCGTAAGGATTGCTGATCATGATATTCAAATACCTACCAAGCTTCGTTATTGCCAATTTAACAAATACTTCGTCCGTCCGTCCATAAACCCCGTGTTTGACAGCGTTTTCCAATAAAGGCTGAATCAGCAAGGAAGGCAATGTCAATGTTTCAACTTCTTCACTCACGGTAAAATCCACCTCCAGACGATGACCAAACCTCACCATTTCTATTTCGGTAAAGAGCCGAAGTGCCTTTACTTCCTCTTTCACACTTACCCACTCCAGCTGGTTTTTACGAATTGTCCCTCTCAAAAACTCAGACAACTGTAACACCATTTCTCGCGCTTTATCAGGCTGCCGCTTCACCAAGGCACTGATGGAGTTTAGGCTGTTAAACAAAAAATGCGGCTGTAGCTGCTGACGAAGATGGTAAAGCTCCGCCTCCTTCGACAGTTTATCGATCATCTCTGCCCGCTTTCTTGCTTCTAGCTGATCTTCCAGCAAACCACCAATGATCAACAAGCCCGTATACGCCCCAAAAAGCAACAGCACAAAAACCCCTCGCACCAAACGTCCGTCATGTAAAAATACCAAATAGTCCGTTTTTTCCTTCATCAGTCGCTCCAGGGCCATCCCTCCGAAAAACACCACCATCCCCCCCAGCACCAACGGCACGGCCACCCAAAGCCATGAATTGGCTTTTTTGGGCTGATAAAACCTGAAAATGTTCTCCAGTAGCATTACCCCCGAAAATATCAGCGGGACAAACACAAGGCTATCGACAAAGCTTACACTGAATTCCACTCCATAGGTCACCAGTAGAAAGGTATTTAAAGCCGCCAGCGAAGCCAGTATAAGGATCAACCTTAGCCAACCATATGGAGTTTTCAGTAGCCTACTGACCATACCTTGGCACCTTAATAGGATTTAATCTCCAATCCCCCAAACAAAACTGTTCCCGTGATGGTCAAGACCTTATTGGACTCACCCGTCGACTGGGGATACATCCGCTTATCCTCCACCCCAGCAAAGATATTGGTCACTCCCATTTTCAGGTCCCAGTGAGGCGGCATCAATAGTTTCACTCCACCAAAGGCCACCTCCACGCTCAGTACAGCATTTTCAGACAAATCCGCTTGGGTAAGATCGATCTCCGTCCCGCCAAAGATGGCAGACACCTTACCGCCCTTAAAATTCTTGGAAAGTATTCTCTTTTGTATACCGCAAAAAAGCGCCTGTGAATTCACCATATCAGATTGCTCGGAAGTAAATGCCCCCGAACCTCCGAAGGATTCCTCACTGGACATATAAGATGCACCTTTTCCTGCCCCCCCACCTGAGTGAATTTTCTGCTCTCCCCCGGTCCAGTTCCCAAAGTCACTGAAGACCTTCCTGTTTTTGGTGGCCAATAAAAACAACCCCAGTAAAATCAAGCCAGCGGGAACGAGGTATCTCTCTATATTTAATGGAATGTTGAGCTCATTCTTAAGGAGAAAAAAGCCTCCAAAAAGGATCATAAAAAAACCAAAGCCGCTCTGGAAATTGTGTTTGGACAAAGTGATCAGCCCGATCGCTACAAAGATCATGGGCCAGCTAAATATCCAACCGGGAACGATCACTCCCAATTGTTTCACCAATAGGAACAGTCCAACGACAAGCACGATCAGTCCAGTGGTCGTTCTTCCTCCATCTCCACGTCCAAATGTCTTTTTCATAGTCATAGTAAATTAGTTCATAATTCAATAATGCACTAAAACTACTTTAACTTATAAAAACATTAGACACCTTTTAGGCAATAAGTGACAAAAACTCGGTAAACGGATGAATTTTGAAGGTAAACAAATTCACGGATATTCCACAGGCCCACTATAACTGCCCTAACACCAAGTTTACTACCTGGTCTCTTTCAAGAATTTCTTTGGAGTAAAAATTGGGCGTACTCCATGTCTTCAGGAGTAGTGATCTTAATATTTTCAGAATTCCCTGCAATGAGGTGAACTTGCCATCCCTGATGCTCATAAACGGTTGCATCATCGGTAAAATGATGCAATTCGGTCACATCAAAGGCCTGCTTGATCATCTTCAGGTCAAAGGTCTGAGGAGTCTGCACCAGCCTAAAGTATTGCCTTTCCTGATAAAAAGACTTGTTCTCATCGGTAAGTTTACGGATAGAATCCTTGAGGGGAACGACAGCTATGGCGCTACCATGCAGTTGTGCTTTTTCAAAGCTCAAGGCCACCACCTCAGGTGATACGAAGGGACGGACACCATCATGGATGGCCACAAGCCCTTCCTCCCATTGCAGGCTGTCCAGCCCATTCTTCACGGACTGGAATCGAGATTTTCCGCCTGCTACTACTTCATGGGAAACCCCGAAACCAAACTTATGGCACAATTCGTCCCAAAGAGGAAAATCCGTTGCCGGTATCACCAGAACAATTTTTATGGACGGATCCAATTGGTAAAAAACTTCCAAGGTGTGCATCAAGACGGGCTTGCCACCTATTTCCAAATACTGCTTTGGTATGGGCGACCCCATACGTGTCCCTCTTCCTCCCGCTACAATAATCGCTGCTTTATTCATAAAACTCGTTTAGCTTTCGCCCGCAAAAGTAGTTGATTCTTTAAAAAACCGTGTTTACGAAGTGTTATCCTTTGGTAAAGGTTATATCAATAAAAAAGGCGCCTTATAGCGCCTTTCATTTTTTTACAATATCAACATGGCGTCTCCATAGGAGAAGAACCTATATTTTTCTTTTACTGCTTCCTTATATGCCTTCATGATCAGATCATAACCTCCAAATGCTGCGGTGGTCATCAGTAAAGTAGACTCCGGTAAATGGAAATTAGTGATCAATGCGTTGGCAATTTTAAATTCATATGGAGGAATGATGAACTTATCCGTCCAGCCGCTCGAAGACTTGAGCTTATTGCTGGCGGTCACGGAAGACTCCACCGTTTTCAATGAAGTGGTCCCTACTGCCACCACCCGTTTTTTAGCTTCAATGGCACCATTCACCAAGTCCACTGTCTTTTCAGGAATATCATAATTTTCAGAATCCATCTTATGCTTGGTAAGATCTTCGACATCTACCTGACGGAAGGTACCCAAGCCTATATGCAAGGTAATCGGTGACACTTCCACCCCTTTGATCTCCAGTCTTTTCAGCAAATGAGGGGTAAAATGAAGCCCAGCCGTAGGTGCTGCCACAGCTCCAACGTGCTCTGCATAGATCGTCTGATAACGTTCCCTATCTTCCTCTTCTACTTTCCTATCAATAAAATCCTTCAAAATAGGCGTCTCTCCAAGCGTATCGATGGTCTTGTAAAACTCCTCATCCGTACCATCAAACAAAAACCGAATGGTTCGGCCTCGAGATGTGGTATTATCAATCACCTCTGCCACCAAATCACTGTCACCAAAATAAAGCTTATTCCCCACACGGATTTTTCTGGCAGGATCCACCAGCACATCCCACAGCCTCAATTCCTGATTCAGCTCTCTCAGCAGGAAAACCTCGATTTTTGCTCCTGTTTTCTCTTTGTTTCCATAAAGGCGAGCGGGAAAGACTTTCGTATTATTGGTCACGAAGACATCTCCTTCATCAAAATATTCAATAATATCTTTAAAAACCCTATGCTCAATCTCACCTGTGTCTCTGTGCACCACCATCAACCGGGATTCGTCCCTATTGTCTGTTGGATATAAAGAAATAAGTTTTTTAGGAACTTCGAATTTGAAATCTGATAATTTCATATGTATTTTTAGAGAAATATGGTGAATATTTTGATTCTACGATTACGCTCGTAAAAACCGCAAAGTTAATAAGAATTATAGCGAAATCTAGCTATATTGTCAAATAGTTTTTAAACAAAATTTTATCTGGTGATCATTTTCAAACTTATTTGGGAAAGTTTTCGGTTTGCACTACAAGCTTTGCGGTCCAACCTGACACGAACAGTCTTATCGCTATTGGGTGTCACAATCGGGATTTTTGCCATTATTGCCGTTTTCACTTTAGTGGATTCCTTGGAGAAAAACATAAAATCCAGCTTTTCGTTCCTTGGCACTAATGTTTTAAGGGTAGACCGGTTCCCTTTTTCCTCTGGCCCTGGCGAATATCCATGGTGGAGGTACTTCCGCCGGCCTCCTGCTAACCACAGCGAGTTCGTGTTTTTAAAAGACCGGTTAAAAAACGCCGAAGCCATCACCATCTCCGCATCGGCATCTGCCACCCTGAAGCGAGGCAGCAGTTCTTTTGAGGGAGCTAATCTGGAAGGGGTGGTTTTTGATCATAAAGAAGTGTATGATGTGCCCGTGGTCGATGGACGTTTTTTTACTGAGCTGGAAATCACGGCCGCCAGAAATGTCACTGTCCTCGGTGCCAAAATAGCCAATGCCCTCTTCCCTGAGGGAGATGCAGTCGGCAAAGAAATGAAAATCAAAGGGCACAAATTTATGGTTATTGGATTGTTGGAAGAAGAAGGAGAAGGACTCTTTGACCTGCCTTCCAAAGACGATGCTTGCCTGATTCCTTTTGGTGCCTTCGGAAAAATGTACCATATGGGCAGATGGGGCGTGGAACCTACCATTGCCGCCAAGGGCATGGACAGCGACGAAGGACTGATCGCGCTGGAAAATGAAATGACGGGGTTGCTTCGTGGCAAAAGAGGATTGAAACCAACCGAAGAAGATAATTTCGCCCTGAACAAGTCTGAATTTATCCAAAACGCCATCGGGGCCATCTTTGATGTCATCAGCATCGCCGGGGCAGTCATTGGTGGTTTTTCCATTCTGGTAGGCGGTTTTGGCATCGCCAACATCATGTTCGTTTCCGTCCGCGAGCGTACCAACATCATTGGCATCCAGAAGTCCTTAGGTGCCAAAAACTATTTTATCCTTCTTCAATTCCTCTTTGAGTCTACATTCCTTAGCCTTTTTGGCGGACTGACAGGTTTACTGCTGGTATTTGCCATCACCTTTGTACCACTCGGCTCCTTAGAGATATTTATGTCTGCGAAAAACATCTTATTGGGAATCGGACTTTCCTCCGTCATTGGCATGCTGTCCGGAGTGGTACCTGCTGGAATTGCCGCCAGAATGGATCCTGTGGAAGCTATTAGGACTAATTAACCGATATCTCAATGCCAAATTGACCTTATCAAGGACAATACACAATCGTTCCTGGCACTTGGACAAGGCATTCTTGAAATCACAACCGTACAGCTACCCCAAGCGTTGCCCTGAAATAACCTGCCCCTGTAATCAAATCAAAGTCACTGTAAAGATTGAACCATTGGCTTTCATCAGGAAATTGGTACACCACCCTAATAAGCGCTCCAAAGTCAGGGGCATGATCACCTGTTTCTTCTCTGCTCAAAACCTGATGACAGGCAATCCCCGGGCCGGCAAACAGCCTACCCTTTCCTAACCTGGGGATTTCATACAAATACACTCCACTTGCTCGCAAGCTCCAGCCTTGATAGTAATGATATTCAGGTCGGTCTTCGTAAGCTCCTGATTTAAAATAGTGAAACTGCAGCCCAAACTGTAACGGCTTATTCCTCACTGGAAAACTATAACTCAATCCGACCACTGGCCCTAAAGGGCTGGAATTCTTGTGATCTACCAAATCGAGCTGATAGCCAAGTCCCGCATTCGCTAAAAAACCAACTTCACGAAGGCCTTGCGCTGGCAATTCGCTCATCCAGACCATTGTGACCAACAAAGTAAAAACGATTCTGACCATAATTCATCACATTCATTATCTACGACTCATTTTCTATCAACACAGAAGGCAACCTCTTCAGGGAAATCACTTTTAGCCAATGGTGTTATTTAATTCAAGCAATATGGTGTCAGACCGAGTGGACCTGTCTGTCCGCCAGATAGAGTCGAGGCCCAAGACGCATCTTTAGAATCCGTATAGGGTGACATACGCTCTAATGCCATAATCAAACCGCATTAATTTATAATTTAAATCACCACACTTGCACCGCTATCCCCAGTGTACCCCTAAAGTAATCTGCCTTTCTGAGGTAATCGAGGTCCGCATATAGGCTAAGCCTTCGACGGATGGTATTGAGTAAATAGTTTGCCCTTATCATCACCCCATAATCCGAGCGATGGGCCATCACCTCTTCTTGATTCAAAGTCACATAATACGCAGCACCTGGCCCCAGAAAAAGCTCTCCCCTCCCCACTCCGGAAATCTCAAATAGATACACTCCACTGAACTTGGTACTCCAATCCTGATAATACCGGGTTACTTCTTCTTTCTGGTCATCCAATGCCTTAAAATAATCAAACTCCACCCCTATCTGGAGCGGATTACTCCACAGCGGCCGGTTATACCTAATACCGACCACCGCTCCTACGGAACCATGGAACGGGTTATCCAGGAGCTTTGCCTGATGGCTTACCCCGCCGTGTACCAATAATGCTGGATCGTGCAGGTGCTGGGCTGAAAGCGCAAAACTCCACATCATCGCCACTATGGCCAAAAACAGCTTTTTCATAAATTAATTGACTTATGCTTAACTTAGTGTAGTTTAAAAAATATTTCTGTCACAAAACTAAAAGGAAGCGTTTACAGCTATTAAATGGTGCAAAAACAGGTATTTTGTTATTTAGTACGAAAAATTTGGTTCTATATGATTTATTGTGGGTACTGAATTAATTTGTGTTGGTATAATTTCAGCGTTGTCATCAACTCATTCTTTGCCACTTTTTTCCTACAGGTGAAAAAAGTGGCCAAAAAACCCCGCCGCGGTGCATCTATTAATACAAGTTTTATATCCCAGTGCGAATTTTATTTAAGATTTTCGGTGGAATACCCTACCCATAGTATTTCAAATAGAGCCAAAAATTGAGTAGAGGGTAATTCTCTTGTAGGCTTAAAAAAGCTTGGCAACAATGGCATTAAAAAAAGGACATCTTGAGTGTCAAGATGTCCTTTTACGGAAGTTTCATGAATATTTAATTGCTATTCCTTTACTGGCTCCTCTTCCAATGCGCCATCCAAGCCTGCTTTTGCTTTGATTTTGGCTTCTAGCTCTTCCATTAGCTCCGGATTGTCCAGTAAGAGGTTTTTCACTGCATCACGCCCTTGGCCCAGCTTGTTTCCATCATAGGAGAACCAAGATCCGGCCTTTTTCACAATATCAAACTCCACCCCAAGATCAATGATTTCACCCACCTTGGAGATTCCCTGGCCGTACATAATATCAAACTCCACCACCTTAAAAGGAGGTGCCACTTTGTTTTTCACTACTTTTACTTTGGTTCGGTTACCGAGGATATTGTCCGCGCTCTCTTTGATCTGGCCGATCCTTCTGATGTCCAGCCTAACAGAAGCATAGAACTTCAGTGCATTACCACCGGTAGTGGTTTCCGGGCTGCCAAACATCACACCAATCTTATCCCTCAGCTGGTTGATAAAGATACAGGCACAACCGGTCTTGTTAATGGCCCCCGTCAGTTTTCTAAGTGCCTGGGACATCAATCTCGCCTGAAGGCCCATCTTGCTATCGCCCATTTCACCTTCCAGTTCACCTTTAGGCACCAATGCTGCCACTGAGTCAATCACAATGATATCCAAGGCACCTGAACGGATCAAGTGCTCGGCTATTTCCAACGCTTGCTCACCATTGTCGGGCTGGGAAATCAGTAGGTTTTCTGTATCGATTCCCAGTTTTTCTGCATAAGATTTATCAAAGGCATGCTCCGCATCGATGATCGCTGCCATCCCTCCTTTTTTTTGTGCTTCGGCAATGCAATGCATGGCCAGGGTGGTCTTACCGGAAGATTCCGGTCCGTAAACCTCTATGACCCTTCCCCTTGGGATACCTCCTACGCCCAATGCCATATCCAATCCGAGTGAACCTGTAGAAATGGTTGGGATATCCACCACTGAATTATCACTCAACTTCATGACCGTACCCTTTCCGTAGGTCTTTTCCAACTTATCCAACGTAAGCTGAAGTGCTTTTAATTTTTCTGTATTTTCACTCATATGCTCAAAGAATCCAAGGTATGTTAAAATATTATGTGAAAGTAAACATTCGCCATCTGAATATCAACTTTCGCCACAACCATTGTTTTGTTAAGTCGTTTTATTAAATTAGGTATTTGTATTATACGGTGACAGTAGATTTGGTATAACTTTTGAATTTAGACTTAAAAAGTAACATTTTATTTATGCCCTTGATCATAAGATTATTTTTAATACATTTCTTTATTGTTGCCATTTACTCTAACACGCACGGCCAACAATTTTCCAAGCCTTATCAGGCGGGTGAAGAGCTTACATTTAAGGTAAAGTATCTTTTTTTCAATGCAGCCGAGGCCAAAATGGTCATAGATGACAACATCCACAAGATAAAAGGCCGTCCAGCATATAAAATCGATGTTTATGGCAAAACCTTAAGTATTTTTAGCATATTTAAGGTAAAGGATAATTGGGGCACCCTGATGGACACGACCCAAAATATCCCTTACCGTTCTTACAGGCATATCGAAGAAGGCGGATACCGTAAGCATGAAGTCATTGACTTTAACCATAAGAAAGGCACCGCTATCGTCAAAGAGTATGACAAGGACAACAGGAAGTTAAAAGAGACCAAGGAGTTTGACATCCAATCCGGCATTCAAGATATCGTCAGTGGATTTTACTATATGCGTCACCTCGATTACAGGCTGTACAAAAAAGGAGATGTCATTAACATTAAGGGCTTCTTTGACGAGAAGACCTACGATCTGAAGATGGTGTACGAGGGAAGAGACAAGGTATCCACCAAAATTGGGGAATTTGACACCATCGTCATCTCTCCGGTCATGCCAAACAACAAACTATTCAGTGGGGAAAATCCCATAAAAATGTGGATTACCAATGACAAAAACAGAATCCCAATCAAAGTAGAAGCTGAACTGGTCGTGGGATCACTTAACATGGAGATAACACAAGCCAAAGGTTTGCGTAACAAGTAGGTAATGATAGCTTAATATTTAATTAATAACACTGGGTTTCAGCAAAATATTCTATCGAACAACAAGCCTTTTTCCTTAAATAAAGTTATTTCTTTTGATAGTTTTTCTAAATTAGCGGTGCTTTAAAGAACATTAAACAGGCAAAGTCAAATGAGTGACAAACCAAAAATCAAAGTTCTGGTAGTAGATGACGAACCAGATATTATTGAAATTTTAACTTATAACCTTGAAAAGGAAGGTTACGAGGTAGCCTCCGCCAGTGACGGAGTAAAAGCTGTACAGACTGCTGGTAAATTCAAGCCTGATGTCATCCTTCTAGACATCATGATGCCAAACCAAGACGGGGTCGAAACATGCCGGCAAATCAGGGATATGGAAGAACTGAAAAACACCTTTATCATTTTCCTTACCGCCCGATCTGAAGAATATTCTGAAGTGGCTGCCTTTGACGTAGGAGCCGACGATTATATTACCAAGCCGATCAAGCCAAGAGCATTGGTCAGCAGGATCGCCGCGCTCTTCAGAAGGGAGTCCAAAAAAGAACAGGAGGTATCCCAAATCAAAATAAAAGACCTTACCATTGACAGGAGCAGTTTCACCATCGACCAAGGCGGCAAGACGATCACCCTTCCCAAAAAGGAATTTGAACTGCTATACTTCCTGGCCAAAAACCCTAATATGGTCTTTAGCAGGGACGAGTTGCTCCAAAATATCTGGGGCGCAGATGTTTTTGTCTTGGCGAGAACAGTGGATGTTCACATCAGAAAAGTGAGGGAAAAAATAGGAGACCACTATATCACCACTGTAAAAGGTGTTGGCTATAAGTTTGACCACAACTAAATATGCTTACCACATCCAGAGGAATATCGCTTGTACTGGCTTTTGCTATATCGGCCCTTACTGTTGCCTTCCTCTCATTGCTTGACGATGCCACCCCGATGCTACTGACTGTAGCTTGGGGGCTGACCATCGCCATCTCCTACCTTCTGATCAACCTTACCCTCGAATTCCTGATTTTCAAGGAAATCAGCAATATTTACAGTGCACTGGAGAAAATCCAAAAGAAAGACCTTTCAGGAATAGCGGACAAGCCCCGCAAGACCTCCATCTCTCCACTAAGAAAAATAAATAACACCATAAACTCCTATGCCATTGCCAAAAACAAGGAAATAGAAACGTTACAGCGCAATGCGGCTTTTAGGAGGGAATTTGTAGCGGACATTTCCCATGAACTGAAAACCCCCATTTTTGCTGCACAGGGATATGTGCACACGCTACTGGATGGCGCTGTAGAAGATGTCAATGTACGGGACAAATTCCTGAAACGAGCTGCCAAAAGCCTCAACAACCTGGACAATCTGGTCAAAGACCTGCTTACCCTAAACCAAATGGAAAGCGGCGTGGTCAAATTCAATTATGAGGTTTTTGACATGATTCCGCTAATCGGAGAAGTGTTGGAACAGCTGGAAAATAAAGCGGAGAAAAGGCATATCAACCTTCGCTTCAAATACAACCCTGAAAAATCCTACATTACCAAAGCGGATAAGGATAAAATTTATCGCGTCTGCCAAAACCTCATTTCCAACGCCATCAAATACAATCATGAAGGCGGGGAGGCGCTTGTCCATCTAAAATCCACCAAGAATCACATCAAAATAGACATCAAAGACAATGGACTAGGCATTCCTCCTGAGGACATCAAGCGTATTTTTGAACGCTTTTACAGGGTGGACAAGAGCCGTTCTCGGGAAATGGGCGGCACTGGGCTTGGACTAGCGATCGTAAAACACGTCCTGGAAGGTCACAAGAGCAAAATCGCGGTAACCTCCACTGTGGGCAAGGGATCCAATTTCAGTTTTACCCTTCCATCTGAAAAGAAAGCACTGACTGAAAAGGAGTAGATACTTCTCCTAAATCCTCGTCAGCGCCTCGTCCGGTGGGCAACCAAACATTATTTTGACAATCATTTTTTCCGTCCACTTATTTTAACTAATTTTGCACCTTAAATTTGAAAGGTGTAAGCCAGGCTGTATGAAGAAGTTAGATTTCGAAGATCTTATTCTGTTTCAAAATGATGACTATATTGTCATCAACAAGCCTCCATACTTATCGACCTTAGACGATAGGCATGAAAGACAAAACATCCTTCACTTGGCCAAAGATTACATTTCAGATGCCCAAATGTGTCACCGATTGGACAAGGAAACTTCAGGATGTTTGGTTATTGCAAAAAATCCGGATGCATACCGTAATATTGCGATCCAATTTGAACACAGAAAAGTCGAAAAAATCTACCACGCCGTGGCAGAGGGGATCCATGAATACGACCATAAACTCGTAGACAGGAACTTGGCAGCGACCAATAAAGGTATCGCCAAGATCAGCATCAAGGGAAAACCCGCCACGACCTATTTCACCACGCTGAAAACCTACGCCATGCATTCATTGATCGAATGCAAGCCGGTTTCGGGAAGACTGCACCAAATCAGGGTTCACCTGTCGTATTTGGGAGCACCTATCTGTGGCGATGAAATGTACGGCGGTAAGCCGCTATACCTTTCAGCACTTAAAAGAAAATTTAACCTGAAGAAGGGAACAGAAGAATTTCCGATCATGCAACGTGTTTCACTGCATGCTTATTCCATCTCCTTTGAGGGAATGGACGGCCAGCCCATTGAGGTGACCGCCCCTTACCCCAAGGATTTTGCGGTATTGATAAAACAGTTGGAAAAGAAGTAGCCGACAGGCCGTGACATTTCATACTGACAATTACCGATTAAGCATCTTCGCGACAAATTAGGATAGAAAAAACCGCTATCCACGTGAAAATTAGGCAGTAAACGTAAAGATATTTTGCATATAATCGGAATTCCTTCTATCTTTGTGTCCCTTTTTGAGGGCGAAATGTATTTAACAAGCTAATAATTAAACATTTACACAGTGGATACTTTAAGCTATAAAACCGTATCAGCAAACAGTGCTACCGTACAAAAAGACTGGGTGATAGTGGATGCCTCAGCAATGGTACTTGGTAGATTTGCAAGTGAGGTAGCGAAAATCTTAAGAGGAAAAAACAAGCCTAGCTTCACTCCTCACGTTGACTGCGGCGACAATGTAATTGTCATCAACGCAGACAAAATCCGATTGACTGGTAAGAAGTGGGACGATAAGGTATACGTTCGTCACACAGGCTACCCAGGTGGTCAGAGAATCTCTACCCCAAGGATCCTTAAAAGCAAGTCTTCTGCAATCCTTGTAGAGAAAGCCGTAAGAGGAATGCTTCCCAAAAACAGATTGGGGAGAAAACTGTACACCAACCTTTATGTATACGAAGGTACTGAACATCCTCACGAAGCTCAACAACCAAAAGCAGTTAAACTTTAATCTGATCATTCCATGGAAGTTATCAATACAATCGGTAGAAGAAAGACATCTGTAGCGAGGATCTATATGAAGCCTGGCAAGGGTGAAATCATTGTTAATAATAGAAGCATTGAAACATATTTCCCTTTTGACCTTCACCAGATCGTCGTAAGACAGCCGCTTACATTAGTGAACGAAGCTGAAGGTTTTGACATCAAAATCACTGTAGACGGTGGTGGTATCAAAGGTCAGGCGGAAGCAGCCAGAATGGCGATCGCCCGTGCACTATGCGAAATCAATGAGGAACACAGAAGCCCATTGAAGAAAGAAGGATTCCTTACCAGAGACCCAAGAATGGTTGAACGTAAGAAACCAGGACGCAGAAAAGCAAGAAGAAGATTCCAGTTCTCCAAGCGTTAATCTGGAAATTACTAAAGTACTTTATAAAACATACATATTTAAATGGCTAAAATCGAATATAAAGACTTACTGGATGCTGGTGTCCACTTTGGACACTTAACAAGAAAGTGGGATCCAAGAATGGCGCCGTATATCTTCATGGAGAAGAACGGTATCCATATCATTGATCTGAACAAAACGCTCGTGTGCCTTGATGAAGCATCCAACGCACTCAAGCAAATCGTACGCTCCGGCAAAAAAGTGATGTTCGTGGCGACCAAAAAGCAAGCCAAGGACTTGGTAGCTGAAGAAGCAGCAAGACTAAAAATGCCCTTCGTGACCGAAAGATGGCTAGGTGGTATGATGACCAACTTCGCCACTATCCGCAAGTCACTTAAGAAGATGTCTTCCATCGACAAGTTGATGAAAGAAGAGTCTTACACCAACCTTGCGAAAAAGGAACGTCTGATGGTCACCAGACAGCGCGAAAAACTTGAAAACGTACTGGGCGGTATTGCTGACCTTACACGTCTTCCTGCAGCGCTATTTGTAGTGGACATCAAAAGAGAACACATTGCAATTGCCGAAGCCAAAAAGCTTGGTATCCCTGTTTTCGCCTTGGTAGATACTAACTCCAACCCTGGAGAAGCGGATTTCCCAATCCCTGCCAATGACGATGCATTCAAATCCATTTCATTGTTGGTAAAAGCGGTCGGTTCTGCTATTGAAGAAGGACTTTCTGAAAGAAAGAAAGACAAAGAAGAGGCAAAACTCTCTGAAGAGGAAGAAGCAAAGAAAGCTGCTGACGCCGAAACCAAAGAATAATCCACTATGATTTAATGATAACAGAAAATTGAACATACGGTAAACTACCTATGTTCAATTTTTTTGTTATTGCCTACTCGTTTTGACGCTTCCTGAGAGGAAAAACGATCATATTATATAAGTCATCATCACTATTAAAAATATCAAACAATGGCTATTACTGCACAAGATGTAAACAAACTAAGACAAATGACTGGTGCCGGTATGATGGACTGTAAAAAAGCCCTTACCGAAGCTGAAGGAGATTTTGATAAAGCGGTTGATATCTTAAGAAAAAAAGGACAAAAGGTATCCGCTTCCAGAGCAGACCGTGAAACTAAAGAAGGTGTAGTAGTTACTAGTGTAAGTGCCGACAAATCAGAAGGGGTGCTATTGACGCTTACTTGTGAAACGGACTTCGTAGCCAAAAATGAAGAGTTCGTAGGTTTTGCCAACGCAATTCTTGAATTGGCTGTGGAAAAAGGAGCTTCTACTAAAGAAGAAATCCTAGCCCTTCCTTTCGAAAACATCACTGTAGGTGAGAAAATCATCGAAATGACCGGTAAGATCGGTGAGAAGATCGAAATCAGCGACTACGTAGTCGTAAAAGGTGAAGCCGTAGTACCTTATATCCACTCTAATGGCAAACTAGGTGTATTGGTAGCGCTTAAAAACGTAGGTGGTGCTGAGGTAGAAGAAGCTGGCAAAGACGTAGCCATGCAGATCGCTGCCATGAATCCTGTAGCCGTGGACAAAGACGGTGTGGATGCTTCTGTAGTGGAAAGAGAAATCGCCGTAGGTAAAGAGCAAGCCCAGGCAGAAGGCAAGCCTGAAGCAATGATCGAAAAGATCGCTATGGGCAAACTGAACAAATTCTACAAAGAAAACACCTTGCTAAGCCAGTCTTTCGTAAAAGACAGCAGCAAGTCTGTTACCCAATACTTGGACGGCGTAACCAAAGGCCTTACTGTAGTGGACTTCAAAAGAGTATCTATCGGATAATTCATTTCCGAAACAGTATAAAATAACAAAAACCGCAGGTCATAGGGCTTGCGGTTTTTTTTAATCCTATCCCTTCATCAGCTCCTCTATCTCCTCCGCTTCGATCGGAATATTCTTCATCAAATCCGTATTTCCCTTCTCTCCGATCACATAATTATTCTCTAATCTGACGCCTATCGCCTCCTCACGGATATAGATTCCCGGTTCAATGGTGAAGACCATCCCTGCCTTTACGGGCGCATAGACCGAACCTACATCATGCACGTCCAATCCCAACGGATGAGACGTCCCATGCATAAAGTACTTCCGGTAGTGTGGCTTGGCGGGATCCTGCTTGCGCACATCGTGCTTGTCCAGCAGTCCCAGTCCGATCAATTCTGCTTCCACCAACTTGCCCACCTCCTTTTGGTAATCCTGTAACAGAATACCCGGTCTGAGCATCTTTTCGGCCGCTCTCATGACACGAAGTACCGCATCATATACCTTACGCTGCCTTGGCGTGTAACGGCCATTTACGGGGATCGTCCGAGTCATGTCTGCGTTGTAATTACCGTATTCGGCTCCCACATCCATCAGGATCAGGTCGCCCGAATGACATACCTGATCATTTTCCAAGTAATGCAGCACACAGGAATTGGGACCGGATCCGACAATGGGCTCATAACCAAATCCCCTGCTGCCATGACGGACAAATTCATGCAGGTATTCCGCTTCGATTTCATATTCTTTAACCCCTGGCTTCACAAAATCCAAAACCCTATTAAATCCCTTTTCGGTAATATCACAAGCCCTTTGTAGTTGGTCGATTTCATCTGGTGCTTTGATCGACCTCAACTCCCCCATCAAAGGTGCCAGTCGCTCATATCGGTGAAGCGGACACGCTTCTTTTAACTTTTTAATAAAACGCGCATCCCTACTTTCTACTTCATTGGCAGCTCCCCGGTGTTCATTTGAATTAAGATAGACATGATCCACATGGCTCAGGATACTCTGCAATACCTGATCAAATTCAAAAGTCCACCGCACAGATTTTATACCAGACAGCACACTTGCTTCAGACTGACTTAGCTTATGCCCTTCCCACACAACAATCTGCTCATTTGTTTCCCTTACAAACAACATTTCACGCATCGATTCACCGGGGAAATCTGGACAAATCAGCAGGATCGTCTCTTCCTGATCGATACCACTGAGGTAGAACAAATCATTATTTTGCCTGAATTTCATCGTCCCATCAGCATTGGTGGGCATAAGGTCATTGGCATGCAAGATGGCAACGGAGTTTGGCCGCAGCTTCTTGGCCAGCTTAGATCGGTTTGCCTTATAAAAAGTATTGTTTAATGGTTGATATCTCATTGCTTAATATTTTCTCTGAATTGATTTCCCAAAGGCATTGCCGGCACAGAGGAAGGCGTCGGCACCATATGATCGCTAATGTTTTGCCCCTGCTGAAGGCTCCTTCACCAAGCCATCTGTGCACACGTATTTTTTGGCAGCGATATTTTCATTCATTATCCGCAAGTTCTCTTCCTGGTCGGTCCAGCTTTCTTTGTGGTACAAATGATATTGGACAGCCAAATTCCTCACCGAGCCCAATTGATAACCGAGCCCTTTAAATCGCCAAAGTAGATCAGCGTCCTCACCAACTGCTGGGCGTGTGTAAGCTTCATCAAATCCGTTAATCGCATAAATCGCATCTTTGTGAAAGGACATATTGCATCCTTTTAGGTGCCTCATTTTACGTGTCCCCACTATCCTTCCCAATATACCTTTCGGATCAATAAAAAAGCCCTCTTCCACAAACTCCCCGCCCCGCTTTTTGATTTTTGTAAAATGCTTTCTCAAATAAGCATTCATTTCACTTGGCTTGATGGATTCCTCCAGCAACAACGCTGACGTCTCGGAATCAAGCTTAATGCGTTTTCCGGCAAGGATGGCAGTTGGATCGGCATTCTTTATATGAAACTCCATAAACCGGGGATGGAGTACACAGTCCCCATCGATAAATACCAGCCAATCGGTATTGGCTGCCCTGATGGCTTCATTGAGTGCTTGGTTTTTTTGCCAGCCTTTGTCCTCCCTGGCCAGATGCTGAATAGGATGCTTGAAGGAATAATGATCCACAAATCCCTTCATCTCTTCAGAATCACCATCCTCAGAGATGATCACCTCAAACCGATGGTCAGTTTGCCCGGCCAGTGAATCCAACACGGCCTTTAGGAAAGTAGTGTTTTTATAAACCGATATAATTAAAGTAGCCTTTAACTCGTCTTTAGTGTAATACATATTACTCATTTGGTCAATAGAAAGGGACTTCCACCCATTATTCCGTTATTAAAATTAACATATTAAAGACCATGAAAAAAATATCCTGATAAAGTACATTATTTTTGTAATTTCAAGGTTGAAAGTAAATAATACATGTCATATAATATCAAAGCGTTACCAAATGGTATCCGTATCGTGCACCAGGAAGTGACACACACCAGACTGGTCCATTGCGGGTTTATTCTGGATATCGGCAGCAGGGATGAAGCGAAAGAACAAGCTGGCCTGGCCCATTTCTGGGAACATATGGCCTTTAAAGGCACCCAGAAGCGAAAGTCATTTCACATCCTGAACAGGTTGGAGTCTGTGGGCGGAGAGTTGAACGCCTATACGACCAAGGAAAAAATATGCTTCTATTCCTCCATTTTAAAGGAACACTTCAATAAAGCAGCCGAGCTGCTGTTTGACATTACTTTCCACAGTACCTTTCCTGCAAAGCAAATCGAAAAAGAACGCCAAGTCATCCTGGAAGAAATGGCCATGTACCGTGATTCTCCCGATGATGCCATCCAAGATGAATTTGATGAGGTAGTTTTTCAGAATCATTCGCTGGGAAGGAATATTTTGGGTACAGAAGAGACGGTAGCCAGCTTCTGTCAAAATGATTTCTTTGATTTTATATCCACTAGAATGGATACCTCAAAGATCGTCTTTTCGGTAGTGGGCAATATCTCTTTCCAAAAAGTACTCCGACAACTCGAACCTAAACTAAACGAAATCCCTACCAAAAAAAGCCTTTACAGAAGAAGTGACTTTACCCACTATCAGCCAAAACACGAAACGGTTTATAAAGAGATCAGCCAGGCCCATTGTGCCATTGGAAAGCCGGCCTATTCGCTGTACCACCCTGATCGCTACAAACTTTACCTACTGAACAATATTCTTGGAGGCCCAAGTATGAATTCCCGTTTAAACCTTGCCTTAAGGGAAAAATATGGATACGTTTATAGCGTAGAATCTGCCTACCAAGCTTATAAAGACACCGGTTTTATTGGTATGTTTTACGGTACCGAGGAAAAGACCTTTAAAAAAGCCCAAAAGCTGGTATTGCGTGAACTTAAGCGACTAAGAGAAAAGAAACTGGGAACGCTGCAGCTTCACATGGCCAAAGAGCAGACCATCGGACAAATGGCCATGGCCGAGGAAAACCACGCGGCACTCATGTTGGTATTTGGCAAAAGCCTTCTGGACAAAGGTCGTATTGATTCACTGGACCATATATTCAACATCATCAGAAACACCTCCTCTGAGGATCTCCAGCACATTGCCAACGAGATGTTCAGAGAGGATGAACTTAGTTTTCTCACTTATTTACCCCACTAGAAAATGGAATTTATTAGCGAGGACCTTTTGCACTATTGTCAGGAACATACCACCGATGAAGATGAACTGCTTCAACGGATCTCTCGTGACACCCACGCCAAAGTTTTGATGCCCAGGATGCTGTCTGGTCACCTCCAAGGGAAGACCCTGGAGTTCTTCACCAAAATGCAACGGCCTAAAACCATACTCGAAATAGGAACCTATACTGGCTATTCAGCCATCTGCATGGCAAGAGGGCTTGATAAGGACGGAAAGATCATCACCATCGATAAAAATGATGAGCTTGAAGAAATGGTCAGGGAATATTTTACAGCCTCTGGTCTGGATTCACAGATCCATTATATGTTGGGAAATGCCATGGAACTCATTCCAGGGATCGATGAATCATTTGACATGGTGTTTATTGATGCGGATAAAACAAATTATTCCAATTATTACAACATGATCATCGATAAGGTAAATCCTGGGGGACTGATCCTTGCGGACAATGTCCTTTGGTCAGGGAAAGTAGTCCAGGATCATTCAGGTAAAGCGGACAAATCCACCCAGGCCATTTTGGACTTCAATAAAATGGTACAAGATGACGACAGGGTAGAAAATGTACTCTTCCCAATCAGGGATGGTATCATGATGGCCAGAAAGCGATAGTTTTCTACGCACAATACACATATCAAAACCAGTTTTCCGACCGTTTATTAATTAGGTAATCAATACTTCGTAAACTATTGGCATGTTTTATAGACCAACCAAGACTATTTACAGTGGCCTGATCTTTTTTATTTTTGCCACCCTAAACCTTGCCTATGCCCAGGCACCACATGTCCCCCAAACCATTCGTTTTGCCGACATGACGCTCCATCTCAACAACCAGGCCCAGCGAGACATCCAGTTGGATGTAGATGCCCTTCACCGCAATCCCAGTTACTTTAAAACCAAGATGGAAAGGGTCGATCTCTATATGCCCGTAATCGAACAGGTCTTGCGAGAGCAAGGCGTGCCTGACGACCTTAAATACCTGGTTATTCAAGAAAGTGGCCTGATACCTGATGCAGTATCCACCTCTAACGCTGTTGGCTTCTGGCAGTTTAAAAAAGGTACTGCCCATGAAGTGTTTTTACAGGTGGATAACCAAATCGATGAACGAAAAAATATCGTCGCCTCGACAAAAGGTGCCGCCATCTACCTAAAAAAGAATAATAGCCGGTTTGACAACTGGGTATGCGCGATGGTGGCTTATCAAATGGGCCTTGGGGGAGCCCAAAATTATTTTGGCAGCCAATATAACGGGGATAAAACCATGAAGATCACCCGAAACACCCATTGGTATTTCAAAAAGTACTTAGCTCATAAAATTGCTTTTGAAAGCCAAATGGGCAAGTTTGTCAGCAATCAGCATCTGGAGGTGGTCGAGGTACAAGGTCCTGCTACACTTTCCCAACTTGCTAAAAACCTTAAGGTAAGCGAATCCCACCTTGAAGCATATAACAAATGGGTCAGTCGTAAAAAAATACCAGGCGGTAAAACCTACAGTCTTACCTATTTGGCAACAGGTGCTCCTTCATACAAGCCAGTCCTCACGTCATCCAGCACCACATCCGCCCCTACAAGCGTCCCCAACGCTAGCCACATCAACCAAGCTGGTTATCCCAAAATAACGGGCAAACAGTCCCAGCCTTTCGAAAGAAACCAAATTCGCGTCAATGGCATAAAGGGGATCGTGGCCGCTGTCAACACTACCCCTGAAGACTTTGCCGAACGAATCGGCATACGTGACGGAAAATTCAGAAGGGTAAACGATTTGTCCAAATCAGACCCTGTCCTAAAAGGCCAATATTATTACACCAAAAGAAAAAAAGGAAAGGCCAAAACACCTTATCATGTCGTCAGAACAGGAGAAACACTCTGGGGGATCTCCCAAGCTTATGGCATCCGACTGCACTCACTAAAGGCCAAAAACAGGTTGTACAAAGACGAAGACCTTAGGGAAGGAATGATATTAAAACTGCAAAAATACCGGAGAAGAAATGAGCCATTCGAATATCGCCAAATAGCGCCTTCTCCCCCTAAAAGACAGTCCGGTACACCAAAACCATCACCTACTTCCACTAAAACGGCTGCCCCCTCCCCTACGAGCCAAGCTCCCCGAACCCAACTCACGCACAAGGTGGCAAAAGGGGAAACACTTTATGCCATTGCAAGAAAATATGGTGTCACGGTTTCGCAAATCCAACAATGGAACCAAATTGGAAACCAATCGGTGATCCAGGTGGGACAGGAACTAATCATTCGTCGTGATTGAGGCATATCGAGAAAGAAATATATATTTGTAGTCTATTCATTAAAAACCCAGGAATGATTCGGCACCTTACCTGCTTTCTTTTTTTATTGTTGACAAGCATGCAATGGGCTTCTGCTCAGGACAGAATAACTGACATTGTACCCGACACCGTTCTGATCAACGGCGACACCCTGGTCATGCTGGGAGATAGCCTGATCATAAAAAAAGAAGTAAAGCCCACTTTCTGGGAGACTGGCGGCAACTACAATCTTAGCATTCAGCAAGTGAGCCTGTCCAATTGGGCTGCCGGTGGTGCCAGTTCCTTTGCGCTAAACACAGGGGTAAATCTTTTTGCCAACTATAAGAAAAACAATAAAATCTGGGAAACTTCCTTATCGGTCAATTTTGGCTTTAACAGGCAATCTGACAGATCCTACAAAACCCGAAAGACCAATGACAACTTTAAGTTTGTCAGTAAATATGGCCGTGAATTGGCTAAAGGGTTCTATTTGTCCACCCAATTGGAAGCCAGAACACAGTTATTGGAAGGTTATAAATATTTTAAAAAAAGCGGATCCGACCTGGAATCCAGAAATTTGATTTCTGATTTTCTCAGCCCTGGCTATGTTCAGTCCTCTACAGGTCTGAACTACCAAAAAGAAAAAGATGGCTTTAAGTTCTCCTCCATTCTATCGCCTTTCACGGGACGTTTTACCATTGTGCTCAATGACTCCTTGAGCCAAGCCGGTGCTTTTGGCATTGTACCAGGAGATAAGGTCAAGCCCGAAGCGGGTGCCTCCCTAGGTACCTCTATTGATATGAGAGTAATGGAAAACATTAATTGGAAAGCTGACCTTAACCTCTTCTCCAACTACGGCAAATTTGGCAATATGGTGGTCAACTTTAACTCTACCATCAGCATGAAAGTCAATAAATACATCAGCACAAGAGTCGAAACCATCCTGATCTACGATGAAAATGTCTATATAGAAATGGATAATGGCAATAAATCCAGGGCCGTGCAGCTCCAAAACCTCATTAACTTTGGACTCGGCATTGACTTCTAAAAATCCGTCTCCAGGCCAAATCGCTTTTGCAACTCCTTGAGTGCCGGGGATTTCTTGGTCAGGTAAGCCAATTTATCTGTGGATGTATAAAGCTTGGATTCTTCGCTGACCGCATCCTCCTTGACTTCAAAATCTATTTCCACAAAGTCATTTTCCAGTTTTCTTCTAAACACCCCGATCAATTCTGGTCGTAACTGCGCAAAACGGTGTTCTTGCAGTTCTCCATTCAAGAAAAACTTTACTGTACTTTCATTAACCTCAAAGGGCTGTTTGAGCAATGTACTTTCTATTAGCCGCTTCTGCTGCTTATAATCAGCAATGATATCCTCTAAGACAGCGCCTAGCCTCCCCTTATCAAAAGGAGTGCTTTGGGTTGTCTTTTGATCGATAGATTTCTCTTGCTCTTCCTTTTTAGGTGATTGGAGACTTTCTTCTGCTTTGCTCTTCACACGGCTTTTTACTTCAGAAAGACTGGAAGGAATTGCCATCGTTCTCTTTACTTCCGTTTTTGGAGCAGATGAGTTCGTGGAAGGCTTTTCTTGATGACTGGCTGACGGAGACTTCTGCTTAGCTAGTCTTTTTTTTTTGCCTCTTCACGTGCTACAGCAGCCAATGTTATGGCCTGTGGCAGTTTTGCCAGCTTCATCAAAGCCAGCTCCACATGAAGTCGTTGGTTTTTGCTGCCCTTATAATGAATGTCGCACTGGTTGCAAATGTTTAGCGCAGAAAGTAAAAACGAAAGATTAGATTTAGCAGACTGCTCAATATAACGTTCCTGGGCACTTTCGGAGACCTGAAGCAATTCGACCGTGGCCGCATCCTTACAAACCATCAAGTTTCTAAAATGCTCACTTAACCCTACAATAAAATTATGGCCATCAAATCCTTTTTTGAGGATTTCATCAAAAATCAATAACACATTGGATACACTTTCCGCCAAAAGCGCATCTGTAACCTTAAAATAATAATCATAGTCCAAAATATGGAGATTATTAATCGTCTCAGAATACGTCAGCTTATTGCCTGCCGAATAGGTAACGATAAGGTCAAATATGGAAAGTGCGTCCCTTAATGCCCCGTCCGCTTTAGCGGCTATCAATCGTAATGCTTCATCTTCATAAGCAATATTTTCTTCTGAAGCGATATACTTTAGATGCTCGGCAATGTCCTTGATCTGAATCCGATTAAAATCAAATATTTGGCAGCGGGAAAGGATTGTAGGAATAATTTTATGCTTTTCTGTAGTAGCCAGAATAAAAATCGCATATTTGGGCGGCTCTTCCAAGGTTTTCAAAAAAGCATTGAAAGCCTGTGTCGAGAGCATGTGAACCTCATCAATGATGTAAATCTTATAACTCCCCTTCTGAGGTGCATACCTCACCTGATCCACCAAATTCCGGATGTCGTCCACTGAGTTATTGGATGCTGCATCCAGTTCATGGACATTAAAGGAACTATTGGTATTAAATGCTTTACAAGACTCGCATTCATTGCAAGCTTCAAAGTCATCAGACAGGTTTTCACAGTTAATGGTTTTTGCAAGAATCCTTGCGCAAGTGGTCTTTCCCACACCACGAGGCCCACAGAACAGGAATGCTTGCGCCAAGTGGTTATTTTTAATGGCATTCTTAAGCGTAGTAGTAATATGCTGCTGCCCCACCACGCTTTTAAAATTGGAAGGTCTATATTTTCTTGCTGAGACTACAAAGTTTTCCATCACCGCAAGATATAAAATTCCTAGAATTTAGAAGGGCTAAAAACCCAAAATCCATCTGTAAATGAACCAACTTCCTGAAAAACAACACCATCAATTCAACCGGTCCAACACATTGTACCGAGAGGTATTGCTGACATACTCTGGCACAATCTGCTTTATATGCCTGACAATGTCGGTATCAGAATTCAAAATCAACAACCGCTCGAAAAATTCTATCTGATAGTTGACCCTGTTAAAAGGGACATTACCCATTTTGACCACCCTTATTTTAGGATGATGGGTGATTTGGAGCTGTTCAGAATGGCATATCAGTTCTTCATGCAGTTTTTCTCCTTCGCGAAGTCCTGTAAAGACGATCTTGATATCTTCCCCTACCTTTTTGTCACTCAGCTGTATCATTTTCTTGGCCAGGTCAAGGATTTTCACTGGCTCGCCCATGTCAAAAATAAAAACTTCACTTCCTTTTGACATTGCTCCGGCTTCAAGTATCAGCTGACAAGCCTCACTGATGGTCATAAAGTACCTTGAGATGTTGGGATCTGTAACCATCACAGGACCGCCCTGTTCAATCTGCTTTTTAAACAGGGGAATAACGGATCCATTGGATCCCAGCACATTTCCAAACCTGGTAATGGCAAACTTGGTAACCTGTCCTTTTTCCACGTCCAGGTAATCACTCAATGCCTGGATATAAATTTCCGCTATTCGCTTTGACGCACCCATTACATTGGTAGGGTTTACAGCCTTATCTGTGCTGACAAATACAAACTGTTTTACATTGTGCAAGACGGAAAGGTCAGCAAGATTTTTAGTAGCCAAAACATTACTGGTCACCGCCTCTTCTGGATAGTTTTCCATCATAGGAACGTGTTTGTATGCTGCTGCGTGATAAACGATTTCAGGCTTGTGCTCCTTGAATATTCGATCCATCTTTCTGGCGTCTCGAATATCTGCCAAAATCGGTTTGATTGAGCTTTTCCAATGTCCACCCTTAAACTCCTGCTCTACATCATAGAGTGCTGATTCGGCTTTGTCCACCATAATCAACACCGAAGGCTTATGTGCAATGATCTTGCGGCACAGTTCACTCCCGATAGATCCTGCTGCACCGGTTACCATAATAACCCTATTGGATATTTGACCAAATACAGCTGGATTGTCCAGTGATATCTCAGGCCGAGACAGCAGGTCTTCAATCCTAATTTGTCGAATTTTACCCATACTAAAGCCTCCCTTCACCCATTCATCTATCGACGGCACCACACTCACTTTGATGTCTAGCTGCAAACACTCTTCGATAATTTCCTTTTTCCTTCTGGGAGAAATACACATTACCGAAATCAATAGGTCGGTGATCGTATGATCCTTTTTAAGGGATTTCAGCCGATCAAGCCCGTAATAAACAGGAATCCCTCCAATACTCTCTCCCGCTTTCTGCGCGTCATCATCCAAGAATGCATGAATTTTCTGATTTGTTCCGGCTTGGCTCCCTAAAACGGTTTTCGAGAGTCTACCGGCTTCTCCAGCCCCAAAAATAACGATATGCTTCTTTGGTTGCTTTTTCTTTAAGTACATTCCATAAAACTCCTTCGCGAACAGCCGGTATAGTGTCATGGTAAAAAACGCCAATAGCGCCGCAATGATGAGCACCGACATCGGTATGAAGACCTCCGGTAACACCAGGTTTTCCAATACTAGGCAAACCAGAGCGGTCAACATGACAGATACCATGACAATATACGCCACTAAAACAAAATTACTTAACCGTGATCTACCTCTAAGCCATCTCACCTTTTCCGTAAAAAGCATTGCTCCCGTTCCCAAGAACATAAAAAGTAACGCACTATCCAAAACTGGATAATTTTGTATAACTTCCCACTCAAAATTTAATCTTAAAAAATATGCTAGGACGATGGAATGAAATAGAATCACCGAATCAATTGTACGTGTGATCCAATTTATCATTATTACTATGTTTGCTTAAAAATGTCACAATTATTGGTAAAATTCAACAATTGCTCCATAAAAAATATCCTATTAAAGATTAAAAGAAATTCTTTAGTACAATGTAATATCAATAAAACACATAAAAAATATTTAGAAAAACATTTTTAGGTATTTATAGACAAATTTGAGTAATAATAAAATACTCATCAAAAAATAAAAAGTACCGCTATCCGCTAGTCATGACCCCGAAATGGAGCTACATGTTCTTTATTACTGTAAACACCTCTATGATCAAATGGTTTGCATAGTGATAGGACAAGGATAGTAAAATCTTGCCTAAAACTCATATTGCTTATATACGCCAAATCATAAGCAAATTTCTCCTTCCAACTAATTGCATTTCTACCTTTCACTTGAGCCAATCCAGTAATTCCCGGCTTAACTGCATGTCTCTTTGCTTCTTCCTCATTGTATAAAGGCAGGTATTCTACCAATAAGGGCCTGGGACCTATCAGACTCATATCACCTAAAGCAATATTTAAAAACTGCGGAAGCTCATCCAGTGAAGTTTTCCTTAACCACCTTCCTAGAAAAGTTAATCGCTCATGATCGGCCAGCAGCACCCCGCTCTGATGCATATGGCCTTTCATAGTCCTTAGCTTAAAGATCTTAAAAACCTTTCCGTCCTTCCCCACTCTATCCTGAACAAAAAAAGGATTGCCTCTTAAGTCAATGGCCAAAATAATAGAAATAAACAGCACCAGTGGAAGGCATATGATCAACCCCACCCAGCCCAGGAAATAGTCAATATTTGGCTTAAATATACTTTGATACATTATATGATGACTTTTTCTGAAATTCCAATATAGAGGATGAAACATACTCAACATCTTCAAATGTCAACCCATTTCCCGAAGGTAAGCACAGACCTCTCTTAAAAATCTGCTCCTCCGCCCCATTCCCGTAATATGGGCAAGAACTGTACAAAGGCTGTAGCTGCATTGGTTTCCATACAGGCCTTGCCTCTATATTTTTACGCTCCAGAAAGTGTCTCAGTTGCTCAGCTTGTTTCTCTTGTGGAAGGATTATGGCCGTCAACCACCGACTACTCTTCATGTTACTATCACCCATTTGAAATCCAATTCCACTATCTGACAGAAAAGAAAAATACCAATCAAAAATATTTCTTCGCTTATTGATCTTTTCTTGAAGCTGGTCTATTTGACTACAGCCCAAAACTGCGTTCAGGTTACTAAAGGCATAGTTATATCCCAATTGACTATGTTCATAATGAGGAGCCGGGTCCTTCGCCTGCAAGGCTAAAAAGTTTGCTTCTTGGATTTTCATACTATCCTTTGTCAACAATGCACCTCCTCCCCCTGTGGTAATGATCTTATTGGCATTGAAAGAAAAGATTCCATAATCGCCAATAGTACCACAAAATTGACCATCAATTAATGACCCCAATGCTTCTGCTGCATCTTCTATAATAGGCACACCATAGTGTTTGGCAATCTCAGACACTTCATTCATTCTTGCTGGCATTCCAAATACATGTACTGGGATGATTGCCTTAACACGCCTTCCTTTTTTCCGTCTATCCTCCAATGCCTCAATCAGGTATTTTGGACTTATATTCCAAGTCTCTCCTTCACTACCCACAAAGACAGGATTTGCTCCTAGGTACTTAATAGGGTTTGCTGAAGCTGAAAACGTCAAGGATTGACATAAAACCTCATCTCCACTCCGTACACCTGCCAACCTCAAGGCCAAATGAATAGAAGCTGTTCCCGATGAATATATACCTACATTAGAAAAACCCAGAAAATCCTGGAGCTTTTTATTAAAGGAATCAATAAAAGAACCTTGATACCCCACTTCCTTCCTTGACAACGCCATGCTCACCTGCTCGGCGATGTCCTCTTTAAATACTGGCTCAGAAAGCTTGATTCTTGGCATAAACCCTCTTATCAAATTATAGTAGACTACTAATTAATGAAAAATATCAACACAAATCACACAAAATATTGATTATATTGTGTAAATATTACCAGTTACACACAACAAAAAAGACATTAAACAACAAAAGGGCCCAAGGCCCTTCATGCATAATCATCCAATCCAAAGGATCAATTTAAATTAACATCCTCTTGCCTGAGTACTTCTTCATCTATTTTCACCTTAGCTCTCATGCCATGATAGGTACGCTGGGCCAGTACGCGAGGTGAACATCTTACAATTTGTTTAACCCTACGGAGCGTTAATCGGTCCAGTAGTACTCCCCCCGCAACAACCAAAACAACTAAGGTAGGCAACATAACGATATCGGGAAGTTCATTAAAAACCACCATCAAAAAGATAAATCCAACCTTCACGCCACCCAATATCAGCGCTACCTGATCGTGTCTAAAGCCCATTCGCATTAAAAAATGGTGCACATGACTCTTATCTGCCGTCATTGGTGATATTCCTTTTCTTGCCCTCTTAACAAAAACGCGCAAGGTATCATAAAAAGGGACAATCAGTAAAGCAGCTGCAGTAGCCAAAGGGGCATGAAACTTAAAACCGCCTACAGGAACAGACACATTACTCTCTATAAACTTGATACATAAAACCGACAAGGCAAATCCTAATGTCAATGACCCCGTATCACCCATGAAAATTTTAGCTGGATGCCAATTGTAGACCAAGAAAGATAGCACTGCGCCCACAAATGTAAAGGCAATAAAACCATAGGTTGTGTGTCCAGAATAAAGGAACCATCCACCTAAGCCCAAAAAGGTAATGATACTTAATGTCCCTGCCAGTCCGTCCAATCCATCAATAAGATTAAAGGCATTGGTCAAACCTATTATAGCAAATATCGTCAGAAAATAACTAAACCACAACGGAAGCTCATAAACGCCCAATAACCCATAAAAATCAGTAATCCTTACATCACCTAAAACCACTACAGTAATTACGGCTATAAGTTGCCCAATTAACTTTTGATAGGCAGTCAATTCAACCAAATCATCCCTCAATCCCAAAATAAACATGATGGAAAGCCCCAACATGAAAAACCTGATTTCTACCAATTGTTGGTAATTTAACCATATAAGAATACCTCCCAAAAGGCCAATGAATATGGCAATTCCTCCCATGGATGGAACTGAATATTTATGAATCTTTCTACCTCCTGGTTTATCCAATAAATTTCCTTTTTTAATGAGAAATATTAGCAGGGGCGTTAATATAATCCCTATAAAAAAAGCAGTCAGTACAGAAAACAATACTAATAGCATAGAAAAGTATTAAGGTATTTAAATATGCAAAACTTGGCACTGGTGATGTTGATACTCTTTATAAATCATCAACAAACAGTAAAGAATATTAATATTCTTTTTCCATTTTTCAAATATACTAATTTTTTATCAAAAACCTCAACTATAACAATTCGTTAATATGGCATTCCATCTAATTACTAACAATTAATGACCGTCTAATCCTATTTTACTTTATGGTATTATACAGTTAATACGGATCAAGCAATATTTGTGGGAGCCTATTTAAACTGCCCACAGATTACACTTCCTGCCCCGGTTCATCAGGGGGATCTCCACGGATTTTCCATATCAATCATTGATTGATAAAAGGCCATCCGCCGAATATACCCTGACCGGCATAAAAGCCCATGACCATATAAAAACTACCTAATCTTCAAAACATGGATTCCGGTGGTTGGGGATATCCTTCTTTGGAAAGCCGTGTACGGGACACCCAGGTATAAAAAAGAAAAGGCCCTCCGTATATACGGAGGGCCTTGATAAAATCGGGCGGCGACCTACTCTCCCGGGTGTGACCCCAGTACCATCGGCGCGACAGGGCTTAACTTCTCTGTTCGGGATGGGAAGAGGTGGATCCCCTGTGCCGTACCGCCCTAAGCTCTTTATGTGCCCCTCTCTGAAAAGGGACAACGCGTTTCTTTTTTTCCTTTCTGTTCCTTATAAGCCTTTCGACCCTACAAAAGATAATACAACTCCAAACAGGCAAGCTTTCGGGCTATTAGTACTGCTCAGCTATGCCGTCTCCGGCTTTACACCTGCAGCCTATCAACGTCATCGTCTCTGACAACCCTATACGGAAACCTCATCTCGAGGTGGGTTTCGCACTTAGATGCTTTCAGCGCTTATCCCTTCCGGACGTAGCTACCCGGCAGTGCAGTTGGCACCACAACCGGTACACCAGCGGTCCGTCCAACCCGGTCCTCTCGTACTAAGGTCAGATCCTCTCAAGTTTCCCACGCCCGCAACAGATAGGGACCGAACTGTCTCACGACGTTCTGAACCCAGCTCGCGTGCCACTTTAATGGGCGAACAGCCCAACCCTTGGGACCTTCTCCAGCCCCAGGATGTGACGAGCCGACATCGAGGTGCCAAACCTCCCCGTCGATATGAGCTCTTGGGGGAGATCAGCCTGTTATCCCCAGAGTACCTTTTATCCTTTGAGCGACGGCCCTTCCATACGGTACCGCCGGATCACTATACCCGTGTTTCCACCCTGCTCGGCTTGTCGGCCTCACAGTCAAGCTCCCTTATGCTATTGCACTCCA
>NZ_CP041253.1:1867500-2140000 GCF_006575665.1 Echinicola soli
CGTTTGCCCGTTCCAATGGGATTCCTTTTGCAGGCGGGACCTTCCCGGATGCCCCCAAGACTGTTTCGGCAGACCTGATGGGGTCTTATGAAACCAATGATGTGAGAGATGATTTCTCGGTTTGGATAAATTACACCGATGCCAATGGCAATACCGTTCAGGATAGGTTTATCAAAAAGTATCTTGATTTGGACAACTTGGGCGTAGACCGCTTTGACTTTGAGCTGAACTATCCCGTCATCCGCTATGCAGATATCCTGTTGATGAAAGCGGAAGCCCTGAGCAAAAGTGGCGGTTCCCAAGCAGAAATCGATGAGATTGTCAATGACATCCGGGAGCGTGCTGGTGTCAGCACCACGCTTACCAACGTTACCTATGAGCAAATCATGGAAGAACGAAGGAGGGAGTTTGTCGGAGAAGGCCTGAGATGGCATGACCTTGTGCGCTCGGGAATGGCCATCGATGTGATGCTGGACTGGATCGAAATGGATGATTCGGGCAACAAGATTTCTACTGACATCACCTCAGACGACCTGATCTACGCCGTTCCGATCAACCAACTGGATGTGAAGGAAGGGCTGTATGAGCAGAATCCCGGCTATTAGGAGTACAAAGTATAAGGTACGAGGTAAGAAGACAGTATCAAGTAGCTAGATGCAAGTAGCAAGATGTCTCTTCCTCTCCGCCGCGGAGGGGAGGTTAGGTTGTATTGGAGTGAAAAACAATAATTAATCCGGTCTACACTAATCATGGATGTATACATGTAAAGTGGAAGAGGGGATTATTATGAAAGCCATCCGTTAAAGACGGGTGGCTTTTTAATGAATAGATTAAAATAGCACATTTATGAAACGAAGGGATTTTCTGGGATATACAGCAATGGTGCCGGTTATGGGGCTTTTTCCATCGTCATTGGAACCACTGCTCCGTCGGGATCCAGAATCAGCATTTGCCAGCCGGCTGGAGCCATTACACCGTTTATTGGAGACAGAAGGATATTATGTATGGGGCACAAGCCCCATCTATGATGCGGTCGGAAAAGTCCACGTGTTCTATTCACGCTGGAAGGCGGAGTACGGTATGGGTGGATGGATCCATCAGTCGGAAATTGCCCATGCAGTGGCCGATCAGCCGGAAGGGCCGTATACTTTTCAGGAGGTGGTGCTTTCTCCAAGAGGAGGGAATCACTGGGATGCGACTACCTGCCATAATCCGCATATCAAGGAAGTGGGAGGAAAGTATTATCTCTTTTACATGGGCAATCACAATAAACGTACAAATACCAAGCGGATTGGATTGGCCACAGCAGATTCCCTGGATGGCCCCTGGAAACGGCCGGATGAGCCGCTCTTGGAAGCGGGAGAAGAAGGGAGCTGGGACGATCATTGTACCACCAATCCTTCCTTTGTACAGCATTCTGACGGCCGCTGTTTTCTCTATTACAAATCTTGGAACACGTACGAATACGAGCATTATACTGATCCTAAAATCCGGGGCAATAGAAAATACGGCTTGGCGATAGCCGATCAGCCGGAAGGGCCATACCGTAAATATGATGGAAATCCGATCATCAATTATGCCGATAAAGGAGACAATATACAGGCTGAAGACGGCTTTGTCTGGTACCAAGACGGCAAGTTCCGGATGCTGATGCGAGACATGGGGATTTATAACCATCAGTATGGATTATACCTAGAGTCCGAAGACGGGATTCATTTCAGTGATCCGCCGGAGATTGCTTATTATGAGACCGACCATTATTTCAGCCAACCACCAAAACCTGGCCATTTGTCAAAATATGGCCGGTTTGAACGGCCACAGATTCTCTTTAAGGACAATAAGCCTGACTACCTCTTTTTGGCCAGTCAGGGCGGGAAGTTCATGACTTCAAGTACCTATCTCTTCAACATAAAAAGCTAAACCATCATGCATCAGTTAAGGACTGACAAAGCATTATTTACATTACTGCTCATCTGCTTTTTTATAGGCGGTATCCATCAGGTGATGGGACAGGGATATTGGCACGACATCCCCAGAAAGCTGCGTTACTCGCCAAGTGGGCAGGATTTTGTGATCGAAAATGGCGAGCGTAGGTTTAACCGTGCCCTATACGGCTATCATTCTGACTTTCGCACAGAAGCGGGCGACCAGCCACTGTTTTCCTTTTATTTGCCCGGTATGGGTGGGCATTTTAGACTCGGTGTCCAAGTAGGTGATCAATCCAAATGGCTGCATGAGTCATCGCAAGTGAAGGCTAGTTATAGTGCAGGCATGATGAAGTATTCCATCACCGATCAGCTATTGGGAAATGGCGTGATCAGCATTAAGGTAATGCCATTGCGTGAGCAGGAAGGGGCAATTTTTAAAGTTGAATCGGAAGGGCTGCCAGCAACAGCCGAATTGATCTGGGTGTATGGTGGCGTCACCGGCAAGCGGTTTCGAAGGATGGGTGATCTTGGTGCCGATCCACCATCTGTATTTGACCTGACGGTAGAAAAGTGCCAGGGCAATGAAATAATGGTGAATGGCCAGAATGAGTTGGAGTTATTTTATGGTGAGACCAAAGATGGTGCTCCACGGCCAAAGATGCTGGGGTCTTTTCCTTTGAATGCCGAAATCCGTTCCGCTGCACCTCAAATGATGGACCGCCCAGCTGCCCTTTGGGATTCAACGGTGGAGGATGCACCTGTTTTGGTAGGCAAGGTGCCTGCAGGGAATACTCCCCATTACTTTGCGATCTACAGGCCCGGTTTTCAGGATTTGCCTTATCAAGGATTAGCAGAAGCCTATTCACAAGCAGATGGGGCAAGAAAGCAGCTGGCCAATCGCATCCAAGTGAAAACTCCTGATCCCTACATCAATACTGTGGGTGGAGCATTGGGCATAGCAGCAGATGCGATTTATGATGCGCCAGCTTATGTGCACGGTGCGGTGGCGTGGCGGATGCCCTTGCCGGGATGGAGGGGCGCCTATGTGGCCGACTGGATGGGCTGGCATGATCGTGCCAAGACCCACTTTGATGGTTACCTGGCGTCGCAATATTTGGAACCGTATGGAAGTAGAAATGATCCAGATACTGCTAAACATTTGGCTCGTCAAGTGGAGAAAACGGGTAAATCTATCTTTAATCGAGGCTATATCAGCCGACGTCCCGGGGAGCCGTCTTCACCGCATCACTATGATATGAACCAAGTGTTTTTTGACCAGTTGGTCCGTCATTTTGATTGGACAGGAGATGTGCGTTATCTGAAAAAAGTATGGCCTTCCATTGAGCGGCATTTGGCCTGGGAAAAAAGGAATTTTGATCCAGACGGTGATGGGCTTTATAACGCCTATGCGAGTATCTGGGCAAGTGATGCACTTCAGTACAATAGCGGAGGCGTGGCCCATGCATCGGCCTATAATTATTTTGCCAATAAGAAAGCAGCAGAGCTGGCATCGTTTATTGGTGAAGATGGTGAAAAGTATGAAGCCGAGGCAGGTCGCATCCTCCGGGCAATGAATGAGACGCTTTGGTTACCAGGTGGTTGGTATGCAGAATACAAAGATCTTTTGGGACCAAGGAATGTACATCCGCAAGCAGGTGTGTGGTCCATTTATCACACCATTGACAGTGAAGTGCCGGATCCTTTTCAGGCCTGGCAGATGACCCGATATGTGGATACGCAAATTCCACATATCCCCTTGGCAGCAGATGGCCTGAACGAAGGGGAATACCACACTCTTTCGACCACCAATTGGATGCCTTACACGTGGTCGGTAAATAACGTGGCCTTGGCAGAAGTGCTGCACACAAGTTTGGCCTATTGGCAAGCGGGAAATACCAATGAAGCGTTCAGGTTATGGAAAAGTGCCCTGCTGGAAAGTATGTACTTGGGCGGCAGTCCCGGGAATTTTCAGCAGCTGTCCTTTTTGGATGCAATGAGAAGTGAGCTTTACCGTGACTTTGCGGATGCAGTGGGCATGGGGGGCAGATCGTTGATAGAAGGGCTGTTTGGGGTAAAACCGGACTTGATGAACAAGCGATTGGAGATCAAACCAGGCTTTCCTGCCGAATGGGAATATGCTTCCCTTAGCACACCAGATGTGGGAATTGACTTCAGGCAAAAGGACGAAGTGGATCACTATGAAATCACTAATCGGTTTGGAAAAGAGGTTGTATTGGAATTGGTCGTAAGGGCAAAATCAGCGGGGATCGAAGCGGTAAAGGTCAATGGCAAACCTGTAGAATGGAAGCTTTTGGAAAATCAGGTGGGCAAGCCTGCCGTTTTGATCAAAACACCTTTGGGAGAAAATAGTCGCATTTCGATAGCATGGCAAGGAGAGGCATTGAAGGCCTTGCGATTTCCCAAGGAGGTCACCGTTGGTGAAAGCTTGATCATGGAATGGAATGACGCTGAAGTGCTGAAATTACATGATCCGGAGCAATTGTTTACGGCCAATGAAATAGTAGATGGTGGATTTGAGGCCAGTGTAGGCAGCCAAATTGGGGACAAGACCTTCTTCGCCAAACTGAAGCAAGGAGAAATGACCTGGTGGGAGCCCATCGCCGTTAAGGTGTTGCCAAGGTTAGAAATTACGGCAGCCGACAATCAATCTCCTTCGGCATTGGCATTTTCGGTCTCGAATCACCAAGAGGAAGAAATGCCAGTTTCCATTGTGGTGAATGGAAAGGCCTGGAAAGCGCAAGTTAACCTGGTTTCGAATAAGGCGCAGGAATTTACCATCCAAGACCTTTCCCTGCTCCAAACGGGCACTAATGAAGTGGCAGTCTACGATGGAGAAACCCTTTTGGCCCAGCAAATGGTGATCAATTGGGAATTGGATGCTTTAGCAAAAAACCTTGAGACGGTGGATATTTCTTCGGCGATGAATGATAAGGTGACCGCAATTTTCAGGAACGAATACCTAAGTCCCAGGTCCCCGTATCCGACTTTGCAAATACCAGTTCAGGGCATGGGCGATTGGGCATCGTTTGGCGCATATATGGACATTGATGACCGTGGTTTGCGTAAGCTGGCCGGGGAAAAAGGGCGGTTTGCACTTCCCCAGGGAATTCCTTTCGCCACTTCCGGTGACAGCAGTGAAAATAATATCCTGTTTACCGCGCTTTGGGACAATTACCCGGACGGTGTGCGGGTGCCTTTGTCCGGGAAGGCCAGTCATGCTTATCTATTGATGGCTGGATCCACCAACCACATGCAGAGCAGAATGGAAAACGGCCAAGTTGTCATCCATTATAAAGACGACAGCAAGGATGTCCTGTCACTGCGCAATCCTGAAAGTTGGTGGCCGATCGAGCAGGATTATTTTATTGATGATCATGCATTTGAAATAGGAGTTCCGAGGCCTGTCAGAGTACACCTGAAAACGGGCAAGATCAGCCGCAAGGTCCATGACAATTATGAAGCAATTGATCACTTTACCGAATACGCCATTGATGGCGGTGCCGCTACTGTGTTGGATTTGCCCTTGGATCCTGAAAAAGAGCTGGATCATCTGGAGGTAAAAGCGACGACGATCGAAGTGGTGATCGGTTTGATGGCGGTTACGTTGGAAAGGGAGTGAAGGAGTATTAAGTAGTGAGTAGTGAGACTTGAGACAAATTCCTCTCCGCCGCAGCAGGGGAGGTTAGGTGGGGTAGATTGGAGCAGACAAGTACAATTCGTTATGCATGGTTGTAGCTCTCGCTAAAGCAAAAGTCCGGGGAGTTTGAAAGGAATCGGTCTAAAATCCCATCTAGGGAAAGAGCAGTTATTACAGATCAGTCACGAACATAAGGAGGTTGGATTATTTAAGCCCTCTGAGATGGATATCTTAAAAATGCCCGCAGGTTATAAAAATTCCATACGTAAGGGGCTGGAAAAATTATCCACTATTGACTTCCGCTAACCTGCCAATTTTCCAATTTTCCAATCTTTAAATCTTTCAATTTATAATAGCCACGGAAGAAGCTAGTTATTGCAATAACCCACAAACATTAAAACCTTCAACCCCTAAAGCCTTCCAAACTAAGGTTCTATATGGAATACTGTAGTTAGATTATCCACGGGACTGTCCCACTTGTGCGGATAGATCAGGGGAATAGTTTTGTTCCTACGGCACAAAGTGCCCCGGAGGCAACCTGATTTTACCAAGCTTTAATGCTTGGCGGCATTGGCCAGGACTCCCTTCTCACTATTTTAGCCGACAGAAGTGTAAGCAGGGATGCTCCGTTAGGAGCATTAGCTTGGTAACAGAAATTGGATACAGTATCCTAACAGTGCCGTAGGTACTGACCATGGGCAAGGAAAACATATATGATTATCGACTGCATCAGGAGCATGGGCACCCAAATTCATCCTTCCACGCGATGCTTCGATCTCCATAATCCGCTAGCACTCAGTTTGCGCATAGTAAATCATATAGAACCCAAACTAATAACTAACCAACTGGTGTTGTAATAACAATCCCAGCTTGGTCAGGGCGGTGGCAGTTTGCTCGTTCCAGTCCAGACCGAAGCTCAGACGAAGGCAGTTTTTGTATTGGTCGCGCAGGGTAAACATTCTTCCCGGTGCATATTTGATGCCCAGGTTTAGGGCAGGTTCATAGAGCTGCGAGGTATCTATCCGTGGATCCAGTTCGATCCAGAGCAAAAAGCCACCATTAGGGAAAGTGGTTTTGGTGTTTTCCGGGAAATATTCCTGAATGACCTGTAGATATTTGAGCAGGTTATGGTGCAGGGCTACTCTTAGCTGTCGAAGGTGATTGTCGTAGCGGCCCTTGTCCATAAATCTGGCCACCACTTCATGGGAAAGTGAGGAGCTGGAAACATTATGGTAGAGCTTGCTTTTGAGGATTCTATCCGTGTATTTTCCAGCAGCGATCCATCCCACGCGATAGCCGGGAGCCAAGGTTTTGGATACCGAGCTGCACCACAGGACGATTCCTTTTTGGTCGAAGCTTTTGCAGGGAAGAGGCCTTTCTGTGCCAAAAAACACATCTCCGTAAAGGTCTTCTTCGATGAGGGGCACTTGATGGGAAGTACAGATTTTTACCAAGGCCCTTTTGCTTTGTACAGACATGTTATAGCCCAGCGGATTGCTGAAATTACTGACCACGATGACTGCCGCGATGTCGATTTTTTTCATTGTCTTTTTGACTTCTTCTATGTCCAGCCCGTAATTGCTGTGTGTAGGCATTTCTATAACATGCAGGCCCAAGCTTTTGGCCAGCTGTATTGTGCCAAAGTAAACGGGGCTTTCCGTGATGATGCGGTCACCTTTTTTGGTGATAGCCATCATTGCTAAGGCCAAGGCGTTCATACAGCCGTTGGTGGTGATCAAGTCGTCAGGAGAAAGGCCGTTTTCCCAGAGTGAAGTACGCTGGGCCACCTGTCGGCGAAGGTAAGGGTTGCCCATAATGGGTTCATAATGAACGCAGGCATCTGTCAGGTCCAGCATGGTTTCTCGAACGATTTTCTTTAGCCGGGCGATGGGGAGCATCTTTGAGGAAGGTACGCCGATTGAGAAATTGGTGATAGGATCATGTTGGTCATTTTCCCCATAGACCTGTTGGATGGTATCCTCGATATTCCCAGGTCCTTCCTTCGTCGTTGGTCGGTAAACGACCGGAGTTTGGACGTTTTGGTTTGGCGAGAAGGTGACAAAGTATCCACGCTTGGGACGCGCTTCCACCAGCCCCTTGGCTTCCAGTAGGTACATGGTTTGGAGCACGGTGCTGATGCTCATGCTGGTCTCACGGTGGAGCTGCCGCACGGAAGGAAGACGTTCACCAAATTGATATGCCCCGTTTTTGATTTGCTTTTCGAGCTCCTTGGCGAGTTTTTCGTAGAGATTCATCTTTTAGAAGTGAGACTTGAGGTATGAGACAATTAGACTAGAGGAATGAAGTTTTTATTTTAATTAGTTGGAGCTTGAGTTCGACTATATAATCTATTTCAAACCGTCATGGCGAGCGGAATGATAGTGGGGCGAAGCAATCTTTTGATATGATAAAAAGATTGCTTCGTCCTATCGTCCCTGCTTTTGGTACCAGACAGGCCTGTTTGGCTGTAGACAAGCTTGCAATGACGCTCAATGACATGTTTCGCATCCTTTGGGGTAAGGGATAATCGAAGTGCATCAAGGTCCCTGTCCAGTCTACTTTACAAAGACGTTTTTTTATAATCCAACTGAGTTTCTTACCATATCCACATACCACATTCCAAATGCAGCGTCCATATACCTTGTACTTTATAGCCGACACCATCCCTTTGCGCTAATTTTTATCTGTTATGGTCAAAATTACAAAAACTGTAACTGTAATGGTTGGTTTAGGTTCTTTAATTTTGAGAAAAATCAATATAATAACCTGAAATAAGGCGGGTATGGAAATCAAAAAACAGCTAAAATCCCAATGTTCAATCGAACAGTTTAATTTTGACCAGTTTCAGTTTGGTGTGGAAGCCACCGATCATATGCTGGTTGCCAAGTACAGTGATGGAAAATGGCATTCAGCCGCCATTCATCCGTATGTAAAACTGACCTTGTCTCCATTGGCGATGTGCCTGCACTATGGGCAGACGGTCTTTGAAGGCCTAAAAGCATATCGGCAAAGTGATGATACGATCAGTGTGTTCCGTCTTGACCGCCACTACGAGAGGATAAACCAGTCCCTGGGTAGGATGGCCATGCCAGAATTGCCCAAGGAGCTTTTTGAGAATGGAATCAAGGAGTTGGTTGAGGTGGAGCAAGATTGGATCAGGGGAGGTGAAGGAAATTCACTTTATATTCGCCCTTTTGTGATTGCGACAGAGGAGCGATTGGGTGTCAGCATCTCCACAGATTATTTGTTTGTGGTGGTATGTACGCCGATGGCCGCCTATTACTCGAAGCCACTGAAGGTAAAAGTGGAAAAGCACTATACCCGCGCCGCCTCAGGAGGTGTAGGAGCAGCCAAAAATGGCGGGAATTATGGGGCGGCATATTACCCGGCAAAGTTAGCACAACAAGAGGGGTTTGATCAGGTGATCTGGACCGACAGCCGTGACCATGAATATGTGGAAGAATCAGGGACGATGAACTTGATGTTTATCATTGATGGAGTGTTGTTGACGCCACCGGCAGGAGAAACGATTTTGGCAGGTGTGACGAGGGATTCCTTATTGCAAATCGCGAGGGATTTGGGCTGGCAAGTGGAAGAAAGGTCGATCAGCTTAAGTGAGCTGCAAGAAGCTTTTGAATCAGGAAAGAAAGTGGAGGCTTTTGGAGGAGGAACGGCCGCCGTGGTGGCCCCTTTGGAGCTTATCCATTTGGAAGGAAAGGACTACCTGCCTTATGTGGCAGACGATGCCCGGATGTTTCAGTTAAAGGAGAAACTGACCGCTATCCGCTTAGGGAAAGAAAAAGATCCTTATGCCTGGAATTCGATACTGGAGAAAGCGTTGGCGAAGTAATGGTTATTTCTGAAAGAGATGGATAAAAGTCCAAATACTTTTGGGAGTTTGGGTCTAAGTCACCAGACTTAGACCATTTATTTTTTTGAATCCACAAAAATAAATGTGCCTGCTTAGGTGATATTTGGTTAGATTGTGACACATGACAATGTACACCATGGCAATTGAGTATGAAGAAGTTATTGAAGACCAGCAAAGGCAGGGAGGAATTTTTCCTGAAGATGTATTATGAGTCATTTCCAGATGTCGCCCGCTATGTGAGTAAGAGGGGAGGTTCGATGGAGGATGCAAAGGATGTCTTTCAGGACAGTCTGATGATCTATTACGAACAGTTGGTAGCAGGAAAAAAGGTGCACGAGGATGGGGGATATCTCTTTGGTGTAGCCAGGCATCATTGGTACAAGCGTTTTCGTGAAGCCTCAACTTTAGCACTTGGAAAAGATGAAATAGCGTTGTCGCAGGTAGCGGACTTTGAACAGGTCAATACAGATGAGCGCCTGCAACTTATGAGCTTTCTTAAATCGGCAGGTGAAAAATGCATGGATATGTTAAAGGCATTTTATTACGATCGGCTTTCAATGGATGAACTTGCCCAGCGTTACGGATATCGAACCAAGAGATCTGCGACGGTTCAGAAATTTAAATGCCTGGAAAAAGTAAGGGATCAAGTAAAAGAAAAATCATTGACCTATGAGGACTTCGCTACGTGAAATCAAAGAACTGGAAAATTTTATCATGGGAGTGCCCTCTCCGGAAGAGCGGCTCCTAGTGGAAGCTAAGGTGCAATTGGATACTTCCATGACTCAGAAGATTCGGTGTCAAAAATCAGCTTATCAGCTGGTGCGTGACTACGGAAGGGAGAAGTTAAGGGAGGAAATACGAAAAGTCGAGTTTGAGCTTTTCGACACACCCAGACACCAAGGTTTTAGAAAAAGGATTGTTAACCTCTTTAAAAGATAACGGATGATTTCAGCAAATGCTTCACAGGTCGTCCCCATGGTGATCGACCAGAACGATTATAATGGAAGGGCTTATGATATCTATAGTTTATTGCTCAAGGAGCGAATCATTTTTCTAGGCAGTGCCATCAATGACCAAGTGGCCAATTTGGTGGTGGCCCAGCTACTTTTCTTGAACAGTCAGGACACCAAAAAGCCAATTAGTCTGTATATCCAGAGTCCTGGTGGTAGCGTCTATGCGGGGATGGCGATTTATGATACTATACAGATGATTTCTGCACCGGTGATCACGCTGGCAGTGGGATTTACAGGTAGTATGGCGACGGCTTTGCTTACGAGTGGAGCCAAGGGCAAACGTCAGGCGCTTTCCCATGCGACCGTCCATATGCACCCCACCAGCGGAGGATCCAAAGGTTATACGGAGGATGTCAGGATAGCCACTAGGGAGCAAGAGCGGCTGCAGGTCCAGCTCTTTCATATCATTGGCAATAACACCGGTCACAGCTGGCGGGAAATCGAAGAGCTTTTTCTCCGGGACCGTTATATGAGTGCACCGGAAGCTAAGGAATATGGCTTGGTGGATGAGGTGCTGGGCAATACGACAGATATTGTCCAATTAAAAGACATGCCTTTTGGGGTGAAGTTTTATGGGGATTGATAGAGGAAATGTTCTTTTGGGAGTTGTGGGCTCAGTCGGAAGCATTAGATCATATTTGAGTAGCCTTTTTAATTTGTGCATCTGTCGCTTATTTTAAGTTGAACTCCCGAAATTCTTTATCGACTCTGCGAGAAAATGCCTTGTATACAAAAAAAGCCAAAGAAATTAATCCTTCGACTTTTTAAAATCTTCCAATATTTCAATGTTCTAATCTTCCAATAAATATCCTTTCAAGTCACAGTTTTCCAGTTCTTTGATGCCCTTGACCACGGCTTTGGCGTTGTACTCGGCGCCTTTCTGTATGGTGTGGGTGTGGTCGGTGTCGTTGAAGAAATTGGCCTTGACATGGTCTTCTCCCAGTGCGTCATAGCCATCTGCAATGATACTGTTCAGGTCGATAAAATAAGCTTTTCTGGCTTCTGCGGCCTGCTTTGCCCATAGACCATAACTGTCATTGGCACGGTTTACCTTGCCTTCTTTCCAGTTATTTCTTGGGATTAGCGAACAGACGATTGGTGTAGCACCTGCTGCTTTGGTGGCAGTGACCATTTGCTTGAGGTACTGGCCATAGCTGTATACGGTTTCGTACTTCTCGGTGATGGGGTTATAGATTTCTTCTGCTTCTGTACCGGCACTACGGATGGTGCCCCTTGCGCGATGGCTGTCATCCAGCGGACTGCTGTCGTTGTGGCCAAACTGCATGATGACATAATCACCGGGTTCCAGTTGCTTCCGGACGTTTTCCCACAGGCCATAGGTTTGGTAGGTACGGCTGCTGGTACCTCCGAGGGCATGGTTTTGGACTTTGATCTTACCAAGGTCAAAGTAAGGAGCCATGTAATCGCCCCAGCCCCAAAGTCCTCCGGCGCCATCGCCTTGGCCGTTTTTGACAGTGGAGTCACCGATAAGATACAGGGTCGGCTTGTCTTTGGAGAGATAGGCTTTTAGTTCGCAATCTTCCAGTGATTTGATGCCTTGGACGGCTGACCAGGCATTGATGCGCGCACCTGCTTCATTGGTATGGGTATGGTCTTTTTCGAAAAGTGATGGAACGACATTGGGACCCCACTCGTCATACTGATCAGCGACGAGGCTGTTGAGGTCCACGAAATGCGCGCCTGTTTTACGGGCAATTTCTTTTGCCCACTTGCCATAATCTTGGTTGGCACGTTCCACTTCTCCGTCTTGGAATTTATTTCTGGGAATCATCGAGCAGATGATAGGTGTGGCTCCTTTAGCTTTGGCTTCAGCAACAAACTTTTTCAGGTACCAGCCATAGGTATGTACGGTTTCTTCCGTACCGTCAGGCCATGTGAGTTGGACGGTTTCATCACCAGTGCCACGAAGTACTCCCCTGTAGCCGGCCCTTGTCGTATCGGGCTTGCTGCCTTCATTGTGGCCAAACTGCATCATGACAAAATCACCGGGCTTCAGTTCATCCAATACCCGCTGCCATCGGCCTTCCTTGACAAATGTCCGCGTGCTCCTGCCGGCCATGGCCTGGTTGCTTACTTCCAGTTTGCTGCTATCAAAGAAATCATCGATAAAGGTTCCCCAGCCCCACTGTCCTGGGCCACCATCTCCTCGGCTATTGCGGACCGTGCTGTCTCCGATGATGTACAGGGTGTGCTTTTCTTCTTTTGGCGTAAAGGCCAGCAGCATGGTGATCAGTGCAATGACTGCTGAGAGTCCATATTTTACGTTTTTCATGGTTTAAATATCCTTTGATTTGGGTTGGTAATATTGGCTGATCGATACCGCCAAAAGATAAATCTACATAATTGCCCCTAAAATCCTGTACTGTAGTATGGGGGAGTGGAAGTATGATGCAAAAAGTATGAAGCGGAATCAGAAGAAGCATGGTGCCCGCTGTCGGATGCTGGATATCCGGTCGGATGAAATGCCCTATAACTAATAGACAGAAGTGCCTCTTTTAGTCCGCCGTAGGTGGACAAGCTTGGTAACAACAGCAAAAATGGATTCCGGTTCCAATATACCGTAGGTACATACACATTGGAGCAAATAGTCCGCTAAACTGGCAGAAAGCCGTGGACAGGGAATAGTGGAAACCAAATCACTCCTTTGGCAAAGGTTTGCATAGCCATATTCCCCTACAGTACAGCACAGAAATTTTTTGGTAATGCTTAATTTTATATTTTTAACATCAGTCATTTTAAAAAAGACCCAAATTTTACCAAATAATTTATGAACGTTCGACAAATACTCAAGCCAGGAATGATCGGGGCATTGGGCCTCGCCATAGCCTGTTCTCCTCAAACCGAGCAAGACAAAGCCAGCACTGAGCCCAAGGAAGTGCTTACCGATACCAACACGCCATTGCATCTTTTGCAGCCTGATTATCCTGTGCCTTATGGCTTCCCGGAAGAAAAGGAAGTGAAAGCGGTGATCGACCGGGTATATGAATACCTCGATTCGACTACTCCTACGGAAATCTTGACTGGGGAAAACGGGTCGGCTATAGCTGATTTTAGCAAAGTGGATGGAAATAGTGTTTTGAAGCAAGGGGATTTCAGGTTGTTGAGCTATGAATGGGGTGTAACCTATTCTTCGATGCTGCTGGCAGGGGAAGTTACAGGAGATGAGCGTTACACGGATTATACCAAGAAAAGAGTGAAATTCATTGCCGACCTTTATCCACATTTCAAACAGGTGGAAGGAAAGGATCATGCCTTGCATTCGGTATTGTACCCGGGCGCCTTGGATGACGCTGGAGCGCTTTGTGCTTCCTTTATCAAAACCTCCATGACGGGAGTAGATACTGACGTGCGTCCTGTGGTGGACAATTTTATGAACTATATCATGAATGGCCAGTTCCGCTTGGAAGATGGGACCTTGGCCAGAAACCGGCCGTTGAAAAATACGCTTTGGCTTGACGACCTTTATATGAGTGTGCCGGCGATTGTACAAATGGGTAAACTGACCGGAGAGCAAAAGTATTTCGACGAGGCAGTTCGTCAGATCAAGCTGTTTTCTGGACGGATGTTCAATGAAGAGAAGGGCCTTTATATGCACGGTTGGGTGCAGGGAATGGAAGAACATCCACAATTCCACTGGGGACGTGCGAATGGTTGGGCGATCCTGACCAAAGTAGAGGTGCTTAATGCCTTGCCTGAAGATCATCCAGGTAGACCGTTTGTTTTGGATCTCTTACAGAAGCACATCAAGGGATTGGCCAAATTACAGTCTGGGTCAGGTTTTTGGCATCAATTGCTCGACAAGGATGATTCCTATCTGGAAACTTCCGCAACGGCGATTTATACCTACTGCATAGCAAGGGCCGTAAACCAAGGCTGGGTGGATGATCAGGCGTATGCGCCGATGACCTTATTGGCTTGGAATGCCGTGAGTACCAAAGTGAATGACAAGGGCCAGGTAGAAGGTACTTGCGTGGGTACTGGAATGGGTTTTGACCCGGCATTTTATTACCACCGTCCGATCAATCCGTATGCGGCCCATGGTTATGGCCCTGTCATCGCTGCGGGGGCTGAAGTCATCAGAATGCTTCAAATGCATGACTTTGAAATCAATGATAGCTCAGTCCAGTTGCTCGATGAGTCTTCAAAAGGCTAATCCAACATACTAATAACTAACTGTAACCAAAGCCCCGTCACCTAAGCGGGGTTTTGGTATAGCGGGGATTTGTGGAGAAAGAAGTGATAGACCTCTTTTTTTCTTTTTAAGTGATTTTTCAGGAAGTACTCATTTTTATTCTCTTGATTGTTATCAGGTAATTTTTATTTAGTTATCAAATACACCCCATGTTGCAATCATTTCCTTACCATTAGTGAGAAGGATCATTCGTACCTTCAAATTACGATCAAACCAATAAACCCATTTCCTATGAACAAGTTATTTTCCATACTGCTGTTATTGCTTTTAGGCTGCAATTCCAGTTCAAATGGCAGTCCCGCTTCTGAGCCCACTAAGAAGGATAAAATCAGCTCACTTTCAGTGGATGGTACACAACTGGTAGATGAACAAGGAGAGCCCATCATGCTACGTGGTGTGAGTTTTGGGTGGCATAATTGGTGGCCGCGATTTTATAATGCCAGCGCGGTAAAATGGCTCAAGGAGGATTGGAATGCAAATGTGGTCAGGGCGGCTATGGGAGTGGAGCCAGAGGGAGCCTATTTGGATAATCCCGATTGGGCTATCGAAAAAGTAGAAGCAGTAGTAGAAGGGGCCATCGAATCGGGGATTTATGTGATCATCGACTGGCATAGCCACCATATCCATTTGGATGAAGCCAAAGTATTTTTCAGAAAAATGGCAAAAAAGTACGGCGAGCATCCTAATGTAATCTATGAGATTTACAACGAACCAGCATCAGATACTTGGGAAGAGGTAAAAACATACAGTGAGGAAGTGATCAAAGTGATCAGGGAGATTGATCCCGATAACTTGATTTTGGTGGGCTCTCCTCACTGGGATCAGGACGTACACTTGGCTGCTGATGACCCCATTGAGGGAGTGGACAATCTGATGTATACCCTACATTTTTATGCGGCCACGCACAAGAGCTTTTTAAGAGACCGTGCAGATTATGCACTAGAGAAGGGGCTTCCCCTTTTTATATCAGAGTGTGCATCAATGGAAGCTTCTGGGAATGGTGCAATTGATATGGAATCTTGGAAGGCTTGGCACACTTGGATGGAGAAGAATGGCCTAAGTTGGCTTACCTGGTCTGTTTCAGACAAAGATGAAACCTGCTCCATGCTGGAGCCATCAGCTTCATCTGGTGGCAATTGGCAGGAAGCTGACTTAAAAGAATGGGCGGTACTTACCAAAAAATATCTTCATGAGAGTGATAAATAGAAACGCAAGTCAACTAAATCCAATATTATTAAGTGTTAATTTTACATTTTAAACATTCATCTTTAAATTGCTTCTGATTTTAGGAATTTGGTTCATGAATATATGAAGTGATTTTTTCAGTAAATCATTGAAATTCGCACAGTCAAACCTATTACATAAACCCCTGATTAAACATACCTCCTGTCCGGAAGTCCGGACAGGAGGTTTTTGATTTATAATAGAGGAGTTGTAGTGGAGAAATAAGGGTTTATTCCAAAGGGATTTTAATAGGAGCCATACATTTTTGCTAAAACCTGATTTATGCAAATTGTGCATTGTTCCAAAATGGGTTTTGTACCTACAGCACATGGCCAGCGGCAATATGATGGTTTTGGTTACCAGGCTTGTCCACCTATGACGGGCCATTCCGTAGGCATGAACGTTTGGGGTTTATCTGGGGACCAATTTAAACTGTCCACGGGTTTCACTGCATGCCCCGTTCATCGGGGGATTGACACGAAGGAAAGTATTCCAAGAAGGCTCTTGAAAGTACCCATTTACTATATTTTGGGAGTATTTAAAGCCGAAAAACCCGTAATAATTAGTGTAATTAGTGGACCAAAATATCATTCTCCCCAAACTTTTCCGCTTGATCCGCTTAACGTCCAATTATTAACAGGATTCATAGTGGCCCCCTTAAAAGTTCCCAGTTTATAGGTGTATGCAGGACACTTCATAACAGTTGGCCGAGAGCTCCATAATGGTATTTTCAGAAACGGGCTGTGATGTTTTGGGTTTTTGGTTTAATAGTAGAATAAGATTTTAGGTTCGGTATGATTTACTGATTTTATATTTTTTGTTGCGTTTTATAGCGTATTTTTTACCAGTATAGTACAGCACAAGGATTTTTTTAGCCAAGGGTACATTCGTCTTCAACTTGCCCAAAACGGGCTGAATGGTGATTTAACATTCACATGCGCAGGAAGTGTCCATTTCCTGTGGAGTTAGAAACGTTTTTAATCAATAAACATACAATGAGAAAAAAGCAAACCCCAAAAAACCGCATCAACACCAAAAAGTGGGCGTTGATGGCAATGGCTTTTGGAGCTGTGGGAGTGAGTGGAGCATGGTCGTCCCATGCCCAGGCTTCCAGTGCTTCAAGAAGCCTGGAGATGAGCGTTGATCAGATGGATAAGACCATCACGGGCACAGTAACCGCTGCGGCTACTGGAGAAACCCTGCCTGGAGTCAATATCCTGATCAAAGGTACTGGTTCCGGTACAGTGACAGACTTGGACGGTAAGTTTACATTAGATGTTCCAAGTGATGAGACAGTGTTGGTTGTGAGCTCCATCGGTTATGTAAAACAAGAGATCACGGTGGGTTCTCGTACAGCGATCGACATCGCCTTGGAAGAAGACCTTCAGCAACTCGGCGAAGTGGTCGTGGTGGGGTATGGTACCCAAAAGAAGAGTGACATTACCGGGGCTATTTCACAGGTGTCTTCAGAAGAACTGAAAGCGACGCCGATCCAAAATGCCCTTCAAGGGATCCAGGGGCGTGCGGCAGGTGTGGACATCGCCAGTAACGCCCGTCCAGGGGAAGTAGGCGCCATTAGGATTAGAGGTAGCCGCTCCATTGCTGGTGGCAATGATCCGTTGTATGTATTGGATGGAGTGCCGTTGCAGTCTGGGGGGATTGAAATGCTCAATCCCAATGACATCGAGTCCATCGAGGTGCTGAAAGATGCCTCCGCTTCGGCTATTTATGGATCGAGAGCTGCCAATGGGGTGGTGTTGATTACCACCAAAAAAGGTAAGGACGGCCGTGCACAGATTAATTTTGATGCGTCCATGATGGTGCAGAATTTAAGAAATCTGGCCGACTATTATGATGCTCCCGGTTATGCTGATTACAGACGAGATGCAGCCCGTGGCGCAGGAGGTTACAGTACAGCCTATCCCAATCCAGAAGATGATTTTGACTTTTTTGGGGCCGATGCCACAGCGTGGAACAATATCGCGAATGGCTATGATTGGGTGGACAGGGAAAACCTAATTCCTGCCATGCGTCCTACTACTGCTGCTGAGCAGGAAATGTGGGGCGTTTCGGAGGTCCCTGTCTATGATCCCAGCAGACTACAGACGACTGACTGGACGGATTACGTGGAGCAGACGGGGATTACCCAGAATTATAACCTTAGCTCCAACTGGGGAAATGAAAAAACCAAGGCATTTATCTCTGGTGGCTACCTAGATCAGACCGGTACCAACGTCGGTCAAGATTACAAGCGGTACAATGCATTGGTAAACCTTGAAATTCAGGCAGTGGATTGGTTGAAGCTGGGAGGCTCTATCAATGCCAGTTACAGCATCCAGAATTACGGTTATTCAGCTGGGGGCTCCAGAGGTAGTCGTACGATTTTTGAAGCAGCACTGGGTCAATTGCCTTACGCCAAACCGTATGATGCCAATGGCAACTATATATTTAACCCGGGAGGGGATCCGAACATCGTCAATCCCATTCAGGATGGTGAGTATGTGATCAACGAGCGGACAACGTTGCGAGCATTCGGTAGCTTCTTTGCGGAGGCCAAATTGGCCGAGGGCTTACGGATAAAAACCATCTTTGGCCCTGATATCAGAAACTATCGAAATGGTCAGTTCCAAGCGGCTCAGTCCAGTTTGCGTGGAGGGGGATCCGCTTCATCGACCAATTATGCAAGATTGAGCCAAAGCCAGGCTTTTTCCTGGACATGGGAAAACTTGGTTTACTATGACAAAACTTTTGGTGATCATACCTTGAATGCCACTTTCTTACAGAGCTCCTCTTATTGGAAAAGTGAAAATTCTGACATGACCGCTTCAGACCTTCCTTATGACAGCCAGTTGTGGTACAATCTCGGTTCTACTAACCGGGGATCACTGGACGGCTGGGGATCTGGCTTTTCACAATATACCCTGATGTCTTATATGGCGAGGTTTAACTATTCCTTCAAAGATAAGTACCTGTTGACTTTGACAGGGCGTTCGGATGGAGCTTCTGTATTGAGTGAAGGAAACAAATGGGATTTCTTCCCTTCTTTCTCCTTGGGTTGGAAAATCCACGATGAGGGCTTTATGTCAGGTGTGAACTGGGTAAACCAATTGAAACTGCGTATAGGCATGGGTACAGTGGGGAACCAGGCCGTGTCACCGTACAATACCGCCGGTGGTTTGGTGCAGGTACCTTATGTCTTCGGCAGTGATCCTGCCAATGGCTACGTGACCGGTAATCCGAAAGGTTCATCGCAGGGAGCCCTTCCCAACAGGAACCTGGGTTGGGAAAAAACCAGACAGTGGAACTTCGGTTTGGACTTTGGGCTGTGGAAAGATCGCTTGTATGGTAGTATCGAATACTATAATGCCGACACCTATGATCTCCTGCTGGAGAAGACGCCAAACTCCGTGACTGGATACAGCAACATCACCGTCAATGCCGGTAAGACCCGAAACAAAGGGGTGGAGCTGACCTTGTCTTCTGTCAACATCGACAAGAGCGATTTTAGTTGGATCACCGATTTCACCTTTTCCAGTAACAGGACCGAAATCGTAGAATTGGAAAATGGCAAAGTAGATGATGTGAGCAACCAGTGGTTTATTGGTCAGCCCATTAGTGTTTTTTATGACTATAATAAAATTGGGGTATGGCAACAATCCGATGCCGATTTGCTAGAGCAATACAGTGAAAACGGCTCTGATTACGAGCCAGGCGATATCCGGGTACAAGACGTCAATGGTGATAATCGAATAGATCCCAATAATGATAGGGTGATCCTTGGCCAGACTGCGCCCAAATGGACGGGTGGCATCACCAATACCTTTAACTATAAGAACTTTGAACTATCGGCATTTGTCTATGCACGATGGGGTAATTTGGTTCAAGGTGGTGCGGTGGACATGTCCGGAAGATATGCCTCCAGAATCATCGATTACTGGACACCAACCAATCCTACCAATGCCTATCCACGGGCGGATTACAATAACGGGGGGCAGCCCATCCATTACAGTGCGATGAACTACCAAGATGGATCATTTGTGAAAGTTCGCTTTATCTCACTGGGTTATACGTTCCCACAAGACATTATCGGCAAATGGGGTATGAGCAATTTGAAGCTGTACACACAAGTACAGAATCCATTCCTGTTTTCAAAAACAGACTTCATCGATCCGGACAGCAGCTATCAGATCGGCGGCTCCAATCCAAGTGCATCCAGCATTACCACAAGGAGTTTTGTGTTTGGTCTGAACATGACTTTCTAAACCCCTAAAACCTGAATATTATGAAAAAGAATATCTTAATCATAGCGCTGGCAGCCGGTAGCCTCTTCTCTTGTCAGGATTTCCTGCAGGAAGAAATGGTCGCTACCCTGACCCAGGAGAGGTACAATTCGCCTGAAGGAATTGAAGAATTGGTTAATGGTGCCTATGAAGGGCTCCGCTTTCACCATAACTACGAGTGGTCTTATGCATTGACCAACTACGGTACGGATGAATTTACCAATGGTGGTGGTGTAAACCACGTGATGTATAATACGTACACCGGCCTGCTCAACTCCGCAGAGAGCTCGGATTTACGTCCGCTATGGGACAATATGTACGCACAGATCAACGTCTGCAATATTGGTGTCCAGAATATTCCCGAGGTATATACTGATCCCAACTCAGCGATTATCAGGGATACCCATATGGGCGAGGTGTTGTTTTTGAGAGGATTTAATTACCTGAAGTTGGTGGAGCAATTTGGAGCGGTACCGATGAAGCTGACACCTACAGAAGGCGACGAAGCCAATTTTCCTCGTGCTACCGTGGCAGAAAACATGGCCCAGATTATCAGTGACCTGAGAAGGGCAGAGCAGCTGTTGCCTGCTACAGCTTCGCAGGTAGGGAGGATTACCCAATCGGCCGCCCAGCATTACCTGGCCAAGGCCTACCTTTTCAGGGCCAGTGAGCGAAACGCAGAAATTACCCAGGCAAATGACCTGGACAGCGCAGCTTACTTTGCCGATGAGGTGATCAATAATTCCGGCCGAACGCTGGCACCCGACTATCAGGATATCTTCGAATATACAGCAGTAAATGGTCCCAATGAAAGCTTGTCGGAGATTATCCTTTCTTCCCAGTTTGATGATAACCAAGCATTGCTGGGCAGATATGGAAACCAGACCCACATGTACTTCCTGTCCATTTACCGTAACTTCCCTGGCATGACCAGGGATTTGGAAAATGGCCGTGAGTTTGATCGGTTGAAGCCTACTGATTTTGCACTGGACAATTTTGACCGTGTCAATGACTCCAGGTTTTATAAGAGTATCAAGACATCTTATATCGCTTCGTTGAGCAGCGAGAACATCCCTGAGTGGACAGCGGCCAATGCACCAAGTCCTGAATTGGTAGGACAACCAAAATTTGCCCAAGGGGATACAGCGATTATCTACTTAATCAATGAAGCCAACGATCAACGATTTACAGATGAATACAAGGATTCATTCGCGCCTTTGATGCTGGTAAGGAATACGCCAGACGGCACGGATTGGGGCTTGAGTACCTATCCGTCCCTTTCCAAGTACCTGGATCCTTTCCGTACCAATTTTAACGATGCCAAAGGTACACGAGATGGGATTTTGGCCAGACTTTCTGAGACGTATCTTATTGCGGCTGAGGCTTATGGTCGCATGGAGAATTACGGCCAGGCACTCCAGTACATCAATGAGGTAAGGCAAAGAGCAGCTTATCAGGCAGGTGAGGAAAGAGGCAGGGTGTATCATCTTGCTGAGGAAGTGCCTTATGAGGAAAATGGCAGTACTGCGGAAGATATGATCGCGACAGAAGCGGCGTTTACGCCCGGGACGCCAGAAGCTGCCACTGAAATCTACCCTGAAGGAGTAGGATCCAAGGCAGACATGTTTGTGCACTTTATTCTGAATGAGCGAGCCAGGGAGTTGTTGGGTGAATTTCACCGATGGGTGGACCTTTCCCGTACAGGTACATTGCTCCAGCGTGCCAGGGCATTTAATCCAGAAGCGGCTCCTAATATTACTGATCGACATATCTTGAGGCCAGTCCCCCAGAGTTATCTGGATGCGCTGATCATCGATGGCCAGCCATTAACTGCCGCTGAAAAAGATGCCATGCAGAATCCAGGATACTAGGAAAAGTTAAAATGGATTTTATCCATGTAAAAACCAGTTCCCATTGGGGAGCTGGTTTTTTTATGTTCAAATCAAACAACTTTTTATTTATCAGCGGTTTATAAGAATCTCTGTATTTTTCCTTTTATATACATTTTGGGACAAATCAATGTTTTTAGACTTGATATTATCCTTCTTTGAACTGTCTAACCGACAGGTTATGCCCATAAAATATTGGAGGGAAGGTTCTTTGGTGCCAATCGTTAAAACCACACTGTTTTACGGGCTTTTTATCTGAATTTTTTATTTACCATTAATATTTCGATAACCTCAAAATCCATTCGTATGAAAAAATTGACCTTAATTACGGCAATCGTTACAGGAGGCATGTTTTCCTGTCAGGATTATTTGGACGATCCGGCTCCTGGCGGAAGCCATGACACTCCTGATGGTATCCACTCTCTCGTACGGGGAGCTTATAAGGACTTAAGATTTCACCATATCGGGGAATGGTCCTATGCCCTGAACGTTTATGGGACCGACTTATTCCGAAATACTGGCAGGTATGGGGATCCTAGTGAAAATCACGGTCTTTTTGACGAATATACCGAGGCTCTAAATCCTACTGAAAGTAATATTCTTTTGCCTTTTTGGGATAACATGTATCGGCAGATCAACCAATGTAACAAGGGAATAGCAAAAATCCCTGAGGTATTTGACCAACCAGAGAATGCTGCTGCTGGAGATAAGTATATGGGCGAGCTACTATTTATAAGGGCGTTTAACTATTTGGAATTGGTGGAGCAATTTGGCGGGGTGCCCTTGCAGCTGGAGCATGTTTCAGGAGATGATGTAATTGCTCCCAGAGCAGAGGTGGCTGAGAATTTACGTGCCATCATCCATGATTTACGCCGTGCTGAATCCCTGTTGCCGGATATGATCCATTCAAATAAAATCACCAAATCTGCTGCTCAGCATTTTTTGGCCAAGGCATATCTTTTCAGGGCGAGTGAAAGAAACGCTGAGATTACCGAAGTTACGGATTTGGACAGTGCAGCCTATTATGCGGAGCAAGTGATCAACTTTTCAGGAAGGACACTGGCACCTGATTTTAATGATCTCTTTGAATACACCGCCGTCAATGGCCCTAACGAAAGCCTTTCTGAGATTATCTTAGCATCAGATTTTGATGATAGTGACGAATTGTCCGGCAACCAGACACATATGTATTTCCTGAATGATTATACCAAATATCCTGGCATGAGCCTGAACCTCCAAGATGGTCTTCCAAAAAGTCGTATAAGGACTACCATCTATGCACTGGAAAATTTCAGGGGGTCAAGAGATACGAGACTATACAAATCCTTTCAGACCGCTTATATTGCCAATGAACAAAGCGAAGAAATTCCTACATGGAGAGAAGAAAATGCACCACGTCCCGAGTTAGTGGGGACACCGAAATTTGATTTGGGAGATACTGCTGTTTTTATGGTTCCGACCAGACAGGATTTTTATGCCGATGCGGGGGCTTCTTATCAAGATTATAAAGATTCGTTTGCACCGTTGGTGTTATTTAGATGGATGAACATTGATGCAGACATTTGGCAATCTGACTGGAACCATGATGTGTTCATTTCATTGACCAAATACAGGGATCCAATGCGAGCTAGTCCTGATGATACGGAAGGAACCAAAGATGGGATTTTGGCCAGACTCGCAGAGACGTACTTGATTGCAGCAGAGGCTTATGGCCGCAAAGGAGAGTATGGCAAAGCAGTGGAGTATATCAACGTGGTGAGACGAAGGGCTGCGTATAAAGAAGGAGAAGATCGGTACGGTTTCAGGTATCTTATAGAGCCGGTAAGGGAGTTTGATAAACGAGCTTCAGGTATGTCTATTACTGAGGATGTATTTAATCCAAAAACAACAGAATCCAACACGCAAATATACCCTACTAGAAGTTCTTATTTTGTGGAAGACCGATTCATACACTTTATTCTTAATGAGCGCGCCAGGGAATTGATGGGTGAGTTTCACCGCTGGGTGGACCTTTCCCGGACAGCTACTTTGGAAGTACGTGTCCACCGTTTTTACAGAAACTCCATGCGGAGAAACTTAGTGCCCGAAATCCACCAGCTTCGACCTATTCCACAAAGCTACCTGGATGAATTGAAAGTTGACGGAGTGCCTTTGACCCCTGAGGAAAAATCAGCTATGCAAAATCCAGGTTATTGAGTGTTGCGAACAGCTTCGCCTAATGCTGAGCGAAAGATAAGGGTAGGCTCCTCGGGTTCGGTGTACAGGTACAGGCTCCAAACCGCCTCTAAGCTGCTTGGGTTAAATGCCCGGCAATTCGGCTGAAGGAGATCAAGAAGAAAGATGGAGGATTCGTCCAAAGCAGCCTTGCCACCTTCGCTCACTGGTAGATCAGAGCTAAATCAACTACTTACGTGAAGATAATAAGAGTCGTATGAAGCGAGCGCTTCTCGTACGGTTCTGTGAGAATCTCGGGCTGAGATGCCCGGATTTACTCGACGATCGTTTAATGTGGCGTTACTATTTGTCTAAAGCTGGCTTCTTTCGGGGCCAGTTTTTTATCATTTGGAGCCATGAGGAACATAGGGTTTTTGAACCATTGTTGTCCGGTAAACCCGGATATTAGTTAAATTCAATTTTCAACTTCCTGATTATAAAGTGGTTATTTGGTTTTCGTCAGGGGCAAGCCCCCCTCATCTCAGGGAACAGTGTGTTTTGATTTTTCAAAATATCTTCTTGTATGATGGCTCTCCAGCTTCCTTCCGGATCCTCCAGGAACCTATACAAGCTGATATAATTCATTAATTGCTGTCTGACCAGGGATACCAAGTTGGAGAAAGCCCATTTCCTTTTGACCTGGCTTTTGATCAAGGTCAAAAGGAGATTGGCCAACATGGCCGACCATATCTGTATTTCTATGGCATTTTCATTGTCGCCCAAGAAGTACTTTAAAGGGAAGTTCTGCTTAAGCTGTTTGAATAATAGCTCTATCTGCCAGCGTCTTTTATAGATGAGTGCTATCTTCTCTGCTGCCATCTCAAAATTATTGGTAATCAACTCAAACAGGCGTTCACTTTTGCTGTCCCAATAGGCTATTCTCCTGGAACGGTGCTCCTGTTGCTTGTTCTTGCCATATCGTAAGATGATTTCTTCATCCTTGAGTACTCCGGAATCTGCCTGATCAGGAATATTAAACTCCTTTCGGGCCTGATAGACAGCATTGTCTTTTAACCTGGTCACATACCATATCCCGCTTTCGGTCAGGACCTCATATTTTCCATAATCCACATATCCCTTATCAAAAGTGATGATAGAGCCCCCGGGCAGGTTGAAAACCTCATCCAGGAAGGTATGGTCATGTCGGACAGCCGCACTGTAACGGACAAGATAAGGAACATGGTCACTCGCCCTGATGATGGTGTGCGCCTTAATACCTCCTTTCTTTTTGCCCGTTTTCGGGTTCCTGCCTACTCCCTTGAGAATATCCTTGAACAGACTAATGGTGGTAGAATCCATAATATAGAGCCTCTTCATATCAGCATCCTTCAACCGGCTGTCCGTTAAACTGTCACCATGCCTTTGGTACACACTCATGTATATATCGGCGAACACATCGCTCACACGTCGTTTGTTGGCTTCTGATAACGTACTCCGCCTTACCACATAGTTCAGACCCAAATGGGCCAATTTATGGGCATTGGCCAACAAACCGACAAGTGTCTCACGAATGGAATGATAGCCCTCAAATGCTACAAACAGCATTACTATCAAGTGGTTATAAGTCGTGAACTTCTTCACATAACGCTCCGCATTATGCCTGCGGGCTATCTCTCTTACCTCCCCCTTGTCAATGAACTTTATTAACTGATTGAATATCGGCTGTCCGCTAAAATTACTACTTTTGCCCATGGCTTAACTTTTTTGTGTCGTAACTCAAAAGTAGCCACAATGGGCTGGTTCAGCAATGGACTGGCCCTCTTTCATTTATTTTTTACCGGACACCAATGTTTTTGAACATAACGTACCCCAAAAGTGACGCTTACCGATGATGGGTACCAGCAGTGGTTTTTGGAAAGCCTGAACTTAAATGTATTCTTTTCAGTATAACACAGAACACTTTTTCCATGAAGCCATAGTACCTTTACCAAAGGATTGGGCGTACGGTTTTCTGGCGTCTTTTCAATATGCTAACGTAAGCGTTAATACAAATGGGTTTATTTTAACGTTTGAAATGGGAGTGTTTTGAACGTTTGAAAGCCCCGGGAATTTCCCTGGGGCTTTTTGCTTTTTTTCATTGGTGTCCGAGTAAAGATTTTGCTTTGGACGGAAATTCGTTAAAATCCCCTAAAAGGGACTTTCTGATTTCCCCTTCAGAGGACGGGATAGTTTTATGTAATCGAAAAATTTTTTCTCTTTTCGTTTAAACCTACTTTTTCAGCGTATGTGAAATTTAGTCAGACGCAGTAGCTTTTTTTAATGTTTTTTACGACAAAGGCCCGGAGGCACAAGGATTGATCGGGGGCATGCAATCGGTACCTTTATTTACAAAGAGCTTAGTGGCTTGGTGACTTCGTGGTGACAAACCAAATCATTCTTCAGAAATAGCAGTTGATTCAGAATGTTCAGATCAGGTTTTTCTTAAAGAAATCAATGGTCCTTTCCCATGCCAGTTTAGCCGCTTCTTCATCGTATCGTGGAGTGGTATCATTGTGGAAGCCGTGGTTGGCATTTGGGTAAAAGTAGGCTGAGTAGGCCTTTTTATTTTTCTTGAGGGCCTTTTCATAGCCTTCCCATCCGGTATTGATCCGTTCATCCAGTTCGGCATAGTGAAGCATCAATGGGGCATTGATTTGGGATACCAGCTCCAGCGGAGGCTGGCTGCCATAAAAAGGAACTGCCGCTTTGAGTTCAGGCACCTTTACGGCCATCATGTTGGATATCCAGCCTCCAAAACAGAAGCCTACCACGCCGATATTTCCGGTACATTCATCACTTGAACGGAGATAGTCAAATGCCGCGATAAAATCCTCCAGCATCTCATTCCGGTCCCGCTGTCGCTGCAGGGCCCTACCCTCATCGTCATTGCCCGGATAGCCTCCCAAAGGAGTGAGTGCGTCCGGTGCGATGCTGATAAATCCGGCTTTGGCAGCTCTTCTGCCCACGTCAGCAATATAGGGATTAAGCCCACGGTTCTCATGGACGATGACTATTCCCGGTAGTTTTCCCTTGGGATTAACTGGACGGGAGAGCTGGGCAGAAATTTTACCGCCACCTTGGGGAGAGGTATAAGTAATGGTTTCCGTTTTTACGGCGGGATCATCTTGCTTGACTTGAATATTGTCCAGATAATTGGGCATCAAAAAACTGGTCAATGAAGAGAGTGTGATTCCTCCGACCGCGTACACGGAAAGTTTTTCTAAAAAATCACGACGTTCCAGCTTATTGTGGGCATAAGCGTCATAAAGATCAAAAACTTCTTGTTTGATATCTTTCTTGCTGAGCTTTTTCATGTTGGGTGAAGGATGGTTGAAGATGTAAGTTTTTTATAGTGAAATTGGAAAGTGGTGATTAAGTTACGTAAAAATCCATTTAGTCAAAAGAATTGATGACTATGAAGGTTGTGACTGCCAGTGTTTTACTCTGTTTTATACCGAACAGGCCTGTTAGGCACCATACGAACCTTACTTGAAGGATGCTTTGATGGTCATATTGTAATTCCTTTATTGGGGCAGCGGCCTGTCACAATATTGGTTGTATACAATGTAGCCCCATACTCATGACGAATATACTATCATCTTCCGTATCATCTTTCTCTTGGTTTTCTGCTTATCAATTTTTGTAAGGTTTGCTCGTGTCGATGGCAATTGAGTTTTTGGCTTCATCGGGGTCGATGTATTGTGCTAAGTCACTGAGTGAAATGACGTGATAGTGATTGTCCTTCAGGTAATCCAGGTACCCACTAAAGAGCGAAGGCGGGGTATTTACCCACGGGTGCTCGATGTCGGGTACACCGTGAATGGTCAGGATGACGATTTTACCCGCTTTTGCTTCCTGCAATGCAGCCATGATTTCGTCTTTATTGTCTTCTTTGGTAGCCCAGCTGGGAAGGAGGTAGGGATGGTCTTTGAATGGATCGTAAGCCCGTTTTCCACCTGCCCGGGCAAAATCATAACCTTTTTCTTCCAACACCTCAAAGCAGGTTTTACTGATGTCATAAGCCGGGTAGGCAAAGCTTTTGGGAATGGGGATTCCCAATGAATCACATTTGTCCTCAATATAGGCAAGCTGTGCGGTGGTCTGTTGTCTGTTCAGTTCATTGACGTGGGCATGGGAACGGGTATGATTCGCCACTTCAAAGCCCATTTGATCCAATGCCCTGATTTGACGCCAGTTCATGTATTTGGTGCTGTCAGAAAAATTGGGGGGAAACTCACAGACAAAAAATGTCGCTCCAAAGCCATACGCTTTCAGTAATGGTGCCACCACCGAATAGTGGCTGGCAGGAGCGTCATCAAAGGTCAATACGACCAATTTGTCCGGAATGGGCCTTTTCAGGATTTGGGAATAGCCGGTAAATGAGATAAGGCAAAATAGCAACAGAAAGGTTTTTTTCATGGTTATATGGGTATTAGGTAGGCAAAGAGCCCTGATGTTTATTTCAAGTGTGCTTTAATCCAGTCCAAGATCACCCTCCTGGTTTTTTCGGATACCCAATGTTCATTGATTGGTGTGATATACGCTTCTTTTTCTGTATCCAAGGCATTATACACGATATAGCTGGTCGTGGGTGGACAGACATTGTCATTATAGCCCCAGGTCATGAATACGGGCACATCGATCAATTTGGCAAAATTCACTACATCGTAATATTCCAGCGTTTTGAGTTTTTCGGGGGTGTTCATCCCTTCATAATACTTGAACAAATGGGGATATCCACCAGCTCTTCCTGCTTTGTAACCGGCCATATCGCTGAGGGCGGGATGATTGGCCGCACATGCGGTGATCCGGTCATCCAGTCCGGCAGTGATCAGTGCCAAAGCACCGCCCTGACTGCCTCCTTGGGCGATCAGGTTTTTACCGTCCCACTTGGGAAGTGAGATGAGAAAATCCAGTGCCCGCACACAAGAAAGGTACACCTTCTTCATATAATAACTGTCCCTGTCGTCAAGTCCGTTGACCAGATAGCTGTTGTTGCCATGGCCAAAGGAGCGGCTGATCTCTTTATAGGTTTTGGCATCCAGGTCCGGGCGGATACCATGGATTTCCATATCAAAACGGATCACACCGCTTTCTGCATAGAAATAATGCTTCATGGGATCCATGGGTTTGATCCCTGCGCCCGGTGGGGCAAAGACGACCGGGAATTTCCCTTCTTTTTTTGGAATGGTCAGGTACCCGTAGACCTGCTGACCTTTTTTATACGCCTGAAGTTTGACCAGGTAGCAATCCACTAAACCGTTGGAATATTCCGGTACAAATACTTTTTCCACCTCCATGGGAGTGCTGGTCGCTTCTTCCTTAGCCTTATCCCAAAAGGCTTCAAAGTCATCCGGAAACGAAGTGTAAGGCGTTAATTTCTCCGGCTCAAACCCTACCTTCACATGGTGCTTGTATGTCTGCCCATGAAGTTTTACGGTGAGCCAACAGTCCCTAAAACCTGGCTCAGAGGAAGTGCCCATAGAGACCCTTCCTTTGCCGTTTTTCAGGGTTATGCTTCCTTCGGTGTCGGGATCGAGCATTTCAGGACCCACTGCATAGTGTACTTCGACATTATCCACTGGAATGCCAAATTCATAAAGTGATATGGCTACCTCCGCTTCTTCATCGAGGGCATAGAGCCAGTCACTGTGATCAGGTTCGGTGACCCAGAGAATATTGCTTCGGGAAGGATAGTTTTGGGCGGCGGCAGAAAAGATGACCAAAATGGTAAAAAGGATAGAAAGGACGGTTTTCATGGGCTTTTGGTTGGGTTGGTCATGGAAATATAAAAAAGTCACCCTTATCGTACAAAGAGTGACTTTTTCATTCAGAATTATGGTGTTTAAAATTAATACAGAAAGGCTTAATCTACTAACTTATATACTTCCGTAGCGGCAAGGAGAAAGCATCCCAATCCATAGTCTTCGAAATCAGGTTTACTGGTGTAGGTTACCGGTTGGCCGTCTTTGGGCTCTTTGCCGGTGCCTTGAAGGTAGCCCAAAAAACCGTTGTCATGGATAGCTTCCGAGGAGATCGCATTCCAAGCTTTGGTAATGGCCGGCATGTACACTTCTTTTTCCAGAAGGCCATTATTTACACCCCAGGCCATACCGTAAAGGAATAAGGCGGTGCCGGAAGTCTCTTTTCCTTCAAAGTGTGTCGGGTCATGCAAGCTGACGTTCCAGAAACCATCTGTACGCTGCACGGTCAAAACGGCTTTTAGCATACGTTGCAGCATTTGCACATATTCGAAGCGGTGCGGGTCATCAGCCGGTAAGAATTCCAGGGTACGTACCATGGCGGCCACTACCCAGCCATTACCACGGGACCAGTAGCAATCATTGCCATTGGGCTCCTTGTAGGGAGGACGAAAATCACTGTCTCTCCACCAAAGGTCATCTGCAGGGTTAAAGAGTCCTTGGGTTACTTTGGTATCCATATACATTTCGTACATGCGCTCTGAGTACTTCTTGTCTCCGGTAAGGTTGGTCAATTGGGCAAACACCGGCATGGCCATTTGCAGGGCATCGATCCAGTCCCAATCGTTGATTTTGTACGTATCCAGCATGGCGTCGATGGATGCCTGGATATGCTCGATCCGCTCAGGCTTTTGATCCATTTCATAAAGCATGATATAGGTTTGTCCGGCACAGTGGTTATCTGCATGGCGTGTTTGGGTGCCATTTCTCAGGTCCCAGCTATGCGATTCTCCCCATTCTACTGCGTAGTCATAATAGGCTTGGTCCTGTTTCAGCGTATAAAGTGCCATCAGTCCTTCATAATAAACGGCCCGGGTCCAGAGATTACTGGACCGTTCCCTGTTGGTGATGACGGTTTTGCCCGGATCAGGCCATTTTTCCATAAAGTACTTATTGGTAAGTACCATCTGATCCATGACCTCTTCTTTGGAGGGAAGCTCTTGGGCTTTTGAGACACTTGCCAAAAGCATGATGGCGGCAAGCAAGGCGGTTATTCGTCGGAATTGCATTTTTTTAGATTATGATTTATGATTTTAAGAAAATCGTGAAAGCGTCAATGAAGGTACCAAAAAGATATCTTCAAAAATTTGTGCAGGCCTTTCCTGCTAACCTGAGTTCGACCATAAAATCGATGTCAATCCGTCATTGCGCACCCTTTTCAACCGCACAACCGTCCTCAGTGCCCTGTTTGGCTCCAGACAGGCCTGCTTGGCTCCAGATAGGCCTGTTTGGCTCCAGACAGGCTCGTAGTGACGGTTTTTAAAATCAAACTCATGTTACTGGTCAAATATAACCATGATGAAGGATTTTAGTATGCTGATATGTACTGCCATTGATTACTGGAATCTTCCTAAGGTCGCTCACGACATCATAGGTGCTTTTTGACAGGTTTCTATGATCATGGCTTCCATCCCAATGTGCATTTTCCAACCGCGTAGAATTTTTGGCCGTCGACGATACTCATGGCGGTATAGATTACCGTAAAAGTACCGTCCTCTTCTTCAATGATACACAGCGGTGTTCGCATGGCATGGTCTCCGTCTTCAGCCCAAATGTTATCTTCTGACTGGACTTTGAGCCGGATTTCCGGGCCCCAGTGGATGCCGTCTTCTGATATACTGTAGCCGATTTCCTGATCCCCAAATGTATCAAATACCGTCAGGAACCTGCCGTTACCCATTTTGGTTACCTGTGGATTTTCCATAAATTCATCCACTATTGGGACTGGGTTAAATCCTTCCGGCATTCTTGTCCATGGTCCGCTAAGTTTCGAGGCAAAAGCCAGTCCTGTGGGCCAAGGCCCCCGGGGAGTGTGGTTGTGACCGTCATAAAAAGCATACCAGGTATTTCCTGCTTTGTAGGGATTAAAGGTAGCCACTGCTTGCTCCCCTTCCCATTGCTGGGAATTTTCGTCTTGCTGCATAATGATGCCCATATCCGCATAGGGCCCGGCAATACCTCCCTTACCGGGGATGACCGATTTTGCCCGCCAGATTTTACCTTCGTAATCATAGCCTTTCAATTCACCTTTAGCTTCATCCCCGCCACGATAGGCCACATAAAAAATATTCCAGGCATTTTCTTCTTCATTAAACTCTACACCCGTGACCCATACTTCAGAAAGGGGATTGGACGGAGATCTTCCCGGAATGCTTTCTTTTATCGTCACCCGACGGGACCAGTGGATGGCATCTTCGCTGGTCCAGTATGCAATGCGCATGTCCCGGTGTGGGCGTTCGAACATTTCATTGACAAACATGTGGTACTTTCCGTCGATTTTCACGACCTGACCGGTTTCAAATCCTGATTGATTGTCGCTGGCGATTACATCAGGGTGGCTTGGGCCAATGACGGGGTCTTGGTATGCCTCCAAAAGTCCTAGACGATTAGAAGAGGTGTCTTGGGGTGATGAAAAATGATGGGATAATGTGACAGCAAGGACATCTTCCTTCTTCATGATGATACTGGATAAAATAATGGCCAGGCTTATGAAATTTATTTTCCAAAAAGTCTTTTGTTTCTCCATTGGTAAGATGAGGTTGTCTTGGGTTAAAATGATCTATTTAAGAAGTGTTAAAATATAAAAAGCAAGTAACTGCAGTATCCTGTAATATGCTGCTATAGATCTGTAGCGTAAAATACCCTCATACAGCCTTACAGATATTGCTGGTAATTTACATAACTTTCCGTCAGGTCAAATCGTTACCGAGTGCCATGAAAAAACTATCCCTGTTCTGTTCGTTGCTTTTGTTGTTTTTTTGCCATCCTCTATGGGCAAATATCCTTTCCCCTTATAACGTCAGGGATTATGGTGCAGTGGGGGATGGTAAAACATTGGATACCGAAGCGATCAACCAGGCGATCGAAGCAGCCGCTGCGGCAGGTGGGGGAACGGTGTTTTTTCCTGCCGGAAAGTATCTTTCTTATTCGATCCGGTTAAAAAGCAATATTTCTTTATTCCTGGATCATGGCAGTACCCTTATTGCAGCGGGAGAGGGAGATAAAGGTAGGTACGATGATCCAGAAGCTGGCCCGGGCAATAAGTACCAGGATTTTGGTCACAGCCACTGGAAAAACTCCTTGATTTGGGGAATTGGACTGGATAATGTGGCGATTTTGGGAACTGGGATGATTGATGGAAAGGGCCTAAGCCGTGGTTTCTATAGCACTAACAAGCACTGGGAAAATATTGGGGTGGATGCCCGGCCATATATGTGGGACGGTGGTGCTAACAAGGCCATAGCGCTAAAGCTCTGCAAAAATGTCACGTTAAAGGATTTTACCATTGTGCGTGGAGGGCACTTTGGAATACTGGCTACCGGTGTGGATAACCTGACCATCGATAACTTGAAGATGGACACCAATCGGGATGGGATGGACATCGACTGCTGCAGGCATGTGACCATTTCCAACTGCAAGATCAATACGCCAAATGATGATGCCATCTGCCTGAAAAGTTCTTATGCCCTGGGAGAAGCCCGGGCTACGGAGGATGTGGTGATTACCAATTGTCAGGTGAGCGGGTATGATCTGGGAACCTTTATCGATGGGACATACCAGACCGAGGAAGCCGATCAGGTGCCTGACCAAGAAGGGCCTACTGGACGGATTAAAATGGGCACCGAATCCAATGGTGGGTTTAAAAACATCACCATCAGTAATTGCGTCTTTAAACACTGTAGGGGGCTGGCACTGGAAACGGTCGATGGGGCACTCCTGGAAGATATCGTGATCAATAATATTACAATGCGTGATGTGACCAATTCACCGTTTTTTCTGAGGTTGGGAGCACGTATGCGAGGGCCTGATAATGCCAAGGTGGGTAGGCTCCGTCGCGTCAACATCAGTAATGTTAATGTTTACAATGCCGATTCCCGTTTTTCTTCTATCATCAGTGGTTTGCCAGGACATCCGATTGAAGAGGTAAGCCTGAGCAATATCCGCATTTGGTATCGTCCACTGCCTGAAGAGGAGGAAAAGAACATCCAGCAGGAAGTGCCCGAGTACAAAGAGGCTTATCCTGAGCCACAGAAATTTGGTGTCCTCCCCTCTTATGGGTTCTTTATAAGGCATGTGAGAAGCATCGCTATGCATAATGTCCGGGTACATGTTTTGGGAGAGGAAAGACGTACTGCGATTTACTTTGGAGATGTAATAGGTGCCGAGCTACGGGACATAACTTTAGACGTACCGAGCACCGGTGATAAAGTGGTGTCGGAAAATTCCGAACACCTTGATATCCACTATAGCAAAGAGGCAAAGGGAAGAGAAAAGAAGAATGAGTAGAGCCGTTAGATGGTAGGATGTCCTGCGAAGGAGGCCCTATGGGCTGTCAGTACAGTTTGTTAAGGCAGATAGCTATAGCATCTTAAAGGGATATCTTCGTTCGGGATAAGTCAGTTTATAGTTTGGTGGGCAAGGGTTTATGCAGATAATCAACCATTGAGAAATTAAGAGACTTAAGGTGGTCTAGATTTTCTGTTCTTTTCATCAATGGAAATGCGTAGCATTCATAAAGAACTTTTGAAAGCAATTTTACACCTGAATAAAAGAACATAAAATAACATGACCCTTACAATGTTGGGTTGGGTGAAACATTGCGAATACACATAAATATTAAAGTGTTTATTTTACATTTTAAAATTATCCCTCTATATTTCGGGTGTCACAAAGAAATATCCCCTAAATTAGGTATAAGCCTGTTTCAGTTTTCTGAATCGTGAACAACCGATCAAAATTTTTTTGTATTCAGTACAGTATAGTACAGTATAATATTCTCTGTTAAATCCATTAGTTTTAGTTTAATAAGTATTATAACTACAATCGCCATTAGATTTTTATGGTGACTGGTTTTTTATTGGTTTATTCCAATTAGGGGTTTATAATAAATTCAGAAAACCGGCCTTTATTTTAAGGCTGGTTTTTTCCACTGCAAATTAAAATTTATGGATGCATTTTCTTCAGATGGAAGGTGCTCGGGGAAGATTATATCCTGATTTTTTTGAGTGACTTTCTTCAAAGAATTTGCTGCTTTACTATGCTTTTTTTACGAAAACGATTCCGTTAATAATTTTATTAAATTAAGAAATTTAATTCTGTATTTTATTACTTTTGAAGTGTTAGATATAATTATATTATGTCTTTTGAAAAATAAAATGATGGTATGCATATAGGTTTTTGTCCTGTTTTATTGACTCAGATGACAGCGAGAAAGCCTGATCAACCGCAATGATAACCGAGTAAAACTTAGCGTTTCGTAATGATGAGAATTTCTAAACTAATAGCGTTGTTTTTGGTGAGTTGGGCACTGCTGTTACAGTCTTCCCACGCCCAAAGATCAACTTATAATTTTAATCCGGGATGGAAAGTAAAAGTGGGTGATCCAGTGCAAGCAGCTACTGCAAAATTCAATGACAGTGACTGGCAAAAGGTTACCCTTCCATACGCTTGGAACGAGGATGAAGTATTCAAAGTGGATATCCATGATCTGACTACTGGGGTAGCCTGGTACAGAAAGAGTTTTGTATTACCAAAGGGAGCCGAACAACAAAAAGTGTTTTTGGAATTTGAAGGAGTACGGCAGGGCGCTGAATTTTACGTAAACGGACAGCATATCGGCCGGCATGAAAACGGTGCCATGGCCGTAGGGTTTGACCTGACCGCTGTACTCAAACCGGCACCAGCGGAAAATGTCATTGCTGTCAGAACGGACAATGACTGGGATTACCGGGAAAAATCTACGAATACCAAATATCAGTGGAGCGACCGTAATTTTAATGTAAATTATGGAGGTATTCCCAAAAATGTCTACCTGCATATCACCGATAAGTTATACCAAACCCTTCCGTTATACTCAAACCTTGGCACCACGGGAGTTTATGTATATGCTCAAAACATCAACATTGCCGAAAAGTCCGCTGAAATAACTGCTGAGGCACAGGTCAGGAATGAATATCCCGTATCCAAATCATTTCAATATGTAGTGTCCATAAAAGATATGGAAGGCAAGGAGATAAAATCCTTTGAAGGCTGGGAGACCACCCTTTCTCCTGGACAAACCGCGACGGTCAAGGCCAGTGAACGAGTAGAAAAACTTCATTTTTGGAGCTGGGGATATGGTTATCTGTATGATGTGTACACTACGCTGATGGTAGATGGAGTGCCTGTGGATCAGGTAAAGACCACTACCGGATTTAGAAAAACCGCTTTTAAAGAAGGGATGGTGTACCTCAATGACCGTGTGCTGCAGATGAAAGGCTATGCGCAGCGAACCAGTAACGAATGGCCGGGAGTCGGCATGTCGGTGCCGGCATGGATCAGTGACTACAGTAATAGCCTTATGGTAAAAGGGAATGCCAACCTGGTGCGATGGATGCATATCACTCCTTGGAAGCAGGATGTGGAGTCCAGTGACCGGGTGGGGTTGATACAGGCCATGCCTGCCGGAGATGCGGAAGGCGACGTGCAGGGTGTGCGATGGGAACAGCGTAAAAACCTCATGAGAGATGCCATTATCTATAACCGCAATAATCCCAGTATTTTATTTTATGAATGTGGCAACGACAATATCAGTGAGTCCCACATGAGTGAGATGAAACAGATTAGGGATAGGTATGACCCTTATGGGGGAAGGGCGATCGGCAGCCGTGAGATGTTGGACAGCAAGGTGGCAGAATATGGGGGAGAGATGCTTTACATCAACAAAAGTGCGGATCAACCCATGTGGGCTACCGAATATTCACGGGATGAAGGACTCCGTAAGTACTGGGATGAGTACACGCCTCCTTACCACAAAGACGGTGATGGGCCGCCCTACAAAGGTAAAGATGCCAGTTCATATAACCACAATCAGGATTCTCATGCCATTGAAGACATTGTCCGGTGGTATGACTACTACCGCGAACGGCCCGGAACCGGAAAACGGGTAAGCTCTGGAGGTGTCAATATTGTGTTTTCAGATACCCAGACCCATTACCGTGGAGCAGAAAATTACCGCAGAAGCGGGGAGGTAGATCCAATGCGTATCCCAAAAGACGGGTATTATGCCCATCAGGTGATGTGGGATGGATGGGTAGACCCTGAAAAACCGCGGACACATATTATCGGACACTGGAACTATGAGAAAGAGGTAGTAAAAGATATTTATGTGGTTTCCAATGCACAGGAAGTAGCGTTATTTGTGAATGACAAATCCCTAGGGAAAGGGAAGCAGACTCATCGCTTCCTTTTCACTTTCCCTGATGTGGCCTGGGAAGCAGGAAGTATCAGGGCGGTAAGTTATGATGAAAATGGAGATAAGATCAGTGAGGATGAGATCATTACATCCGGTAAACCGCATGCTCTGAAATTGTCCCTGATGCAGCACCCTGAAGGTATGCGGGCTGATGGACATGACCTGGCCCTGGTACAGGTAGAAGTAGTGGATGAAGAGGGCAGACGCTGTCCTACGGCACTGGATATGATCAACTTCTCATTGGAGGGGCCTGCTGAATGGCGGGGCGGTATCGCCCAGGGACCCGATAATTACGTTTTTTCCGAAAATTTGCCTGTGGAAGGTGGTGTAAACCGGGTTTTTGTGCGGTCTACCGACAAGGCCGGGAAGATCAGCTTAAAAGCAGTGGCGAAAGGATTAAAACCGGACACTATCGATTGGACTTCACGACCGTTTGAGGTAGAGAACGGGCTGGCCAAGACCTTACCGGGAGAAGATCTCCCTTCCTATCTGGACAGAGGACCGACGCCCAGCGGGCCTTCGTATCGTCTGTCCAGGGTTCCTGTGGCAGTACGCACTGCCAAAGCGCAGGTCAACAGCGATGAGGTGAAAAAATCCTATGATGACAATGAGCTTTCCAGTTGGGAAAATGACGGGGCACTTTCCACCGGATGGATAGAATATGAGCTGGAGAGAGAGGCGGAAATCAGTGAAATCACGATGAAACTAAGCAACTGGCGTAATCGAAGTTATCCTATTTCAGTCAGTATAGACGGTAGGGAAGTCTATTCGGGCAATACTGAAAAAAGCCTGGGCTACGTGACCCTCGAATTTCCGCCAACCAAAGGAAAAAAAGTATTGATAAAATTGATCGGAGCCAATATTGACGGGGATGCTTTCGGTATCGTGGAAATCACGGGCAAGATAGAGCCTTCCGGTGAAGAGAAGAAAACCAAAGGATCTCTGGATATTGTAGAGATAGAATTTTATGAAAAAGCAGAATAACAGTTTATGATCATAAGTCAATTATCAATATTAAAATATGATAAAGCAATACTGACTGAATTTTAATTAACAACAACCAATATAACCAAATGCTTATGAATCTTTTTACAATTACCGCTCCCGGACCGGGGGGTGGCCGGGGGATTCTCATCCCTCTTCGGAAAAAAACGCTGGCCATAGCATGGACATTTGTAGTATGTTTTTTGAATGTATCGGAAGTTGCAGCCCAAAGGCCGATGGAGTTTTTGGACCGGGGGCTTATAGCGCTGGAAAAAAGTGATGGTGTTTATCTTTCCTGGAGAATGCTGGGAACTGATCCCGATAGCATTGGCTTTAACCTTTACCGGAACGGTGAAAAAATCAACACCGAACCGATTACCGAATCCACAAACTATGAGGACAGTGAAGGAACAGTAGAGGATGTTTATAAGGTGGAAACCCTACATTCCGGTGGTCCGGAGCAATCCGGTGAAGTAGAAGTGTGGAGCCTTAAGCCAGCTTATCGAAATCCTGGTAGACCTAGTTTACCGCATAAGAAAATCCCATTACCAGCTCCTCCCGTTGTGGATACCATATCATACATACCAGGGGATATGAGCGTTGGGGATCTAGATGGCGATGGGAAATATGAATTGGTTTTTGAATGGGAACCGGATGGCGTTTCCATCAATTCGTTCTTAGAAGCCATTGATTTGGAGGGAAACAGCTTGTGGAGGATTGAATGTGGTCCTAACACCACCAAGAACAAGCTGAATATCATGGTGTATGATCTTGACATGGACGGAAAAGCGGAAGTAGCCCTTAAAACCGGCCCGGGTACGAAGGATGGTACAGGAACTTACCTAAGCACCGGACCGGCGGGAAGTGACGATGACTCCTATATTATACCACGGCCTTCAGGACGGATGATGGGAGGCCCTACTTATTTGACGGTTTTTAATGGAGCGTCTGGTGCAGAAATGGCCACGGTGGATTATTTTCCCCAAATAGGGGATTCCAATGACTGGGGGGATGACTATGGTCATAGAGCCAGTTCTCTGAAAACCGCTGTGCTGTATGATCAAGCACTGGGGCCTATTCTTGTCAGTACAAGAGGAATTTATGAAAAAATCGCGATGGGTGCCTATACATGGGACGGTATGAACCTGAATCAGGTTTGGACATTTGATACGAATGATCCGGGTAATGAGGATTATGCTGGACAGGGAAACCACAGTGTAGGGGTCGGAGATGTTGATGGGGATGGCTCTGATGAACTAATGTACGGAGCCATGGCGATTGACAATGATGGGACCGGTCTTTATACTACTGGGAGAGGTCATGGCGATTCCCACCACCTGACAGACCACATGCCCGATCGTCCGGGGTTGGAATATTTCCAGGGGCATGAAAATGACACTTATGGCATTTCCATGCGGGATGCAGGAACCGGGGAGATCATTTGGGAAGTGCTCAGTTCATCAGATGTGGGACGTGCATGGGCCGCAGATGCGGATCCCGGTTACCGGGGCTCAGAAGTAGTGGCCATTGGTTTTCCCAACTATGATGCCCAGGGCAATGAAATCCCAACCAATTATAATGCCTATAACCAGCCGGTGTATTTTGACGGGGATGTGCAACGTGAGCGAAGGGGCGGAGCAAATGTCAATGGTGACTCGAGAATATTTACAGGTTGGTACTACGGGGCATCGACGATTCATGGTTCAAAAAATGATGCCAATCTGGTGGCAGATATATTAGGGGATTGGAGAGAGGAAATTATCCTCAGGAATGGAAATAATGAAGAGCTGCTTGTTTTCTCCACTTGGATTCCTACAGAAAGGAAAAATCCGACCTTGATGCATGATCCCCTTTATAGGATGAATATCGTGGTGCAAAGTATCGGCTATAACCAACCTGCCCATACAGGCTATTACTTTGCTGATGGTTATCCCGAACATGACATTTACATGGTAGGGGTGAAAGACTGTAACGGAGTAGTGGACGGTACAGCTTATATGGACGAATGCGGGACTTGTGTAGGCGGGGATACGGGACTGCAGCCCTGTATGACCCTGACAATGGAAAGTGAGGCTTCCTGCTATAAAAGCGCCATGTTCGACGACCGTTTTGAAGGGTATTCAGATCAGGGGTATTTGATTATGGACAAAAAGACCAATGGAAAAATAGCCTCCTCCATCAATACCTCCATGTCCCAGGAGGTTGAGGTGACCATCCGTTACGCAAATGGCAGCGGGCAATACCTTTCATCTGATTTGATCATGAATAACAGTACCCGTCAGCTTTCCTATACACCGGCCGCTAGCTGGGAAGATTGGCAGGAACTCCATTTGACGCTTACGTTGGAAGAAGGTGAAAATATCCTGGAAATAAAGAAAATGGATGGGTTAGGGCGTGCCAATATCGATTTTATCCAAATCACCGGAGTGGATTTAGAGGCGACAGACTGTAAAAAAATAAAACTGGCCGAAGCCGAAGAGGATTTTGTGGTCTATCCAAACCCAGCCACAGACTATTTTAGCATCAAAGGCTTCAAGTCATATCACTATATCATATATGACCTGAACCAAAATATCCATGAAGATGGGGAAGGCAACCAGAATTCCAAGCTGGGTGAGCAGCTAAGTCCAGGAGAATATTTGATTACCCTTGAAGTGGAGGGGGAAAATTATAGCAGAAGGATCAGAAAGGAATAATAGATTTTGGTTTAAATAGGTTATGGGAGGGCTTCGTTACGGAGTTCTCCCTTTTTTTGATCCATTGGAAAACTGGTCGTTTCAGTTTTTCCCTACATCCGTCAGCCTGTCCCGAAGGATTTTGGGAGGACAGGCTATAACGGGTCAAGCGAAAAAGTTGGAGGGATTAGGCTTGGTTTCGATAGCACGCAGATGGTTCAGATTAATAAGATTTGCGCTGATTTTTTTAAAATTGGAAAGCCAAGAGAAGATAAACCAAGACTTGAAATGGCGTTATATCCATAGCCCTGGGCTACGCCTATGGTAAACAGTCTAGCAAACCGATGTAGGTTTTAGCATCGATCACCTGACCAATGCCCACAAATTTACACTAAAACCCGATCCACGCCAGTGGAGCATTATTCCCATAATCAACAGGAAAAAGGAATTTTAAAAAAAAAGTAGATTGAAATTTATTTGCTCTCAGAAACATGGCTTGATCCGCAAGCAAGCAGGCCAGTCTTTCGTTGGATAGATCAGAAACAGGACAATGAGTATAAGCTTAGTAGTCAGGGTAAGTGCCTTTCCGAAATCTCAAGTCTAACATCTAAAAATCTGATGTGATAGCCGAACGCAGTTGTTGAATTGCTTTGGCGTAACGCAATCCCAGTTTATGTGCAGAGGGAGTGTCAAAATGTAAACGGTCCCCTTTATCAGTAAGGCCTTCAGCAGAAACCACGGCAGTAAAAGGGAGGGAATCAGGTAGCTGCTTGAGGACTGAATTGATATGGTCTTCCCGGTTAAAGTAGCCGATTTCACCAGCTATAAAGGGCAGGTTAGGGGCATTGAGGTCCCTGCGTAGATTGGTGATCAATGTTTTTAGGTTTTCAAAGTAACTGGCTGCCTTTTCAGGATCATTGTCCGATTCCCCCTGATGCCATAGGATTCCTTTGAGCACCCCTGTTTTTGTGGCTGTCTTTGCCCTGAAGATGGCTTCATCATAAGGAAAATGGTCAAGATATTTAGTCCCTGGTGCCCAAACACGGATGGGGGAACCGCCCCAGGCACAAGGGATCAGGCCAATTCGTTGGTCAGGGTACTTTTCTAGCATAGCCTTGGCAAAATTAAGACCGGGACCTACCCCCGCCATAGGTTTGTCAAAATGCAGAGGATCTATTGCCGGAACCCATTGATTATTGCTATCTAGCATCAGTATTCTTGGGTCGGACGAGCTTATTGTAGTATCCAGTGGGCCTCTTCCCGCCATATTGGATTGACCGATAAGGAGGTAGAGATCCAGCGAGCTGTCCTGTTTTGTAGAAGATGTTTGGCTTTGAACCTTGAATGAGAAGAAAAAAAGACCAAAACACAATACTACCAGGATCAGAGAGTCAGAATATCGTTTCATAGGCTTCTAATTATTTCAAATAATCGTCTTGGACGATTATACTCTGGGGCAGATGAATATACAATATTCATGTACCACGGATACTGTGGAAAATTCGTTATTTTGTAGAATAATCTGGCTTGGACAATATCTTTTTGTACTAGGAAAAACAGAATCCGTGATGTCGACTCTGGTTGGTTCTCATATCACTCTTATTTTAATATGATTTCTTTATTGTTTTTTGCCACAAGGCTCTAAGCTGTTTGTCTTCTATGAAATTTGAAATCTGCTATAGAACACTTCGTGTCTTGGGGACGTTGTGACGGCATGCCAAAATGAATGGAAACCTTACCTCTTCCCCCAGAAATATTGCTTGATCAGTGTTTTTCAGTAAGCCAGGCAGGGATAAAAAAATAAAGTCTCCGTGGCAGTGGCCGGTGCTGAGATTCAATGGATGTTAATGAGCACATTGAACGTGTTAAATCCCAAGCTGCCGATCCCAAACCATGGAGACATTACTGATGTAATTAACCCTAAGCTTAGTTTCTTACTAAACTGAAATAAAGTTCGCTAATTTCCAGTTATTGAGCTTATCATTATCGTTCAAAAACCTATCATATTTGAATAAAAAACTGATAACATTTTGTTTTAATTTTTTGGTAATCAGTTGTTTATGTTTTATTTCTTTTTTCTTTGATATATTGGCTTGGGGATACTCCAAAATGTTTGATAAAGGCACGGGAAAAATTATTGGGCAGATTATATCCTACCTTATAGGCAGTTTCTGAGACATTAAATTCACCACTGAGCAGTAATGAGGAAGCTTTTTCCATTCGGAAGCTAGTGATGAATTCCGCCGCTGACTTATCAGTAAGCCCTTTGATTTTTCGGTAAAATTGGGGGCGGCTCATGTTCAGTTTTCGAGCGAGGGAATCGACATCCAGGTCTTCAGATTCCAGATTGGCTTCAATATACTGGCGGGCATTTTCCAAGAAGCTTTTGTCCAAAGGGTTGGACATGAATTCTCCAAAATCTTCGGCGGTTCCTGTCGTGAATTTAGCCTGCAGATGCCTACGCTGGTCGAGCAGGTTTTTGACCCTGGCCATGAGGACCTGAGTACTGAACGGCTTGGTGACATAGGAGTCCGCTCCAGTTCCATAGGCTTCGGTTTTAGCTTCGTTTGATTGCCTTGCCGTTAGGAGAATGATGGGGATGTGGCTGGTACGCATGTCTGCTTTGAGCTGTTGGCAAAGCTGGAGGCCGTTCATATCAGGCATCATGACATCACTGATGATCAAATCCGGGATTTCATCAAAGGCTTTGGACATGCCTTCCTTTCCATTGGAGGCAGTGCTGATGGCGTACTGGCTCCCAAAATGCATTTCGATATAGCTTCTGATTTCTTTATTATCGTCCACTATTAGGAGTAAAGGAGCATTTTGAATTGATGAAGGCTGGTTTGGCGGCAGGACATTTGGCTTATCGGGAATAGCAGATGGAGACCAATCAACAGGTTTTGGTGTCGCTGAAGTATTATTCGATGCAGAAGCGGGTGCATCAGGGAGGAAAAAACCAAGGTTTGTGCCTTTTCCAAGACTGCTTTCTAGGGACATTTTACCTCCGTGGAGTGCTACCAGCTCTTTGGTAAGGGCAAGGCCAATTCCCGACCCTTCTGATTTGGCTTTTCCGTTTTTTACCTGATAGAAGATACCAAAGATTTTTTCTTGCTCTTCTTTGGGAATACCGGGACCCGAGTCCCTTACTTCTATAAAAATTCCTTTCTTTGAGTGCTCGCTAGGCCGGATGGCCACGAGGACTTTTCCCGGGCTTGGTGTAAATTTCAAGGCATTGGACAGGAGGTTATTCAGCACCATGGTGATTTTATCCTGGTCAAAGGGAATCGGGTGGGAAGAAATGGGCGTTTCCATACTAAGTGCAATACCTTGCTTTTCAGCCAGGTGTTCGAAGGAAGCAACTGTTTTTTTTACAAAGGCGATGATATCGCTTTGTTGCAGGTTTAGCTGGAGTTTCCCTGCCTCTAACTTCCGGAAATCCAGGAGCTGGTTGATGAGCATAAGAAGTTGCTGGGCATTATCGCGCATGAGCTGGTAGTAGTACTCTGCGAGCTGTTTTTTAGGTTTTTCGTGGATCAGTTGTTCCAGCGGATCCATGATCAGTGTCAGTGGTGTCCTGAATTCATGTGATATTTCGGTAAAGAATTGGAGTTTTGACTGGTGGATGGCCTCCTTTTTTCGCAGCTGGATTTTGGAATCCAAGTAGCGGTATACCAGCCATATCACACATCCTGCTGCTAGCAAATAGAGGCAAATGGCCCACCAGCTTAGCCACCAAGGGCTTAGCATAATGATGCTCAAAGTAGCGGGAGATTCACTCCATAAACCGTCACTATTGGCACCCAAGACCTTGAAAGTGTACTCTCCAGCGGGCAGGTTGGCATAGGAAGCGATTCTTCTGGTGGCATCGGTGGTAATCCATTCTTCGTCGTACCCTTCAAGTTTGTACTTGTACATATTGCTTGAGGGATTAGTGAAGTGAATGGCCGCAAATTCCACTTGAAAGGATTTGTCCCACCAGGTAAGGGTGATTTCATCAGTGGCCTGCAATGAACTTTTCAGAATGGTGCGGTCCCGCACCTTGGTGCCGATGTTGAGCTCTTGGTGCATTACACTGAGCCTTGTTAGCACCATTTTGGGTGGATTGGGATTGGTTTTGATATGGGAGGGAATGAAGGTCGTCAGGCCATTGGAGCCGCCAAAGTATAACTTGTTGTCGGATGGATTTTTAAAGACAGAACTGGGTTTGAATTCGTTTCCCTGGAGGCCATCTTTTCTGTTGAAATGTTGGATTTTCTGGGTGCCTAGGTCTAGCCTGGAAAGTCCTTTGGTATGGCTGGCCCAGATGGAATTATCCCCATCAAAAGCCACTGCCATTATAAGGTTGTCGATGAGGCCGTTTTTGGTGGTGTAGTGCTGAACGGTTTTTTCGGAAGGCCGGATACAATTTAGTCCTGCATCAGAGCCGGCCCAGATATTGCCATTATGGTCTTCAGTCAGCGAGTAGATACGATTGCTCAGCAGGCTTTTGTTATGGGGGCTTTCATGGGTATAGTTGGTGATTTTTATGTTATGAAGACCGGCAGAAAGATTTTCGATACAGCTTACTCCGCCTTCTTCAGTGGCTGCCCAAAGCCGGTTCTTTTGATCCATCAATAGGTCCATGATTTGATTGCCAGCCAACCCATCTGAGGCATAAAGGCAATGAAATTGGTCTTTGGATTGATCATATTTGGCGATGCCATAAAAGGTGCCCACCCAGATAGAGCCGTTTTGGTCCTCCGTGATGGCAAAGACACTGGGATGGCACATGTCCATGGTGCATTGCGTGAAAGTTTTCTTTTTTGCGTCATAATAAAACAGTCCCTTTTTGGTGCCGACCCATACCGTTCCTTTTGAATCACAAAAAAGAGATCTTATCCTAAGGTCAGGGAGGTTTTTGCTGTCCGCATAGGTGTAGCTTGCCGTATTTCCATTAGGTGACAGGATGCTGATTCCTTGGTTCTCTGAACCTATCCATAGTTTCCCTGATTTATCCAGGCAAATGGCACGGACGACATTGTCTATAAGCCCTTCCCCACGCCGACCCTTATAAAAGTTCCTGAATGCTTTGTCATACAAATCAGCATGGTCCACACCACCGGACTGTGTTCCTACCCATAGATGTCCACTGTCGTCCAAATATACATCTTTGACGAGGTTGTCAGAGAGCGACATGGGATCACGGATTTCGGCTTGGTAGATAAGGGTATCGTTGGTTTTCTTATTGATTTGTATCAGGCCATTAGCGGATGTTTGCCACTCAAATCGCTGGTTGTAAGCATATTTGGTGTGATATACGTAACGCTTTTTAAGTTTTTCCCTGAGGTAATCGGGTACCTGTTCTTCTTTGGGTTTTTGGAAGGTTTCTGTTTTATAATTGTATTTAAAAAGTTCGCCGCGGGGCTCTACCTCGACCCAGATATTCTCGAGCGAATCAGTGATGATGCCACTGATGCGGTTGTCAGAAAGGGCGGTGCTGTCCTTTTCGTTTGCACGAAAGACCCGGACATTGTACCCATCATATCGTACCGCACCACCCCAAGTGCCAAACCACATAAAGCCATATTTGTCTTTGGCGATAGAATATACCGAATTCTGCGGGAGACCATTGTCGACGGTGAGCTGGTCAAATTTTAAGTGGAGTTGTTGCCCGTAAGCTTCTTCTGCTGGAAACCGCCACAGCAGAACATAGAGGATGAGGAGGTATGTATAAGACGCCTTGGGCATTGCGCTTAGGTTGTAGTTAGTGCCTGAGCGAAAATAGCGTAATTTTCGCTTTTTTACTATGGATATAGGCTTTGTTTGCTTTTCGGTTTGACCCTTATAGCCAATAACGGTAATTCTTTACATCCTGACCTCCTACTGTTTTAATCCCGGTCGACCGGGACCAAAGGCCGGATAATGGAGCTGCCGTGATTATTTCGAATAGATAGATGCTGCAAATATTATATCGCAATAATGATAGAATCATTTCTTTCATAACAGTGCATAACGGTTTTGGTTTTATTTAATTATAAATTGATTTGAAATATAGCATTATATATCAATGAGCTGTAAATGAGGGATGCTCATAAAATGAAATAGAAACACCAGTGGTTATTGAAATATATGATAACCACTGGTGTTTAAAGCGTTAAAATCCAATTCAATCCCAAAATAATCGATTATGAAAAAGAATTATGGAAATTTAAAGTGTTTAGCGATTCTAGTGTTATCGTTCATACTTATCACATCTTGTAAGGAGGATGATATGGAGCCGGTTAATCCAACAGCAGGCTTCACCACGGCTACGAATGAATTGATAGCCACATTTACTAACTCATCAGAAAATGTCACTTCCTATTCTTGGAATTTCGGTGATGGCAATACCTCAACAGATGAGAGTCCAAGTCATACTTATGAGGCCGCCGGGATTTATACTGTTGTATTAACGGCTAAAGGTGCAAACGGAAAAATAGTAGAAGCCGACAAGGATATAACAATCATTGAAAATCTAAAAGCTGATTACGATTTTGAAAGTGAATATCTGACCGTAAACTTTACGAACGCATCCGAAAATTCTGTTTCTTATTCGTGGGATTTTGGGGACGGTAACACTTCCACTGAGGAGAACCCAATCCATGTATACGAGGATGGAGGGACTTATGAAGTCATTCTATACAGTACTGCCCAAGGAGGGACAACTGTCCAAACGACTAAAGAGGTGACCGTAGTTGGGCCACCAATGGCGAATTATACTTTTGATGACGAAGGCCTGACCGTGAATTTTGCCAATACATCTGAAAATGTAGCTACTTATTCATGGGACTTTGGAGATGGTAGTACCTCAACCGATGAAAATCCAACACATACTTATTCAGCGGCGGGAACTTATACAGTTGTGTTAACGGCCACCGATGAAGAAGGAGTAGTAGTTGTAAGCAGCCAAGAAGTTACTGTAGAAGTGCCAGTGGATACCTCACTATATTCGATTGTGTTCATAACAGATGATTCCAATGATGATGCACAGATTGAGTGGTTACGAGAAAAGGGCTTTAATGTTAGCATCTATTATAACGCTGCCCTTAGCAGTGCTCCTCAAGAGGATATTGATATGCTGAATGCTGCAGATTTGGTTATCATTGGACGTAGTGGTAACTCCGGCGACTTTGATGGAAGTGATAAAGCAGCTTGGAATGCATTAACGGCACCCCAAATACTGAATTCCCAATGGGCAGCCAGAAATAATCGTCTGAACTGGTTTGATAATAATGGAAATCCTGCGGCCTTTAACCCAACTGGAGGAGAAATCGTAACGGCCCAAGTTTTTGAGACAGGCGATGAAGTTTTTGATGATGTTACAATAGAGGAGGGTAATTATCTTTCATGGCTCAATCCTCCTGCAAATTTACTTTATGTAAATACAGCGCCCAATGGGGAAGTCTTGGCCACAACTGCGCCGGGTAGTGGAGGTAATGAAGAAGGCGGGGCAATGTTATTTGTCCGTTTTGCAGCCGGTATCGAGTTCTATTCAGGTGCTGGGGAATCACCCGCAGGGACTAGGACTTACTTTGGTTTTGGTGCTGATGAGGGCGGAGTGTCCTATTACTGGCAGCTTACGGATGAAGCTAAGTCGGTGTATTTTGAGGAAATCCTCAGGTTGGTGTTATTGTAAACCAGTTATAATGCTGATATCAGCCGAAAGACTTGCCAGATTTACCTGATGGCAACCAATGTTTAAATAAAAAACCAGCTGCGCAATTATTTTTTGCAGCTGGTTTTTTTATTTTCAGTATCCATAGCTATGTCCGTAAGAGGGCAAGTAGAGGGACAAGTGTGGGGTATGAATCCCTTTATTTTAATGTTATTTCTTTTTTCGCCACGAAGGCCCGAAGTCACAAAGTGAATTGGTCGGGAGGTGTCGTGCAGTCAGCACCTTTGTTTCCACAAAAAAAACTTAGTGGCTTGATTATCAAAAGGTGGGTGCACAGCTGATGTACCTACGGCACATATTAGGTTTACTGTAATCTTATTCGTTACCAAGCTAGCCCACCTGACGGCGGGTCAGACCAATTGGCGTTGATATGCCGTTTAATAGAAAAGAACTAACCCTTTATGCCACCCGTACTTTAACAAGTGTTGAGCTAAAAACTCACTGCTCGCGGTTCCGCAGTACCGCTGTCGGAACAACATGTGGCCTGCTTTTTTGCCACGAAGGCTCGAAGTCACAAAGTAGATTTGTCGGGAGGTGTCGTGCAGTCAGCATCTTCGTTTCCCCAAAAAAAGTAGTGCCTTGGTGCCTTTGTGGCTTACTATTAATCCGCCATTAAAATAGTGGAGGAACCGGAAAGCCGACTAGCTGAAATTCCCTCTATTGCGGGCTATGTGGTTAACGTCAAATCATTTCCCAAGGCATCGCTCCAGTAGGTGGTGTTGAGCTAAAAACTCACTGCTCTCGGTTCCGCAGCACAACCGTCGGAACAACATGTGGCCTGCTTTTTCGCCACGAAGGCCCGAAGTCACAAAGTGAATTGGTCAGGAGGTGTCGTGCAGTCAGCACCTTTGTTTCCCCAAAAAACGTAGTGTTTTGGTGTTTTTGTGGCGGTATACCAAAATGAATGGAACCCTTACCTTGCCCCTGGAAATATTGCTTGATCCGAATTAGGCTGCAATAAAGAAGGTAAAGAATTAACAGAAAGCCCTTGGCAAATTTTTTTCAAACGCCTGAGATGCCAAATTAATTTTCTTACAGGCATTATGCAAAAAAAGTATTGTTTTAAGCAAAAATATATGTTTTGCCTGGAAGAGGAGAAATAGCTCCATAAAACCGTTTTAGAAGCCAGTAAGATGCGATTTTTTGTGTTTACGGAATCGATTCCGCTTTGACGTAAACAATACTATATTATTGTGTAATCTAATGATTTCTTTGCATGTCGATGGTCATATCTTAATTTTTGTACCAGTACGGATCATAACACTTTACGGGTTTTAGTTTTATAAATTTCGATTAAACCTTTATGGGTAAAAGTTTATAAAAGTCTTTTTTCTTTTTTGCGAAAGAAAATAAATAAGACAAATGAAGCTTTGCTGAAAGGAGTTGATTAACCATAAAACCTCAAATAATCTATGAACAATTTTACAAAACTGCTTTTTGCGTGTTTTTGCTTGTCAGGGGTTTTCCTATTTGGATGTAAGGAAGAATTCGATGACTACTACGCCCGTCCGGAAGGACTGGAGGGGCCGGTCTACCAGATGCTTTCCGATTCCGTCCGTTTCCGGGGAGACTTTGACCATTACCTGGCACTGGTGGACAGGGCAGGTTACAAGCAGACCCTCAGCTCAGCGGGCTATTGGACCGTGTTCGCTCCCAATGACGAAGCCTTTGAGCAATATTTTCAAGATAATGGTCTCAGCGGTATCGACGATATCCCCGACGAGAAGGCCTATGAAATCGTCACCTATTCCCTTGTGTACAATGCTTATTCTCTTCGAGAACTGGGATATTATCAGAGAGGTCCTGGAAATGACACCTTGTCTGCATCATTTCGGAGAAAAACAGCTTTTTACAAAGGGGTTTACAAGGATGAAATTTACGGAGACCAGTTGGATGTGGTAGATGCAAACAGAAATGGTTTTGATACATACGAACTCAACAATAACAACAATAAATATTTACCTTATTTTCTTCAACATTACCTTGATGTAAGGGATATTCCTGCTGAGGATATTGAAAGTTTTTACAATCGTCCTTTCACTGGGGCGCAGGTAGCTGGGGCAAATGTCGTGCAGAGTGATATTGCTGCAGAAAATGGCATGATCCATACGTTGGACAAGGTGATAGAGCCCATGCCCAGTATAAATGACTATTTAAAAGGAAAGCCGCAATACAGCTTGTTCAAGTCTATTTTAGAGATGGAATTTAGAGATGAGCAGAATAATACTGCTGTAAGTTATAATGCAGTGGCCTATCCTGAACTTACAGAGCGTTTTGCTCCCGTATATGACCTCTCGGGACCTGTTTATGTCAAGTCATTTACAGATACCTATGCGTTTGCCCCTAACAATGAGAATTTTCTCAATGGAGGTAACGATGCCCAATCGGATAGTTGGTCACTTTTTGTGCCTGAAAATGATGCTTTACAGCAGTTTTTGGATGAAGTACTACTGACGCATTATGGTGAACTGGCAAATGTGCCCGATCAGATCCTTTATGATTTTGTTAATATGCACATGTGGCAGGCAGCCATTTGGCCAAGCCAGTTTGATCTGACCACAAACCTACTAAACGAATCTGCCAGATTCGACCCAGAGACCGATGTGACCGAGAGAAAGGTATTGAGTAACGGATTGTTTTATGGGACCAATAAGGTACAGGAGGGGAATTTCTTCTTCACCGTATACAGCATTCCTTACCTGAACCCTGCATACAGTATCATGTTGCAACTATTGGATTCCTATCGGTTTACCATTTCCGACCCTGGGCAAAGTTTTGCTATGGTGTTGATGTCCAATGAGCAACTTAATGAAGCTGGTTTTGAATATGATCCTGGAGCTAGAGACCCTTGGACTTATAATGGTGAACCAGCCCAAGCCTATGAACGATTGAACAGGATGCTGGAATTGAGCATCATCAAATTGGGAAGTCAGGATGAGCTGCAGGATTTGTCTGGTTCCGGGATTTTGGAGACTATTGGTGGTGAGTATATCCGCTATGAAAACGGTGAGTTCTTTGCTTCCGGTAATGTGGAAAGTGGTGAAACTGCCGCTGTTCTGGAGGATGAGACCTACGAGGCAAGTAATGGAAGGGATTTTTATGTGGATGGATTGCTTGCCTACACTGAAAAGGCTTTGACGGAAATTATTTTTGAAAACCCGAATTTTACGCGGTTTTCAGAATACCTCGCCAATTCAAGTATCTATGATCCCAACGCCCTGGCCATTGAGGGCGTATCGCCGGGAATGTTTATGACAGTTTTGGCCCCCTCTGATGAGGCTATTCAAGAAGCCATCGATAATGGGGTGCTGCCTGCTGATCCTTATACAGGAGATGCTGGCGAAAGAGAAGCCATCGCTAACTTTTTAAAATACCATTTGGTGCCGCGGAACACCATCGTTCCAGACGGTAAAAAGATAGTCGACCCAGATGGTGAGGATTTCAATACTCTCTACGCAACGGTGGAAGGTGAAGTCAAAAAGGTGCAGATCGATAATAGTGCCAATGGATTTCAGCCTCCCTATACCATGACGGTTACCGATGAGATAGGTAATGTGGCCAATGTGAGCATTCCCAACAGCAATGTGTTGGCCAGCTATGCCGTGATCCATCAGATCGACAGAGTTTTAGAGACGAACTAACCCCACTAACCTAGCATTTCTTATGGAGAATTTTACAAACAGACTTATATGCCTTGTCTTGGGACTGCTCTTGGTCGGTACCACCGCATGGGGCCAGCAGCCACAGACCACAACCCTGGAAATCGTGAAAGGACAGGTGCTGGACAAGGATGATCGGATGCCCATTATTGGGGCTACTGTAGTGGAGATCGACAGTGATGAACGGACCCTTGCCGGTGTGGCCACTGATGTGAACGGGAATTTCTCGTTAAGGGTCAGGAGCAAGCAAAACCGTATACGGATTTCCTTTATTGGTTATAAAACAGTTACCCTTCCGATTAACGGCCAATCCGAGATCAATGTAAACCTTGAGTTTGCGGTCAGTGACCTGGATGTGGCAGAGGTGACCGCAGAGAAGATGATCGATCAGGGGATGTTCCAGATCGATGAGCGTGACCTTACCTCATCCTCGACAAGGGTGGATGCCGAACTGTTGGAGGAAATGTCTGCCCTATCCATTGACCAGGCCTTGCAAGGAAGAATGGCCGGCGTGGATATTGTGTCCAATTCCGGTGATCCGGGTGCCGGGATGTCCATCAGGATACGAGGTACTACTTCTATCAATGGCTCGTCAGAACCACTGATCGTGGTGGATGGGATTCCTTTCCAAACCAATACCTCATCATTTGACTTTGCCAATGCCAATGAGCAAGAATATGCGCAGTTGCTGAACGTGGCACCGGCAGATATCGAGTCCATCACGGTTTTACGGGATGCGGCAGCCACGGCACTGTGGGGATCCAGGGGTTCCAATGGTGTGCTGGTGATCACCACCAAACGAGGAAGCAAAGGAAAGCCTACCATTACCTACTCTTTTCGAGGGGCCATGACCCAGCAACCGGACCAGATCCCGATGCTGAGCGGGGACCAATACTCTACGTTGATCGCAGAGGGGTATATGAACAGTTTCGGTGTACCGCTGAATATTGACCAGAACAAGGAGTTTTCCTACGATCCTAGAGATCCCTACTACTTTTATAATTACGGAAACAACACCGACTGGATCAACGAGATCACGCAGTTGGGCTATATGTTTGATCATAATCTGGCCCTATCCGGTGGTGGTGAGAAAACGCGATATCGGGTATCGGTCAATAAAAACAATTCTGTCGGTACCACGGTAGGAACAGGCTTTGACAGGCTTGCTACACGGATCAGTTTGGACTATAATGTATCTAGCAAGATCCGCGTAAGAACGGACCTGGCCTACACCAATTCCAAGACTGATAGGAATTGGGTAAATGGTACCAGCGGTAGCAGGGATTTGATTAGGAGCATAGCTTATGAAAAAATGCCCAATATGTCACCATTTGAGTATGACGCATATGGTAACCTGACACCGAACTATTTCTCACCGGAATTCAATATCCAAGGAGCTTTTTCCGGAACCTATAATCCCTTGGCCATGGCCGAAGAAGCTACCAATACGACAGAGAGTAACCGGATCATTCCGAAGTTTACCCTTCAGTATTATATCAGGGAGGACCTCATGTTCCAATCCGATGTGGCCTTTGATATCAACAATACGCAGAGAAGGTCGTTTTTGCCCCAAGTAGCAACAGGGCTGCCGTTAAGTAACCAAAACGTTAACAGGGCTGAGGGCAATGATTCGGACTTTTTGGTTACCCAGACGTTTAACAAACTTTACTATACCCCGGAACTGGGCGAGGACCACAGTCTGATGGCGATGCTGTTGGCCACGACCTATGAGGGAAGGAGTGACGGCTTCAACGTCGTTACCACCAATGCTGCATCTTCCAATCTTCAGGTACCCTCAACTATTAATAGGGACGACAATATCGGACTTGGTTCCGGGACAAGTATTTCCCGTTCCCTTGGTCTTGTGGCCAATGCCCAGTACGGATATAAGGACAGGTACATTATCAATGCCTCCATTAGAAGAGACGGGAGCTCCAAATTCGGAGCTAACCACCGATGGGGAACCTTTCCCAGTATCTCCGGTAGATGGAGGGTATCCGGTGAGCCGTTTATGCAGGACCTTACTTGGCTGAATGAATTCAGTTTGAGGGCCAGTTACGGAGAGAGTGGCAATACACCAAGACAGGATTATGTGCACTTCAGTACCTTCTCTAACCTGAACTGGAATTATCTCGGAGAGACAGGCGTGGTGCCGAACAGCTTGGAGCTGACCAATTTTAAATGGGAAAATGTGGCACAGACCAATCTTGGTTTTAACCTTGAAGTGATCGATAACCGTGTCATTTTAGGATTTGATTGGTACCTCAAGCGTACCTCAGACTTGTTTTTAGACAACTTGCGCATTCCGAGTACCACTGGTTTTTCTAGCGTAAATATGAACATTGGTACGATGGACAACAGGGGCTGGGAGCTGTCTGTTTTTACGACGCCTTACCGTTCAGGGGATTGGCAGGTAAATTTTGATTTTAACATTGCCCGTAACAAGAACATCGTACAGTCCATATCTGAGCTGTACCAGACTGATAACCTGGAATCAATGGAGTCCAATGGCAACTATTTCGTGACCATTCAAGAAGGCAATCCATTGGGATCTTTTTATGGCTTTAGGTACCAAGGTGTCTATACCGATGGGGAAGCCACTATCGCCAGGGATGCCAGTGGCAATGTCATCACAGGACCTAACGGGGATCCCGTCCAAATGGTCTTTAACTACCCCAACAATGGATATGAATTCCAGCCGGGAGATGCCATGTACGAGGACATCAACAATGACGGAAATATTGATTACAAGGACATCGTTTGGCTGGGCGATGCCAATCCCAAACTGACCGGTGGCTTTGGTCCGAGGATCAGCTATAAGAACCTTCAGGTGTCCGGATATTTTAACTTCCGCTACGGCGTGGATATCGTCAACAGAGCCAGGATGACCACCGAAAACATGTATGGCTACGAAAACCAGAATACCGCAGTGCTCAACAGGTGGAGAAAGCCGGGAGACCAGACCGATATGCCGCGGGCATTGATACGGACAGGTTATAACTGGCTTGGCTCAGACCGCTATGTGGAGGATGGCTCATTCCTGAGGTTCAGGACACTGACGGTGCGTTACACTATGCCAAGGACTTTCCTTGACAGGACCAATTTGGGAGACCTCAGTTTTTACCTGACAGCAGAAAACCTGTTTACCTGGACGGGCTATACGGGACAGGATCCGGAAGTAGGCCTGACCAGTTCCAGTGCCAATAGGCTTTTCCAGATCGGATATGATGATGCACGGACGCCACCCACGCAAACCTATACTTTGGGCATTAACGTGCGGTTCTAATTTGACCATTAAAAAGATAGAAAGATGTTAAAGAAATATATATCCTATACGTTCCTTGCGCTGATGATCGTGGCAGGAACCGGCTGTGACAACTGGCTGGACCAACGGCCCCAAAATGGTGTAGTCAAGCAGGACTTTTGGAAGACCAAAGAACAAGTGCACTCGGCATTGATGGGAGCCTATGCTTCCCTGAATGGGAGTTACCGGGGAGACCATCCGACCGAGTTGATGTTTTTGTGGGGTGAACTTCGCGGTTATATGGTAGGACTTAACTCCGGGGCAGACTTTAACGACACCCAGATCATTTTCGGCAATATCCTGCCGACCAACCGCATTGCCGACTGGAGCCCGTTTTACGGCACCATCAACCTTTGTAGTAATGTGATCGATAATGGCCCCGGAGCACTGGAGACCGACCAGACTTTTCAAGAAGCCGATTTGAATAATTATGTTGCTGAGGCAAGGGCATTGAGGGCATTAATGTATTTCTATTTGGTAAGGACATTTGGAGAAGTTCCGTTGATTACCGAGGCCATTGACAGTGACTCTGATCCCCTGACGGCCCCCAAATCTTCCGGGCAGGAAGTACTGGATTTTATTGTCCGGGAACTGGAGCTGGCAGAAAGTAATATTTACGAGCAACATGAAAATTTGGCAGCCAGTAAAGGAAGGATAACCCGCTACGCGGTAAATGCCCTTCAGGCGGATGTGTACCTCTGGATGGAAGATTATGAAGCAGCCGCAGCCGCTGCAGATAAGGTACTTGAAGGGCCCTATGCCTTGGTTCCCCAGGATAGCTGGTTTCAGGAGATTTTTGTCAATGGGAATTCTACGGAAAGTATTTTCGAGATCCAGTACCAGGCCCCACAGTCCAATCCCTTTTTCAATATGTTCAGTACTACTCAGGGAAGAAGATTTCTTGCTTATCCTTCGGTACTTGAGAAAACCTATGGTTTCAATCCCGATTTTCCTGAAGAAATTGATTTAAGGAGTATAGACGCTACTTTAAAGTCAAGTGGTGAAATCTGGAAGTATATTGGTCTAAATCAAAATCAAAGGCGTGAAGTGACCGATTCATACGCCAATTGGATCGTTTACCGGTTGGCCGATGTGATGCTGATGAAAGCCGAAGCCCTTTCCCAGATCGGGAGAGGAGAAGAAGCTTTGGAAATAGTATATGAAATAAGAGAAAGGGGAGGAGCGATTGTTAGAACGGATGAAACTCCTGTTTCAAGTGATGCAAACGGTATAGTCAGATTTATTATTGCAGAACGTTCCAGGGAACTAGCTTTTGAAGGCAAGAGATGGTTTGATTTACTTCGAGTATCAAAAATGAATAACTATGAAAATTTAGATGTGCTATTACAGGCAGCGATTGATAATGCACCTGAAACCAATCTAAATTCTATTTTGAACCAGCTCCGGGATACGCGCAGCCATTACCTGCCCATATACTTTCTGGAATTGAGTTCCAATCCACTTTTGGAGCAAAACCCTTATTACCTGAAATAAACCTAAAATACGATGAAGACATTCAAAATCATAGCAAACTGGAGTAGCGGTGCCTTATGGGCGATGCTGGTGATCTGTATAGGAATGGCAGGATGTGAGTTTGATCCACCTTCCAATATCAATATCACCGATGATACCAATATCAGTGGTTACCTGAGGCAAAATCCAGATGAGTTTTCCAGCCTTTCCCACATATTGGAAATTTCCAATACCGAGGGCTTTTTAGGGACATATGGAACATATACGTTTTTCGCTCCTGACAATGAAGCCGTAGAGGGGTATTTACAGGAAAACGGACTTAGTATGGACGGGCTTACTGAAGAAGATGCAAAGGATATAGTCCGGTACCATTTATTGACGGATACCATTTCTACTGCTGGTTTTACGGACGGGAAATTGCCCATTGCCACCGAATATGGTAAATATCTTATTACCGGTGCGGAATATGAGGATGGGGAAACCTTTATCCGGGTAAACAGACAGGCGAATATTACCGAAAGCAATGTGAAATTGGGAAATGGGATTCTCCATGAAATCGATAATGTGCTTTCCCCTCCGACCAAGACCATGGCGCAGTGGCTGGAGGAAAACCAGCAATATTCCATTTTTTCACAAGCACTGAAAGAAACTGGCTGGTACGATATCCTCAACCAGGAGGAAGAAGGGCAGTGGTACACTGTTTTGGCTGAATCGGACGAAACGTTAGCTGAAGCCGGTTATGAGAGTTACCAGGCCTTGGAGGACCGTTATTCCAATACAGGGGATCCCACCAATCCTTCGGACAGTTTGAATTTATTCGTTTCCTACCATATCCTTCCGGATATCAAATATATAGCAGACCTCGTAACGGCGACTGCACATGAAACGGAAGCTCCCCAGGAAGTGGTAACCATAAAGTTGAATGGTACAGAAGTCCTGGTCAATGATGATGTGTTCTTTGGCGTGCACGAGCCAGGTTCTCCCATTATCCGGGAAGCCAGTGATTTTTCGGTGACCAATGGGGTAGTGCACAGCGTAGAAGATCATTTTGGTATTAAACTTAGAGCACCAGTGCCAGTTTATTGGGATGTAGCAGATCAAGCTGAATTGCGACAAATGACCACAGTTTTCAGGGTTCCAGGGGCTCCGAAATATACATTTAAATTGGGTGAACTGTCGAAAATGTCTTGGGAAGGGAATTATGTGGATAACGAAGTGGTATATAATCCACCTGCTCTTAATGAACAATATTTTGTAAATGGAGATTTTATTGATTTTGGAGTAGCCTCCAATCGACTTACTAAACTCCATATTACAACACCGGTTCTTGTAAAAGGAAGGTATAAACTATGGGTGTGTTATCGAGCAAGAGGGAGCTATGGAACCCAAGCAAAAGTTACCCTGAATGATGAAGATATTCCTGGATCAAGGCTTTTGGATACAAGAGAGTACTTTCCCGCCGGACTTGACGATGTTGATGAAGCGGAAGCTAGGGGCTGGAAGAAATATACTGCTTTGACCAATTCGAGGAATTGGGTAGGTAGATTGATTGGAACGCTTGACGTTCAAACAACGGGGGAACAAACCATATCTTTTGAAAGAGTGGCAGGTGGAACAGATGGTTTTTGGATGGATATGCTTCATTTTATTCCTGATGATATGGAGCAACAATGGCCAAAATTTAATATTGATGGAGAGATGGTCTATCCCGAGGATTGATTTGTGTTAATTAAAAATGAAAAAAATGAAAATAAAATATAAATATCTCCTAGTGGTTTTATTATTTGGGATGCTGTCCTGTAAAGATCAGTGGGATGAACACAATGAAGCACCAGCTGAACTAAACCTTGATCTGGTCCAGCTGATGCAGACAGACCCCGAACTGAGCACCTTTGTGGAAATGGTCGAGAAAGTCGGATTGGACAAACAGATTGCTTCGGGAGCCTATACCGTTTGGGCTCCCAGTAATATGGCACTTCAAGGGCTTCCGGAGAGCATTAGCGGCAATGCTGATGCCCTGAAACTGTTTGTTCAAAATCATGTCGGCTATCAGGAACATATGAGCTATGAGGCTGAGGAGACCTCCATCAGGATAAAGATGCTCAATGGGAAGGTCAATGTCCTGAACCAAACGAGTATCACTTCTGTGGATCAGAGCGCGGGTTTTGAATATGCTGATAAATTGGCGAAAAATGGAGTGCTCAACAAGGTCGATGCTTACCTAGCTCCTAAGAGAAATGTTTGGCAAATCGTTAGGGAAAACAGCACGAACCCTGTGAGCCAGTTGGTGATGGGCATGGCTGTGACCGATACCCTGACCAATGAGACGACAAATTACTTTCAGTACGATGTGGCTGACCTGAGTATCGAAGACAGTACTTATACATTTTTCCTGCTGAGTGATGAGGCTTATGCGACTTTTAAAGGAGAAATGGAGCCTTATTTCAAGGATACGCTTCCTGAGACCGAGATCCTGTCACGACCATTGTCACTGGGGCTTTCCAAAGACTTGGTGTTTACGACAGCCTATTATGACGATGTGCCCGATACCATCCTTTCAGTGGACAGTGTCAAAGTGGCCTTTCATCCTGATCAGGTACTGGAAAAGATCAATGCCTCCAATGGGGTGGTATATATCTTGGAAGGATATGATTATAAGCTATCTGATAAAATCCCAGAGATCAAAATCGAAGGAGAATTTTACGATGGATTGAGTGATGGTTCCGGGCCGGTAAATGTTAGGGCGAAATCCTGGGCTTCCAACGAACGTGACCTACTGGTGATCAACAGTGGGATTTCTGGATACAATGTTGCCTACCGGGTTCCTCAAGCACATTCTACCAAATATGATATTTATTGGAGGGCGGTAAACGATGATTACATTCCCCGAACCAATGAACAGCGGATCGCAATTGACTCAGTGGCGAACGATTTATTTGGTTATCATGCGGTGGTGCCCAATACCTATGAGGAGGTCTTTGTGGGACAGCACGAAGTGCAGAATTATGGAGACCTCAGGCTGTTGCTGACCTCATATACCAGTACGAGTAACGATTGGAATAGCATGGTGCTGGATTATATACGTTTGGTTCCGGTATTTGAATAAACCCAAAACAAGAAACGATGAAGCGAAAAAATATACAGAAATTTTGTACAGCGGTGCTGGCATTGCAAATGGGGTTTGCCGGTAGCTTATGGGCGCAGGAGGTAGAAGAGGTCAAGGTTCAGCCCAACCAGCAGATGGAATACCTGATCGAAGAGGTCGCGGGTAAAGTGGTGTCCAAAAGGACAGGAGAATCCTTGGAGGGAGTTGCTGTATCCTACAAAGACCTATCTTCGACTTTTACCAATTCGGCAGGCGAATTCAAATTGATGGTGCCTTCTTCTTCGGTGACCGTAGCCTTAAGAATTGGTGATAGACTTATCAAAGAATATCCCCTAAATGGAAGGACTACGGTTGACGTGGAATTAAGCGATCTGGAACTCGCCGGGGCGGGAAAGCAATTTGTCCAAATGGCATATGGGGAACGTCCTTCAGCTCAAGTAACTGGTGCCATGAGTGCTGTTGACCTGACCGAATCGTGGAAAAACAAGGCAAATATGCCTGAAACTTCCATTCAGGGCACTGCTGCCGGGGTCAACATGATCCGGAGATCAGGTACTCCGGGGATGGGGGCAGATGTATTCATCAGGGGGCTAGGATCCCTGAATGCCAAGACTCAGCCTTTGGTGGTTGTGGATGGAATGATCTATGACATGAATGAGTATGATGGCTCTATCATTGAAGGGTATACCTCAAACCCGCTTTCCTTTATTGACATCAAGGACATCGATAAGGTGACTTTCATTAAGGACGGGGGGAGTATTTATGGTACCAAGGGAGCAAATGGTGTGATACTGATCACCACAACCAGGGCAAAAGACCTGACCACCAAAATTGATTTTTATACCTATGGTGGAGTGAATATAAAACCAAAGAACCTTCCGGTAATGGAGGCGGGTGAATTCCGCCCCTATTTTACACAGATGTTAGCCAGTAGCGGTTTACACGCCAATGAAGTTATCAATTATCGGTACTTGAACGATGATCCTGATACCTTGGGCTACTATAATTACCACAATAATACTGACTGGCAGAATCAGGTGATGAACACCACTTATGATCAGAATTACTTTGTCAAAGTGACGGGGGGAGATAATATTGCCAGTTATGCGCTCTCTGTGGGACACCTGAAAAGCGAAAGTGTGATGAAGGGAGATGATTTTTCCCGTACCAATATGCGGTTCAATGCTGATTTTCAAATTACCGAAAAGCTGACGGCAGGTACAAATGTGTCTTTTTCCTATGCAGTGAACAATCTCCATAAATATGGATATGGTGTAGAAAATATCAGTCCATTGAACCTGGGGCTAATAAAGGCTCCTTTTCTGGCTCCCAATATTTATGATGAAGCAGGGGTGCTATCTCCCAATTTATATGATGTGGACAGCATGGGAATCAGTAATCCCAGTGCTGTGGTGGAGAACATGCAAGGTGAAAATAGACGTTACCGGTTTTTTGGCTCCTATAATGCTAGATATGAATTTAACGATCATTTCAGCATACAGTCGTTATTTGGCCTGACCATTGACAAGAACCGGGAATCTTTCTTCATACCGGATCTCGGGACCCCTGAGGAAGAGGGAACCAATGCCCTGGTGAGAAACCAGATAGGCGGGCAGGTGTCGCGTGTATTTAGCTCATATAGTGATTCCCGTTTTGATTACACGAATACGTTTGGGTTTGCCCATAACCTTAACGTGGGCCTTGGATTCCGGTATAATAAGAATAAGTTGGAAGAGGACAGTGGTTACGCTTTTAACTCTGGCACGGATGACCTGATCACCTTAGGTTCTGGTGTGGTTACCCTGAATGAGTCCTATGCCAATGTCGGAGACTGGATTTGGATGAGCTATTATGCTGATGTCACCTACAATTTTCTCGAAAAGTATTATCTGGATGTGACCATGTCCGTGGATGGATCTTCGCGGTTTGGAAAAGATGCTGAAGGCGGAATAGGCCTGTTTGGCCATCGGTTTGGTGTTTTTCCATCCGTAAAAGGAGCTTGGTTGGTTTCTTCCGAAGACTTTATGCGTAACAGTCCTTTGGATTTGCTGAAATTAAGGTTGAGCTATAGCCAAACTGGTAATGATGGTATTGGAGACTATAGGTATTTACAGACTTACCAAGGAAGTAATGTCATTGCGAACCAAGGACTAGTAAGGGCCAATCTTGCCAACACGGCCATACAGTGGGAAACGAACACAAAATTGAATGCAGGTGTGGATCTGGCCACGGCAAATAGCATTTTTGCATTTAGTGTGGATATTTACCAAAACACGGTCAGTGATATGCTGACCTATCAACCATTGAAGACCACGATCGGGCTGGACTATTTCTTGGCCAATGGTGGTGAAATGGTCAATACCGGTGTGGACTTGGGGCTCTCTGCCAGAGTCCTTGACCAGGATGTAAAACTGACCTTGGCCGCACAAGTGGGCACCTATAAAAATGAAGTAAAGGAATTGCCATACGATCAGCGCACCACCCAAGTGGCAGGAGGTGAAGTGATCACCAAGGTGGGCGAGTCAGCTTCCATGTTTTACGGCTATCAGACCGAGGGCGTGTACAGCACTTCGGAAGAAGCCAGTACAGCAGGACTTATGACGACTTTGCCGGACGGTACATTGGAAGCATTTGGCGCAGGTGATGTGAAGTTTGTGGATCAAAACAATGATAATGTCATCGACGAAAATGACAGGACGATCATTGGTGATCCAAATCCAGATTTTTATGGTGGTTTTTCGGCCCATGCAGAATATAAGCGGTTTACCTTTGATGCAGCCTTTTCCTTTAGCGTTGGAAACGATCTCTATAACTATGTAAGACAGCAAATGGAAAGCATGTCTGGTTATGAAAATCAACTGACAAGTGTCAGAAACAGGTGGCGGACTGAAGGCCAGCAAACCAATATGCCCCGCTTGGCCTATGGTGATCCCATGGGCAACAGCCGCTTTTCCGATCGCTGGGTCGAAGATGGTTCTTATCTCCGACTGAAGACCCTCAGTGTGAATTATGCAATACCCGTCGATGGCAAGATCGTGAAGAAGATTGATGTGTATGCTTCGGGCCAAAACCTCTTGACCATTACCAATTATCTGGGCCATGACCCGGAGTTTAGCTATACCAGTAGCGTGTTTGGACAAGGGGTAGACATGGGGCTTCCCCCACAGTTTGCAAGTGTAATGTTGGGGCTTAAAATTGGGCTGTAATCATGGGAAATTTATCAAGAATTCTAAATGGAGGAAACATGAAATTGAAACATATTCCTGTTAAAAAATATTTGGGTATGGCATTGTTGGGACTTGGGCTCTGCTCATGTTCGGGAATGCTGGAAGTGGAACCTGTCACTGAGCTGAACAAAGACAACTATTATCAAAATGAATTTGATGCGGATGCCGCCGTGATCGGTGTGTATGGCGAATTTCTGAAGCTGGCAGAGTACTATGTCGTGCTTAATGAAGTAAGGGCCGACCTGATGGAGCCTACATTTATGGCAGATCAAAGTCTGATTGATCTAAGTAACCATAGCGTAGTAGCATCCGATGATAATAAATATGCTGATCCCAAGCCTTTTTATAGGGTGATTTTGAACTGCAATGAGGTATTGGAAGGGTTGCGGAAAATGCGGGATGAAAATAGGATTACCGAAGAGCAGTTTAGCCAGCGGTATTCCGATGTCGGAGCGGTAAGGTCTTGGGTTTATCTCCAGTTGGGCATCCATTTCGGAGAAGTACCCTATGTGACTGAGAGCATAGTATCCATTAATGATGTCAATAACCCTGCATTGTTCCCGCAACTGGCCTTGCCCGAATTGATTGATGAGCTCATCAAATTTATGGAGAGTCTTCCCTATCTTGATAGATATCCATCTAATATCGGATTGGTAGGCACATCCAATGGATATGATGTCAGCAGGTTTTTTATACCCAAAAGGGGACTATTAGGAGAACTGTATTTGTGGAATGGTAATTACACGCAAGCAGCGGAAATGTACCGTTACATTATGGAAACGGCGTCAAGAGATTTTTCTGCAGGAGGAGAATATTATAATAACCTAAGAATAGGATGGGGGGGGTCAGGTGATTTTGATATGCGGTATGATAAAGAAAACGATATCAGAACATTGGTAAATTCTCCCAGTGCAGGTTGGAAACATATATTCGGTATTGGGTCAGGAGAACGATATGAAAAACAAGTGTGGACTTGGGTGATACATTATGATAGTGATTTTGCTCCTGAATATCCTTTTGTCCGTCTTTTTTCAAATTCCGGTAGAGGAGAGTACCAATTAATGCCATCCAAATCCATTTTGGAAATGTGGAAAAGCGAGACGCAATGGAATGATTTTGAGTTTGATGCCAGAGGGATGTTGTCCACTGAAAACTGGGGAACGACAGATCCAGAGATAGGGAAATACACGGTACGGTATGATCCGGTTACGGAACCTTTGAAAGAAGGAGGTAAATGGTTCTTGGAGAGAGCGGCTTCTGTCCATTTGAAATTTGCCGAAGCAGCCAATCGTGATGATTTGGACAGTATTAGTAAACTGTCAAGGGCTTTAATAAACGAAGGCATTCCTGGTGCTTATCGTCCTGAGGACTTTTCAGGAGACGATGTTACCGAAATTATGAATACCCTGTTTTACCCTTATCCCTACGATTTTGATGGCAGACAGGGTAATTTCCCCTACTATCGCGGGCCTTGGTACCGTCATATTGGAATAAGAGGAAGAGCTTATTTACCTCCGAAACAATTACCGGAAGAAATCACATCAGAACAAGAAGAAAAAGAGTGGACAGAAGACCTTATCATCGATGAAATGGCCAAAGAACTGGCCTTTGAAGGTCATCGCTGGCCACAATTGTTGCGGATTGCGATGCGTAGAAACGATCCATCGGTTTTGGCCGACAGGGTCTATGATAAAATGTCCAAGTCCAATAACCCGGAAACGGTAGGCAGAGCAGCAGGTGTAAGGGCAAAATTAATGGCCGGTGACTGGTTTTTACCTTTTCATTGGGAGGAGTAGAAGGCTCAGGCAGAAAGTGGTGAGTATGAAAGCCTGATGAGGTTGTTTTATCGCCCAAGAATCCCTTTTGGGATAAGCTGTCATTCCGACGAAGGAGGAATCTCTCTCATACAACAGATACTGATTGACGAGATAGCCTCTTAATACTAAAGGTTAAGTAAAATGAAAAACATAAAAATGTATACAAAATAAATATAAATATTTTGCGCGCTCGTTTGTACTGTAAGTGGAAAGCGTTATATTAAGCCAATATTAACAATCGCCCCAAAAAGATGAAAAAGTTCGTTAATCTAAGAGGAAAATCCGGCCTTAGCTGGAAGGTTAAGTTACTGGTTTATTTGGCTACGATATTACTGTGTGTCTTGGCGGCAAATTTCCGTCCCGAGATACAACACTTTACAGGAAATCATCAAGATATGAATGTTGAAATTTCCACCATTGAAGAATAAACCATGTTAACCAACTTATTAAAAAACGGCAAGGTACTACACCTTGCCGTTCTACTTTCATTCACTTGTATTTCATTTTCCACATCTGCCCAAAACCTACGGCAGATGGAAGCCCTGGACAGGGGGCTAGTGGCTATACCCACTGAAGAGGGAGGGAACTTTGTCAGCTGGCGGGTGCTTGGCACAGAACCGGAAGATATCAGCTTTAACCTTTACCGGGTTACGGCATCAGATGATCATAAAAAACTTAATCCCATCCCATTGACCAAGTCCAGCAGTTTTTTGGATAAAGCAGCTACCGGAAAGGATGTTTCCTATGAAGTAAGAGCTGTCATTGATGGCGAAGAGCAGCAAGGAACAAACCCTGCCGCTGTATGGAAAGAAGACTACCTGTCTATCTCCCTCCAAACCCCCGAAGGCTATATGCCCAATGATGCTTCCGTGGGGGACCTGAATGGAGACGGTCAATACGAAATCGTCCTGCATCAGGCGGGCAAAACACACGATAATTCCCATAAGGGCTTAACTGACCCGCCTATCCTGCAGGCCTACACGCTAGAGGGAGAAATGCTATGGGAAATCAATTTGGGCAAGAACATCAGAGATGGTGCCCACTACACGCAGTTTATGGTCTACGACCTGGATGGCGACGGCAAGGCAGAGGTGGCCTGTAAAACCGCAGATGGCACCACTGACGGCGTAGGGAGTGTAATAGGAGATCCGGAAGCCGATTGGCGTAATGCAGATGGCTATATACTGGAAGGACCGGAATTCCTGACGATTTTTGATGGCCAAACGGGCAAAGCATTGGCGACCACTGATTATATTCCTGCAAGATATCCCGGAAAATTACACCCCACCACAGAAGAACTCAAATCCCTTTGGGGTGATGGCTATGGCAATCGTATGGATCGGTTTCTGGCAGGGATTGCCTATCTGGACGGGGAGCGGCCGAGCCTGATCATGACACGGGGATATTATACCCGGTCAGTCCTTGCTGCCTGGAACTGGCGGGATGGGGAATTGACCGAAGTGTGGACCTTTGACAGTGAAGATGGGGATCCTGACCATAAAGCCTATAGCGGCCAGGGGTACCACAGCCTTTCCGTAGGAGATATTGATGAAGACGGCAAAGATGAGATTGTCTTTGGTGCCATGGCCATTGATGATGATGGTACCGGCATTTACAGCACAGGTTTGGGGCATGGAGATGCACTTCACCTATCAGATATCGATCCGGAGCGTCCGGGGATGGAGGTCTTTGGCATTCATGAACATGCCAGGCACGAGCATGGAACGAATTTACGAGACGCAGCTACCGGCGAGATCATTTGGTCTTACCCTTCCCCTGATGTTGGACGTGGTTTGGCCATCGATATAGATCCGCGGTACCAAGGGTACGAATGCTGGGCTTCAGGAGATGGGCTGCATGGCCTCTGGAATGTAAAAGGTGAAATGATTTCCGAAAACAAACCCCGCTCCTGCAATATGGGCATCTGGTGGGACGGCGACCTGTTGCGTGAAATACTCAATGGAGTGGATATCGACAAATGGGATTTTGAGAATGCGCAGTCCGAACGGATATTTACCGGTGAGGATTTCAAAATGGCTAAAAACAACGGCACCAAATCCAATCCGGCACTTTGTGCGGATATCTTTGGAGACTGGCGGGAAGAGTTGATTGGAAGGACAGCTGATGGAAGTGAATTGAGAATTTTCAGCACAACTATCCCTACGGAATACCGCTTTTATACGTTGATGCATGATCCAGTGTATCGCCTGAGCATTGCCTGGCAGAACGTGGCGTATAACCAGCCGGCCCACACGGGATTTTACCTGGGAGCCGGCATGGCCAAACCGCCAAAGCCAAGGATTCGTACTAAGTAGCTGGTTTTAAGTATCAAGAAATGAGACTTGAGACTTAAGAAATTCCTCCCCGCCGCGGCGGAAGAAATCCGAAATTCGCTTAGCTTAATAACATTGGGGGAGGCCAGGAGAGGTAGATCGTAGAAAAGAGCAAAGTAAAAATGCAGATAGCAAAAATATAAGGTTGAGTCGGGAGACACAGTCTTAGCGTTGTCCTGCCGTCTCTGACGCGGGACAATGCTAAGACCTGGTCGTTACCGGTTCTCTGCCCCAGCACTATCGTACATTGAGTCTCTGACTCAATAAAGCCCCCAATCTTCCAATTTTACAATCTTCTAATTCTAAACAGACCATGACAGACCAGAAGAGTTTGGTCATCAATTATGCGTACTTTAAACCTGAAATATGCATTAGCCTATTTATTACGACCTGAAACTACTTTAAAATCAGACGCTTTGCTTTAGTTTTCAACATTACCATAGCGGTGCTATGTTTCTGTCTCCAAACTAACTGATTTTCTTGCATTTTCAGGCCTCATTACAATTCCTAATGCATAATCCAAATTAAACCGGAATTTAAACAAAACAGACATCATGAAACATTCTTTTTGGTTCGTTGGCTCGGCGGTTTTATTGGCTTGTGCCTGTAGTCCTGCACGGAAGGAGGAAAAACCGTTGCAATTCACCGTTAACAATCAAGTGTCTCTGGCATTGACCGATAAGCCAGTGGCGATCAAAAAGGGAGATATTCCTGGTTTGGAAGCGCATGGGGGTAAATTGCCCTTGGTCATTGCAGCAGGAGATACCATTGCTTCCCAGTGGGATGATACAGATGGTGATGGAAAGTGGGACGAGTTGTTTTTTGTCACTGACCTGGGAGCAAACGACTCCAAAACATTTACCCTGGGCTGGGCTGAGGAGGCACCTGAATTTACGCCTCGTACCAGTGTGCGATTTGGTAAGCGTGAAGGAGCCGACATCCCGGTACATCCGGCATTGGGCGATACCCTTCCGGCAGATGGGCTCCCAAAGAGCGTAGGCTATCAGCCCTATCAAACGGACGGTCCTAGCTGGGAAAATGATAAAGTAGGTTTCAGACACTATTTTGATGGCCGAAATGCCAAAGACCTCTTTGGCAAGAAAACATCAGCCATGAGCCCGGAAGATGTCGGCATCAATGCGGATGGGGCGGTAGAAGATAACTACCACGTAATGCACGACTGGGGCAGGGACATCCTGGCCGTTGGGAATTCGGTCGGCCTGGGTGGTGTATCCCTGATGATAGCTGATGAGCCAGCCAGATTGGGCGTCACCGTAGATGATGCAATCAATAATGTAGAAGAAAGTATTTTCCAGATCGTAAAGGAAGGCCCTGTCCGTTCTGTAATCCAGTACAACTATAACAACTGGCAAACCCATGACCGCAGCTATGATGTACAGGAAGTAAGCACCATTTGGCCGGGCATGTATGCCTATAAAAATGCCGTTTCGGTAGATGGCCTTCAAGGAGACGAGACCCTGTTGGTCGGCTTGGTCAATATCAATAATGACCATGAACTGAGTGAAATAGAAGTAAATGACGAGTGGGTGGTATTGCTTACCCATGATCAGCAGAGTTATGAAAAGGAATGGTGGCTGGGCATGGCACTGATCCTGCCAAAATCAGTCTATCAGGGCTATACAGAAGCACCGCAAGAAGGTCCGCTTTCCAAAACGTATTTGGCAAAGGTTTCTATTGAAGAAGGCAAATCCGTGGAATATTTCGCCGCTGCCGGATGGGAGCTGTCCGACGAGCAGTTTTCCGACAGGCAATATTTTACCGATTACATCACCAATCTGGTGGAACAACTCAGTGCCGAGGTTAGGGTGAATTGGGAGGAGTAAAACAGGGCTGTTTGCAATGGACGACTAAATCGAACAAAATCTGCATAACGCATTAAAATGGTTATTAAATGAAAAGATTATGCTTGATGATCATCACTGGAGGTGTATTGGCTTCCTGTGGAAGTTCCGGTAATAAAGCAACCACCAGCGAAGCAGTTTCCGAGACAGAAGAGGTGTTGGTAGAAGAAGTTTTTTCCAAGTCGCTGGACAGTAATAGGTGGAAGGTGGAAATGGATGATCAGCCCAATTCCTCAGTGACCGTGAAGGACGGAAAACTGGTCCTGGACACCAAGGGAGGTGTGACGGTTTGGCTGAATCAAAAGCTGGAGGGCAATATTGAGATCACCTATAAACGGCAAGTGGTTATGGCGGATGGCACCAATGACCGGTTATCTGATCTAAACCAGTTTTGGATGGCTACCGATCCACGGAACGGCAACCTGTTTACGCGAAGTGGCAAGTTCGAAGAGTACGATTCCCTGAGCATGTATTATGTGGGTTTTGGAGGGAATTATAACGAAACGACCCGTTTTCGCGAATACCAGGGAAATGGTGAAAAAACATTGCTCTTTGACCTCGATGATGAAGATCACCTGCTAAAGCCGGATCATTGGTATACGATCAAGATCCGAGTGGAAAATGGCCTGGTGAGCTATTGGGTGGACGGAGAGAAATTCTTCGAGTACCAGGATGAGACACCACTCACGGAAGGTTATTTTGGCTTCAGGTCTACTTGGTCCAGACATGAGATTGATGATTTGAAGATAATTAGTATTGAGTCTTGAGATGTGAGACACTAGATATGAGAAAAAGGAGTAAAGATAAAAGAGTAAAGAAGCATAATGCTAATCGGGATTTGCAATAACCTCAGTTTGATTATAAAACCGTCACTGCGGGCCTGTCTGGTGTCAAACAGGCCTGTCTGGTGTCAAACAGGCCTGTCTGGAGCCAAGCAGGGCTTAGAGGGCGTGCATCAGAAAAGGGTTCGCAATAGCCTGTCCCGATACTTTCGGGGACGTTTTTGATGCTGATTATAAGTCGAAACGCAGGTTAATAATATGAGTCAATGCTGAGTATTTTCTCTTCTATTAGATTTAATGAATGGTAAATATTCATAAAATATCGATAAAAAATTTGTGTAATTCGTGGACTTCCTTTTCGACTATTTTATCATTGGCGCAATTGTGCACAACTATATAATCAATCTTTAAATATACCAATTTTCAAATTCCCAATCTTTCAATATTACAATAAAACCCTTTAACCCATAACGATGAAAAACTACTCCCTTTCGAGAAGAAATTTTGTTAAGCAATCTGCCGTGCTTTCTGGTGGACTTTATATGGCTCCACACTTGGCTTCTGCGTTTGAAGATCAAGAAAGCATGCCCCTTGAACCCGTTGAACTTGCGTGGCTTGAAAACCCTGGCAACGCGCAATTTGGAGGAGTGACGATGGGGGTGCCCTGGCCAAAAGGGCAGTTAAAGCAAAGTGAGTTTCTACTGACAAATAGTGCTGGAAAACAAATACCTGTCCAAAGCTGGCCATTGGCTTTCTGGCCGGATGGCTCTATCAAGTGGGCCGGGCATGCCATTCCCCAAGCGGATGAAATGGGCAGTGATTGGAAACTGATGCCAGGAAAGGGTATAAGGCCCAGTAAGGAAGTAAAGGTGGAAGAAACGGCTGATATGATCAAAATCGACACAGGAATAATGCAGTGTCAGATCGATAAAAAAGGCCCAAACCTGCTGAAAAGTATCCGGAGAAATGGCCGGGAAGGCCTCAAAAATGGCCGCCTGGTATTGATGAAGCAAGATGGGATTTTGGGAGAAAAGGCAAGCATCAGCACTTCACTTTTTGAAGGTGAAATCTACCAGGTGACCGTAGAGCAAAATGGACCAGTAAGAGCAGTGGTTAAGTTGGAAGGGAAGCATGCAGCTCCGGGTGAGGACGCCTGGCTGCCATTTGTAATCCGGTTTTACTTTTATGCCGGAGGGGCATCCATTCGCACCATGCACACCATTGTATTTGACGGTGAGGAGGAAAAGGATTTTATCAAAGGCCTGGGGCTACGTTTTGATGTGCCCATGGAGGATGAATTATATGATCGTCATATCCGGTTTGCGGGAAAAGGAGAAGGGGTTTTTGGCGAAGCTGTCCGCGGACTGACCGGACTGCGGAGAGATGCAGGAGAAGCAGTCAGGGAAGCGCAGGTCCAAGGGAAAAAGACTCCTCCCCAATCGACATTTCCGGAGAGTGTCCGTTCCCGCTTGCATTATATTCCTGCCTTTGGAGATTATACCCTGTCACAAACCAGTTCGGATGCTTTTGCCATTAGAAAACGGACAGCATCAGGTCATGCTTGGCTGAAATCGGGCTTTGGCGACCGCAGCAGGGGAACGGGCTATGTCGGTGGCCCCGCAGGCGGAGTGGCTTTTGGTATCCGAAACTTTTGGCAGAGCTATCCTGCCCAGCTCGACATCAGAAATGCCCAAACAGAAAATGTCGAAGTGACCATGTGGCTTTGGGCGCCGGATGCACCGGCCATGGATTTGCGCTTTTACCATGATGGCATGGGCCAAGATACCTACGAGAAGCAGCTGGATGCGCTGAACATTACCTATGAAGATTATGAGCCCGGATTTGGTACGGCTAAAGGCGTGGCCAGAACGAGCGAAATGCAACTTTGGGTAATGGAGAAAACGCCAAGCCATGAAGCATTCAACGCCTTGGCCAATGGGGTGGAAACCCCACCACAACTGGTAGCATCGCCTGAATATCTCCATCAGATGGGTGTTTTTGGTAAGATATGGGATCTGCCAGATCAAAGCTCAACGAAGAAAGCAAAGATTGAAGAATACCTCAATGATTACTTTGAATTTTATAAGGGTCAGGTAGATGATCACCGATGGTATGGCTTCTGGGATTATGGTGATGTGATGCACAGCTATGATTATGACCGCCACACCTGGCGCTATGATGTGGGCGGATTTGCCTGGGACAATTCGGAGCTTTCGACCGATCTTTGGCTTTGGTATTATTTTTTGAGAACAGGCAGGTCGGATGTATTTCGAATGGCAGAAGCCATGACCCGGCACACCGGAGAAGTGGACGTGCATCATTTGGGCAAGTTTGCACCACTGGGAAGCCGGCATAATGTGATGCACTGGGGTTGTAGTGCCAAGCAGCTTCGGATTTCCACAGCCGCCAATAGGCGTTTTTACTACTACCTCACGGCCGATGAGCGTGTAGGAGACCTGATGAAGGAGCAAATCAATGCCGTGGCCACACTCAAGGAGATCCCGCCTACCAGAAAAGTAAGCAGCAAATCCTTGTGGGAAACCGATGATGATCCCAACCATGTTTACGCCGGATTTGGCACGGATTACAGTGCGATTGCGGCTGCTTGGCTTACGGAGTGGGAGCGTACAGGCGATGATAAGATTAAAACGAAGCTTATGAACAGCATGCGTACCATCGCGGCACAGCCAAAAGGCTTCTTTACGGGTGGTAGCCGCTTGGATTTGCGTACGGGTAAATTTGAGATACAAGACCGACAGCGGGCAACAGCATCGCATTTGAGTGCTGTTTTTGGCTTAATGGAAATTTGTGCCGAGTTGGTCGAAAATATTGATATGCCAGCCTTCAAGACCGCTTGGCTACAATATTGTGAGCTGTACAATGCCTCTGGTGAGGAGCAGGAGAAGGTGCTGGGCAACAGCCTCGGGGGACTTAACCTTGGACAGGGACACAGTCGTCTCACCGCTTATGCTGCCCAGCAAAAGAATGATGCCCAGCTGGCCGCAAGGGCCTGGAGGGAGTTTTTTGGCGGTGCTGCTGGATATCGTTTTGAGAAACCCGAAATATATCAGGTCGAAGGTGCGGAAATACTCCATCCCGTGGAAGAAGGCCACATCTCTACCAATGCCACCGCTCAATGGGGACTGGCTGCAATCCAGTGTTTAGGGTTGGTAGGAAGTTATTTGGAGGAGTAGGAGGTTGGAAGGTGAGAACGTTTGAAATGTTTAAAAAGGTTGGTTGGATTATTAAGGCAGGTCAGGTCCAAGTCCAGAGAGATGGACCTGACCTTGTCCGTTGTCTCCAGCTTTATCGGGAGCCATAACTGTCCAGTGCAGCCTTACTAAATACCACATACTGCATTGTACTTCATGACTCGTACTGCCTTGTTAAACCCCACCCTCACAGCAGCATACAGTTATTTGTGCATAAATCCTTAGTTTTCGCTGAATTTCATCAAAAACAATAGACCGACCATGCGTAGTTTACTCTTTTTGGCAGCATCTCTTTTATTATTTACAAACCTGACAGCCCAGACCTACAGATTTGATTTTGGCAATGGTCCGGTGGCTAATGGCTATGAACAGGTGCTCCCCGATATGAAGTACAACGCGGAAAGAGGTTTCGGCTTTTTGGAGGGCAGACAGCCAGAGTCGGTGGACAGAAAAGGAAGTGCGCTTAGAGGAGATCTGATCTCCAGCGATGAACCATTCTTCTTTACCGTAGATGTACCAGAGGGCAATTATGATGTAGAGGTGATTTTGGGGGATAAGGAGGGGACTTCATCCACGACCATTCGTGTGGAGAATCGCCGATTGATGCTAGAAAAGACAGATACCAAAATAGGAGAACAGGTAAAAGAGCTGTTTTCGGTGCATGTTCGGTATCCTGAAATTGCCGGTACCGATAAAAAAGTCAAGCTAAAGTCACGCGAACTGGCCTATTTTCATTGGGACCACCAGCTGACCATTGAATTCAACGGAGATGCGCCCAAAGTGGCTGCTGTCAAAATTAAGCCCAACACCAAAGCATCAACTGTTTTTTTGGCCGGAAACAGCACCGTAGTGGATCAGGCGAACGAACCCTGGGCGGCATGGGGACAGATGTTCCCGGCCTTTTTTAAACCGGGCAAGGTGGTGATTGCGAACCACGCCGAATCAGGTGAGACGCTAAAGGCCTTTAAAGGGGCGAGAAGATTGGAGAATGTGCTCAGCTTGATGAAGCCGGGGGATTACCTGTTTATCGAATTTGCCCATAACGACCAGAAGCCGGGTGGCAGTCACGTGGAGCCTTTTACATCCTATCAGGAAATGATTCGTGAATATGCTGCGGCCGCTAGGGCAAAGGGGGGCATTCCTGTTTTGGTAACCTCGATGCATAGAAGAAGATTTGACGAGAATGGAAGGATCATCAATACACTTGATGACTATCCCGAAGCCATGCGGCAGTTGGCCAAAGAAGATGGTATGGCTTTGATCGACCTGAATGCCATGAGCAAGACCCTGTACGAAGCCTGGGGAGTGGAAGCCTCCAAAAAAGCCTTTGTGCATTTTCCGGCAGGGACTTTTGAAGGGCAGACGGAAGATTTTGCCGACAATACCCACTTCAGCACTTATGGCGCTTACCAACTGGCCAGCTGTGTAGTGGAAGGACTGAAGCAAACTGATCTAAAGCTGAAAAATTACCTTAGAAAAGATGCCCCATCCTATGATCCGTCCAATCCACCGACCTTCGAGGATTTTTACTGGCCACTAAGTCCAAAGGTATCGGTAATCAAGCCAGACGGCAATTGAGTGGCAAGATGTAAGTATCAAGTAGTGAGATATGAGATGTGAGACAATTTGTCCCTCCCCTTGCAGGGGAAGTTAGGTGGGGTAGATTGGAGCAGACAAGCACAATTCGTCATGTTTGGTCACAGCTCTCGTTATAGCAAAAATGAGCAAAAGTCCGGAAGAGCTTGAAAGAAATTGGTCTAAAATTCCATCTGGGGATGGACCAGTTATTACTATGTTTGACAATGAAATCTAATAATTCATCCGGTCAACTATAATCAGGGATGTACAAGAGATAAATTGTTCCTCCCCCGCCGCAGCGGGGAGGAACATAAGTGGATTCTGTCACAAGTCTATCATCTAAAATTTCACATCTATTTTAAGTGTACAAAAAACATTTAATTATTTTTTCTTATATTGAGCTCTATTAGTCTCAAGTAGAGGCAGCAGATTTTAAATTTAGATCTAATTATAACCTAAACCCATGAACAAATTTAAACCCCTGATGCTTGGGATGGCCATGTCATTATTGCCATTCGTTACCCAGGCTCAAAATGAACCTACCGTTTTAGAGGTAAACCTCAATGAAAAGACTGCTGATATTTCCCCGGACATGTGGGGACTGTTTTTTGAGGATATCAACTTTGCCGCTGATGGTGGCCTTTATGCCGAAATGATCAAAAACTACTCCTTTGAGTTTGAGAATCCCATGATGGGCTGGAGAAGAGTGGAAGATCAAGGTGCCAAAGGCTATGTATTTAACCGCAATCACGATGCTGAAGGAGCCAACGATAAATACCTGCGCATGCAGCGGCTAAACAGTGAAGGAAACTTCGGGATGCACAATGAAGGCTTCCGTGGCATGGCAGTGAAAGAAGGTTTGCAATATACACTTACCTTTATTGCCAAAGTGGCCAAAGGGGAAAACCTAAAAGTGACAGCCAAATTTTTGGATAAAGAAGAGTTGATCGGAAAAGGCTCCGTCAGTGGATTTACCGATGAGTGGGCCGAATATGAAATTGTGGTGACAGCGGACAAAACGCTGGATGGTGTGAACTTTCAGTTTTTGTTGGAAGGTGAGGGGGAGCTGGATGTGGACATGATCAGTATGTTTCCCGAAGACACCTGGAAGGGCCGAAAGAGAGGCTTGAGAAAAGACCTGGTACAGCTATTGGCAGATATGAATCCTGGTTTTTTACGTTTTCCGGGAGGATGTATCGTAGAAGGTTTTGACCTGGAAAACCGCTACCAGTGGAAGAAGACCATCGGCGAGATGGAAGACCGGGAAGTGATGAAAAACCGTTGGAATATCGAGTTTGCCCACCGTACCACACCGGATTATTATCAGTCTTTTGGTATCGGGTTTTTTGAATATTTTCAACTTTCAGAAGATATCGGAGCAGAGCCTCTTCCTATCCTAAGCTGCGGATTGGCTTGCCAATTTAATACCGGGGAACAAGTACCGATCGGTGCCCTTGACCAATATGTTAATGACGCTCTGGACTTGATTGAATTTGCCAATGGCCCGGTGGATAGTAAGTGGGGAGCCAAAAGAGCTGAAATGGGACATCCTGAGCCATTTGATCTGAAATATATAGGGGTAGGAAACGAAAACTGGGGACCGCAGTACATCGAAAGGGCCAAGGTGTTTGAAAAAGCCATCCAAGCGGCCTATCCGGAAATAACGATCGTGTCTACCTCAGGTCCTTTCCCAGATGGGCGTGAATTTGAATACTTATGGGGAGAACTGAAAAAAATGGATGCCGAATTGGTGGATGAACACTACTATAGGCCACCATCCTGGTTCCGCGAAAATGCCAGAAGATACGATGATTATGACCGTAACGGCCCGAAAGTCTTTGCCGGTGAATATGCTGCGCACAGTACCACGGTAAGCGAAGACTTTAAGCGCAATAACTGGGAAGCTGCTTTGTCGGAAGCGGCCTTCATGACTGGACTGGAGCGAAATGCCGACATTGTACGCTTGGCCTCCTATGCACCGCTTTTCGCCCATGTGGACGGCTGGCAGTGGAATCCGGATATGATCTGGTTTGATAATTTACGTTCTTATGGAACGACCAACTATCACGTTCAAAAGCTGTTCTCTACCAATCCAGGAACAGCAGTGGTGTCCATCACCGCGGATGGTAAGAGCTTGGCAGGAGAAGGCAGTCTGTATGCTTCCGCTACAATCGACGAAAGCACCAATGAATTGATCTTTAAAGTGGTCAATACTTCTCCTGAAGCTAAAAAAATCACCATTGAGCTGGATGGAAAATACAAAGGCAATGGAGAAGGAAGCCTTCTGGAAATGGCCAATGATGATCTGGAAGCCTATAATTCCCTGGATAATCCAATGGCTGTCAGCCCAAAAACAAAGGCATTCGAAGTCACCAAGAAAACCATCGAACTGGAACTCAAAGGCCAGTCAGTGAACGTCGGAAAAGTGAAATTGGATAAGTAATAATAAGTCCACGGATTTCACTGATTAGCACTGATGTAGAAAAAAAATCAATGTGAATCGATGAAATTCGTGGACATTTTTAAAGTACAATTCGTTTTACCTCTAATGATCTTTGACCAAAATTAATCAGGAGTCCGAGTTTAAAGCCAGTCACTTTTAAGTAGTTCAAGACTTGGGCATCATGATCTGAGGACAACTCAGTAAGTGCTTTTATTTCTACGATTATCTTATTAAAGCATACAAAGTCAGCGATGTAGAACTTCGATAAAACCGACCCGTTGTGTCGTATTTTTAGAGATTCTTGAGCTTTTAAAGGGATTTTTCTGTTTAGCAATTCTAAATGCAGTGCTTCTTGGTATACAGCTTCCAAAAACCATTGCCAAGCTCTTTATGTACATCCATAGCAGCTCCTATTATTTCATATGTATTTGATTGGTAAAGTAGTTTCATCTATTCACTTAATTAAGTCTTGTGAAAAATTATCACATCTAAAAATATAAAAAATATGCAAATACGGGTAACCAGTGGATTTCGACTTGCATTGATGAGCAGTTTCAGTTACTTGATAGACCTTCCTGTGTGACATTACTAATTACCAAGCACAAGCTTTCCGTGCCAATACATCCGTGTAATCCGTGGACTTTGACGGGAAGGTACAGGATAGCAGCTTGTCCCGTTCTATCTAACTTGTTCGTGATACTGGGGATCCCCAGTGGTTTTTGTTGGACAAGTAACCCAAAATTAATACATATCATGAATAAGAAATACCTTTGGATATACTGCTTATCCTGTTTGCCGATAGTGTTTTCCTGTGCGGGGGAAAAGCAAAAAGAGACTTGGAGGGATGGGATCGTCGTGGATGAATTTATCTATGAAGAAGCACCTTACCCATCTTGTCATGCGTCTACTATCGCGGAGACACCGGATGGATTGGTGGCTGCTTGGTTTGGTGGCACCCATGAAAGGAACCCTGATGTAGGCATCTGGGTCAGCCACAGGAAAGACGGTAAGTGGACCGAATCCGTGGAAGTCGCCAATGGTGTGGTCAATGACACTTTGCGCTATCCCACTTGGAACCCAGTGCTTTATCAGGTGCCGGATGGAGTGCTTCAACTGTACTACAAAGTAGGTCCCCATCCTTCCAAGTGGTGGGGTATGCTGATCACTTCTATTGATGGAGGCCATACATGGTCTGAACCTAAAGTACTTCCTGACAGTGCCATAGGGCCAGTGAAGAACAAGCCTGTGTTATTGGATAATGGTGACTTGATTGCTCCTTCGAGCACCGAAGGAGATGGCTGGAATATCCATTTTGAAGTGACTTCGGACTTTGGCAAGACCTGGGAAAATGTAGGACCCATTGCCCGTGGTGAGGACGATATCAATGCCATCCAGCCCAGTGTGCTGGACCATGGTAGTGGAAAGCTTCAGGTTTTAGCCAGAACACGCAACAGGGCGATAGGGACCTCTTGGTCTGAAGACTATGGAGAGACCTGGACACCAATGGAGAAGTCCAATTTACCCAATAACAATTCAGGAACGGATGCAGTGACCTTGGAAGATGGTCGTCACCTTTTAGTGTATAATCACGTGCTTCCTCCAGGTGAAAAGGCTAAAGGACCGAGAACTCCCCTTAATGTTTCCATATCAGAAGATGGTATCCACTGGAATGCATCCTTGATCCTGGAAGATTCTGAAATCAGTCAATACTCTTATCCTTCCATCATTCAGTCGTCCGATGGAATGGTGCACATTGTGTACACATGGAGACGTGAGCGGATCAAATACGTAAAAATCGATCCCAGCAAAATGACGTCTTTACCCATCAAAGATGGCCAATGGCCAAAACTTCCAAAAGAGAACACCACAATGGAGGAAGCGGCTACGGAGTAAAAGCATCCAGTAGCAAGGCGCAAGTAAGCGCTACAAAGTAGATGGTCTTTTGTAGCTGGGGACTGCTTGATTTATAATCTTTCAATTTTCAAATATTCCAATTAACCAATTTTAAGTTGTGAACACCACATCCAATAATAGAAGAAATTTCATCAAATCCCTGGCCGTCATTGGTTCGGGGATTTTGTCAGGTCAAGCACTTTCTGCCTGTTCTTCCAGTCGTGGAATGGCAGGGACGGGGAAAGTGCGGTACAAAATAGCGGTCTGTGACTGGATGATTCTGAAACGCCAAAAACTCAGTGCTTTTGCTTTGGCCAATGAAATCAATGCCGATGGTATTGAGCTGGACATGGGTGGTCTGGGCAATCGGGATACGTTTGACAGTAAGTTGGGCGATCCAGCAGTGAGGAGGCAGTTTTTGGAAGAAGCCAAAAAGCAAGGGGTAGGGATCAGTTCTATCGCAATGTCCGGCTTTTATGCCCAGTCTTTTGCGGAGCGTCCCACTGTACCCCTTATGGTGCAAGATACCGTGGACACCATGGAAGGAATGGGCGTAAAAGTAGCCTATTTGCCGTTAGGAGTACAGGGAGACCTGGTAAAGCATCCTGAGCTTCGTCCGGCCATTGTGGAAAGGCTGAAAATGGCTGGTGCCAAAGCACAAGAAATCGGTGGTGTCATTGCAGTAGAAACTGCTCTGGATGCGGCTGGGGAGGTAACATTGCTGAAAGAAGTGGATTCTCCGGGGGTGAAAATCTCTTATAACTTCGCCAATGCCATTAAGAACGGGAAAGATATTCCGAGTGAACTGAAAACATTGGGTGCAGATAACATTGCCCAGATCCATTGCTCCAATACCGATGGGGAACTGATCGAAAACGATCCTGCGCTGGATATGCCGGCCATCAAGAAAACCCTGGACAAGATGGGCTGGTCCGGCTGGCTGATCATCGAACGGTCCCGGGATACAGATGATGTCCACAATGTCCGCGCGAATTACGGTGGTAATGTAGCCTATATGAAGTCAGTATTTCAAGATTGACATTTACTTTATCCGTCATTGGAAATGGAGAGAAGCGTAATGAGGTAATCTTGTGTACCGGGGAAAAGATTGCTTCGTTCCCGATACTAACTTAGTATGACGTAATCGACCTGAAAACTTACGATGCTGTTCCTGATCTTATATCAGGAACTATCATTAAGGAGGATTTCTCCCCCCTTACAATTACCCAAAAACTAACCGAAATGAAATTATTGACTCCCATTCTACTCTTGCTTTTAATTGTTGCCTGTCAGCAGCAAAAGGAGCAAATCACCATTCTCATTTCCGAAAATGCATCTAATAGGACGAATTTTGGAGCCGAAAAGCTGATCAAGACACTGGAAGCTTCTGGCGCCTACACCGTACAGCTGGAGAAGCTTGGTAGTGCTGATTCCAAAGGGAAAACCATTGTCATCGGTGAACAGAATGATCCTGCTCTGACTCAGTGGAAGCAGGAGTACTCGTGGAATGCTCCTCAAGAAGAACTTGCTGAAAAAGAGGCTTTTCAGATCAGTAATGCAGATGGGAATGTCCTTCTGGTAGAAGGGGTAGATCCTTCTGGGACGCTGTATGGTGCCGATGAGCTGGGCGATCAGCTTAAGGAGACAGGTGAAATTGATTTTCAGCAACAGCTTACGGATGGACCGGAGATGGTGCTTCGCGGAGCTTGTATCGGTTTACAAAAGACTTCCTATTTACCAGGAAGGGGTGTGTATGAATATCCGTACACACCGGAAAATTTCCCTTGGTTTTATGATAAGGAGCATTGGATAGATTATTTGGACATGCTGGTGGAAAACCGCATGAACTCTCTCTACCTATGGAATGGTCATCCTTTCGCCTCACTGGTGAGGTTGGAGGATTATCCATTTGCCGTGGAAGTGGATGACGAAACCTTCAAGAAAAACGAGGAAATGTTTCGTTTTATCACGGAGGAAGCTGATAAGCGTGGGATTTGGGTGATCCAGATGTTTTATAACATCATCGTGTCCAAGCCTTTTGCAGAACACTATGGCATCGAGACCCAGGACCGCAGTCGCCCGATCATTCCGTATATTGCAGATTACACCCAGAAGTCCATTGCCGCTTTTATTGAAAAATACCCCAATGTAGGCCTTTTGGTCGCCTTAGGGGAAGCCATGTCAGGAGAAGAAAACGATGTGCAATGGTTTACTGAAACGATCATCCCCGGCGTAAAGGATGGGTTGCAGGCATTGGGACGGACCGATGAGCCACCGATCATTTTGAGGGCCCACGATACCAATGCCCCTTTGGTGATGGAGAAGGCATTGCCGCTTTACAAAAATCTTTATACCACCCATAAGTACAACGGTGAATCCCTGACGACTTACGAGCCAAGGGGCCCCTGGACCGAAATCCACCGTAGCCTCAGTTCAAAAGGTAATATTCATATTTCAAACGTGCACATTTTGGCTAATTTGGAACCATTCCGTTACGGTTCACCGGATTTTATCCAAAAAAGTATTCAGGCCATGCACGATACCCATGGCGCCAATGCGCTCCACCTCTATCCGCAGGCCTCCTATTGGGACTGGCCTTATACGGCGGATAAGACCAAAAGCGGGGAGCGCTTGCTACAGATTGACAGAGATTGGATGTGGTATAAGGCTTGGGGACGCTATGCCTGGGACGGCAGGAGAGACCGGGAAGAGGAAATTGCCTATTGGAGTGAAGTGCTTGGAGAAGAGTATGATGGCGGTAAAGAGGCCGGTCGCCAGATCTTGACCGCCTATGAAGAAACGGGTGAAATAGCACCTAAGTTATTAAGGAAATTTGGCATTACCGAAGGCAACCGCCAGACCTTGCTGTTGGGGATGTTTGGCAGCCAGTTGGTCAATCCGTACAAATGGCGTGTCTATCCCGGCTTCCATTCTTCCTGTGGGCCATTGGGAGAAATCCTGATCGAATACGCCGAAAAGGAGCAAAACGGAACGCCACATGAAGGAGAGATCCCGCCGCAGCTCATAGAGGAAGTGGTAGCGCACGGTCGCAAGGCGGTGGAGGCCATTGACGCTGCTGCTCCTTCTGTAAAAGCCAATGAAGAGGAATTTGCGCGGTTGCGGAATGATGTCCATAGCTATAACGTGTTTGCCCAATTTTTCTCCGAAAAGGTAAAGGCCGCCATGGAGGTATTGGAGTTTAAGTATTCCGGCGATGTAGCAGATCTGGAAGAGGCTTTGCCCCACTTGGAGAAAAGTGTAGCCCATTTCAGGGACTTGGTGGAGCTGACGAAAGATGCCTACCTCTATGCCAATAGCATGCAAACATCCATGCGGAGGATTCCGATAGGAGGAGATGAAGGCAACAACAAACACTGGACTGAGCTGCTTCCGCACTATGAAAAAGAGTTGGCCAGTTTCAAGAGAAATATTGCTTTACTGAAGAACTCCGAGGACGGACAGCGGCCGGACATGAATGTGGCTCCATGGAAAACAGTGGATGTGGACTTAGGCTTGGATGCTGCCCGGTTTTCGGTGAACGAAAGCCAGAAGGTGTTTACAGACGATCCTGGCAAAATCATTCAGCTGGCCGATGAACTCAAAAACCTCAAGGGATGGATGCTGTCTTCAGAAAAACTGGACGAAGAAGGTATCACCCTGGAGTTCAGCAATGATCAGCCGATAAAATTGGTATTGGGGTATTTCAACACTGGAGACAAACACTTTTTGACACCGCCGACACTGGAAACCAATGCCATGGGCAATATGCGCGGAGAAGCGGAAGTCCAGCTGGCCAATGCCCTGCAAATTGAAGGTTTGCCACCAGTGAATGTCCATACTTATGAATTTGAAGCAGGTGAAAATACATTGACCCTGGAAGATGGGAAAGTGCTTTTTCTAGGGGCGATCGATGCCGGTCAGGAAATTACTTCAAGGGATGTAGGGCTGATAGATGATGAGCAGAAAGTGGCAGTGGACTGGGTATTTTATTAGAAGATACTGGACTTGAGATAGGAGAAAAGAGTAAAGGAAAAATGCAGATAGCAAAAATATAAGGTTGAGTCGGGAGACTCAGTCATTGTGCACCCGCGTCAGAGACGGCGGAACAACGTTAAGAGGCAGTTGTGCCAGGTCACTGCCCCGGTACTAAGAAATATTGAGTCCCTGCTTGGGCACAGCCCTCGTCATAACCAATAAACTAGACTTGAGATAGGAGAAAAGAGCTTGCTGTATCTCGCTCGCTCTCCGCCGCGGTGGGGAAGTCAGATGGGGTTGACTTGAAGTAAAGAGGAACCCTAGGGGATTTGTAATCCTCAAAAACAATATCATAAAATGAAAAAGATAAGCATTTGTATCACATCTGTAATGATCCTTTTTTTAGGATGTGTCTTCTCTGGAAAGGCCCAGGAAGTTCGGAAAGAGATTTCGCTGAACCAAGGGTGGAAAACCATTGCTTCCGGAGTGGCACCATTGCAAGAAGAGGGATTTGAAGAAGCTGGTTTTGATGCTGGCGACTGGCTTACCGTCGATGTGCCACACAATTGGGATCAATACGAAGGCTTCCGGCGAATGAAGCACGGCAATCGTCATGGTGCCGCTTGGTATCGAAAGGTTTTTAGCCCCCTTCCTGAAAATGAAGGAAAGCGGCACTTTTTGTTTTTTGAAGGAGTAGGCTCTTATGCTACTGTTTGGGTGAATGGTCAGGTTGTGGGCAAGCACGATGGCGGCAGGACCACTTTTACTTTGGATATTACCGATGCCCTACATTTTGGAGAGGAGAATGCCATTGCCGTAAAGGCTGATCATCCGGCATGGATAGCGGATTTACCTTGGGTATGTGGTGGCTGCTCTGGTGAGTGGGGCTTTTCGGAAGGTTCACAGCCCATGGGCATCTTCAGGCCAGTGACACTGGTGGTGACGGATCCTGTTCGCGTCGAACCTTTTGGTGTACATATCTGGAATGATGAAGAAATCTCTGCAGAATCAGCCAGGCTGCATTTGACCACAGAGCTCAAGAATTATGGTGCCTCCACCAAAGAGGTAAAAGTCGTCAACCGGTTTTTGGATGCCAAAGGGAATGAAGTAGATCGGCAGGAAAACCAGGTTTTATTGGCACCGGGAAAGTTGGATACGATCCGCCAAACATCAGCAATTATCAAGCAACCCAAGCTTTGGTCACCTGCCAATCCCTACCTCTATACCATGGAAACCGAGGTGTATGAAGGGGGACGTTTGATTGATAAAATAAGCACTCCTTATGGCATCCGCTGGATCAGTTGGCCTGCGGGTCGAAAAGATGGGGATCATCGTTTTTTTATTAACGGGAAGCCGTTATTTGTCAACGGGATTTGTGAATACGAGCACCTGATGGGAATGAGCCATGCCTTTACCGACGAGCAGGTAGCCTCTCGGGTAGATCAGATGCTGGCGGCTGGGTTCAATGCCTTCCGCGATGCCCATCAGCCCCATAATCTCAAGTACCATGAAGCTTGGGACCGGCAGGGGATCCTTTTTTGGACGCAGTTTTCAGCACACATCTGGTACGACACTCCTGAGTTTAAAGCGAATTTAAAAAAACTATTGCGTGATTGGGTAAAGGAGCGGCGCAACAGCCCATCGGTGGTGCTTTGGGGACTTCAGAATGAAAGTACCATTCCTAAGGCATTTGCAGAAGAGTGTACCCAGATCATCCGTGAAATGGATCCTTCCACTTCTTCCCAGCGACTGGTCACTACCTGTAATGGCGGAGAAGGTACCGACTGGAATGTCATCCAAAACTGGTCAGGAACCTATGGTGGTGATCCCCAGCAATACGGGGAGGAACTTAGCGAGCAAATCCTGAACGGGGAGTATGGCGCGTGGAGGACCTTGGACTTGCATACAGAAGGGCCATTTGACCAAAAGGGAGCCTACAGCGAGGACCGTTTTTACCAACTAATGCAAATTAAGGTACGGGAAGCAGATGAGCATAAGGACAGCCTGGCAGGTCAATTTCATTGGTTGTTCAATTCTCATGAAAACCCAGGCAGGATTCAAAACGGGGAAGGCTTTAGGGACATTGACAGGGTAGGACCGGTCAATTATAAAGGTTTGGTCACGCCATGGGAGGAGCCTACCGACGCTTATTACATGTACCGTTCTGAATATGCTCCCGCGGTTACTGAACCGATGGTGTACCTCGTCAGCCATACGTGGCCGGATCGCTGGATTAGTCCGGGGATCAAAGACAGCTTGGTGGTGTTTTCCAATTGTGAAGAAGTGGAGTTGTTTAATGCTGTAAACGGCATCTCCCTGGGAAAAAAATCCAATCCCGGAATGGGAAGCAATTTCCAATGGAACCAAGTAAATATCCGATATAATGTTTTGAAGGCAGTAGGCTATATGGATGGACAGGCAGTGGCAGAAGACATCATTGTTTTGAACCATTTCCCCAAAGCACCTGACTTTAGCGAGCTGCAAGAAAATACTGACCTGCTAAATGCCCAAAATGGCTATCATTACCTCTACCGGGTAAATGCCGGTGGTACGGATTATATCGACCAAAACGGACAGCGCTGGCAGGCCGATGTTCATCGCAGGGATGATCATTCCTGGGGATCGCTGTCATGGACGGATGATTTTGAGCATTTACCAGCTTTTTATGCCAGCCAGCGGAGAACATTCGATCCAGTTGGCGGTACGGCAGACTGGGGTTTGTTTCAGACTTTCCGGTACGGTAAGCATAAGTTGCGATATGAATTTCCACTACCGGATGGCGAATACCTGGTGGAGCTTTATTTTGTAGAACCCTGGTATGGCACAGGAGGCGGTTTGGATTGCAGTGGTTGGCGGGACTTTGATGTAGCCATCAGTGGAGATACAGTTCTACGAAACCTGGATATCTGGAAGGAAGCAGGCCACGACCAAGCTCTTAAAAAAACGGTCACCGGCAAAGCAAAAGAAGGTCTGCTGACCATTAGCTTTCCGAAAGTAACTACGGGACAGGCTGTGATTTCGGCGATTGCCATTGCCGGAAAAAAGGAGGGGGTACCAATTGCTCCGCCATCGGCAAAGACGATTACCGCTTTTGAATCTACGGCATCCACGGCCAAGGTGCAATCCTGGCTGGACACCGGACAGCCCCAATATACGGACGCTTCCACCGCTTTCAGTCAATTGCCCTACCGGCTTTATGGAGCAGACTGGATACAATTTCCTGTCGGGGCAAGTGAAGTGACTGGGAGTTTTTCCGCTTTACTCGCATCTAATGTGTATGTGCTGATGGACAGTGCAGCGACTTCGCTGCCGGATTGGATGGAAAATTTCACCCTAACAGGGGACCAGGCCTCCAATAGCAGAGAAGACCGTTTTAATGTCTACCAAAAGGCGTTGGAAAAAGGGGAGAAATTTACTTTTGGTGAAAATGGAAAATGTCCAACAGGCAAAGCGGCGATGTACAGCCTGGTATTGGTGCCGCATTATGAAATGGGAGAAGGGGAAGAGCAACGTCCAGTAGAAACACAAGAGGCAGAAACGGCCAGCATCGAAGGGGAGACGACGACTGGTAACTTTAAGGAAAGTGATTATATAGCCTTTGAGGGTGAAAACAGCTTCTCGTGGGAAGTCAATCCGGGTTTGGCAGGAACCTTCCTTATCCGGTTTCGGTATATGAATAATGATGATCATCCCAAAAAGGTAAGACTGCAAATTACCGCTTCCAATGGGGTAGTGATGCGGGACGATTTGATTCGGTTTCCAGTAGCCGATGTGAAATGGAAAATCCTGAATACTACCTCTGGTGGGCAGCTAAATGCCGGAAAATACACCATTAAGATTTCAGGAGAGAATTTGGTGGGATTGTGGCTAGATCGTGCGGAGTTTCAATGACGGGTCCATGATCAATGGCTCCAGTTCATGAATTACACTAATTCTGCTTTGTCAAATTAAGGAAGTACCTTGGTGAGACCGGTTTAAGAAAAATGAGCAGGCCGTTAAGAAAATGAATTAGCTCGCGTCGTGGAACAGCGAGATCCATTCATTTTCAGGCCGGAGCAGTTTTCTTAAACTAAATTGGGTAACGTATTATCCTCACTGGAAAACTAGTCCTTCCCAATTTAAAGGTATCACCACCGGACTGGATTTTTGGTCCTTTTCCATTGATGAAAAGGACGGAAACACAATTTATTCAATTATGCTTGGCTACGTGTATGATTGCGGAGACTCATAAATTAAATTATCAAAACTTTCGAAAAATGCCAGCAGTATCCTATTTTACTAATATCTTTAAGATGACCGTTGGGTCACCTAACATAATACATATGCATAGAGTCAAGAGTTTTTTTCTACTACTTTTCGTTTTAGCGCTTTGCTGGAATTGTACTGCACCAGATGATAAAGAGCGTCAGGTGATTGATTTTAACAGCGGTTGGCATTTTCAGTTGGGAGATCATCCCAATGCCATCAGTGCAGATTTTGATGTGTCCAATTGGCGGGAGCTAAATCTTCCCCATGACTGGAGTATCGAAGGGGATTTCAGTGAGGATCATCCGACCAAGCCAGAGGGAGGCGCTTTGCCTGCAGGAATAGGCTGGTACAGAAAAGCTTTTAGGCTTCCCACAGAGGCAAAGGAACAAAGCATTTGGATTGAGTTTGATGGGGTTTATAGAAACGGAGAAGTATGGATCAATGGCCATCGGTTAGGGATTCGCCCAAACGGCTACAGCTCTTTCAAGTATGACCTAAGCGAATTTTTGAATTACGGGGACGATGTAAATGTTTTGGCCGTTCGTGTGGATAATTCCCAGCAGCCCAACTCCCGTTGGTATACTGGGTCGGGTATTTATAGAAATGTACGCTTGATTCGTACGGGGAAAGTCCATGTAGAACACTGGGGAACCTATGTCACCACTCCCGAAATCACTGACTCTTCGGCTTCTGTAAATATGGAAGTGATGGTGAAGAATGAGGGATTTAATGAACGGAACCTGACTGTCCGGTCGACCATCTTGGATGCTGAAGGAGAAGAAGTGGCCCAGGAGGAACATTCCCTTACGCTTGGTAATGGTGAAAGTACCGATATCATGCAGCACTTTACTGTTCCCTCTCCCAAATTATGGTCCACAGAACAGCCATATTTATATAAAGTGGTCACCCAGGTTTTTGCAGGAATGCAGCTAATGGATGATTATCAGACGCCGTTGGGGATTCGGTATTTTGAATTTGATGCTAAAGAAGGTTTTTCCTTAAATGGAAAGCCAATGAAAATCCTGGGTGTTTGTAACCACCACGATCTTGGGGCTTTGGGCGCGGCAGTGAATAAGCGAGCCATCGAACGACGATTGGAAATCCTAAAGGAAATGGGGGTAAATGCCATTAGAACAGCTCATAACCCGCCAGCTCCCGAACTGTTGGAGCTCTGCGATGAGATGGGGTTTATTGTGCAGGATGAGGCTTTTGATGTGTGGAAAAAGAAAAAGGTAGATGCGGATAGCCACCTCTTTTGGGAAGAATGGCACCGTAGGGACTTGGAAGATCTGATCCTTAGGGACAGAAACCACCCGTCCATCATGATGTGGAGTATTGGCAATGAGATCCGGGAGCAGTTTGACAGTACGGGAATTAGCATTACCAAGGAATTGGTTAGAATCGTAAAGAGTCTGGATACCACACGCGTAGTGACATGTGCCCTGACCGAGAATATTCCATCGAAGAATTTTATTTACCAATCCAAAGCACTTGACCTGTTAGGGTTTAACTACAAACATAAAGACCATAAAAAATTCCCAAAATGGTACCCGGGCGAAAAGCTCATTGCCACAGAAAACATGTCGGCATTGGCCACAAGAGGCCAATATGACTTTCCTTCCGATACCGTAATGCGTTGGCCACAGGCTCATGATAAGCCATTGGAAACGGGTAATGACGATTTGACGGTTTCCGCTTATGATCAGGTTTCCGCTTACTGGGGCAGCACCCACGAGGAAACCTGGAAATCCATCAAGGATCAGGACTTTATGGCCGGGCTTTTCGTATGGACGGGATTCGATTATCTGGGAGAGCCGATTCCTTATCCTTATCCAGCGAGAAGTTCTTACTTTGGCATAGTGGATTTGGCAGGGTTCCCCAAAGATTCCTACTACATGTACAAAAGTGAGTGGACTTCCGATACGGTGCTGCATGTTTTTCCCCACTGGAACTGGGAAGAGGGGCAAGAGGTGGATGTATGGGCCTATTATAACCAAGCCGATGAAGTGGAATTGTTCCTGAATGGAGAATCTCTGGGAACCAAGAAAAAAGTAGGTGATGACCTTCATGTGATGTGGCGCGTTCCATACGAACCGGGAACCCTCAGGGCAGTGTCCAGAAAAGACGGTAAAGCGATATTGGAAAAGAAAGTTTTCACTGCTGGTGATGCCCAAAAGGTAACGTTGAATCCAGATCGAAAAATCATCAAAGCAGATGGGAAAGATCTCTCCTTTATTACCGTGAACATCTGTGATATGGATGGAAATATGGTGCCCAATGCCAATAATATGGTCAATTTCGAAATCCAGGGAGAAGGAAAGATTATGGGCGTCGACAATGGCTATCAAGCTAGTCTGGAACCTTTTAAGGCTAATTACAGGAAAGCATTTAACGGTAAATGCCTGCTGATCGTCCAATCCACAGGTGAGGCAGGCAATATTTCTATTCGTGCCACCGCAGAGCACCTACAGCCAGGGGAGATTGTCTTGGAGACGGTGGATTGATGGGGTATGAAAGAAATATGAAATGAACGGTCCAAGTTTTCAAACTTGGACCTAAACTTCCAAAAATCTTCGGGCTTTCATATTAATCTAAAATCGATAGGAGTTTGGCCATTGGAATGATTTAAAATGACTATTGGTAATTTTACACGTAGTGGGACAATTACAAATTCGATTTCGAAAGTTAATGGACTGGATTTTTGGTCCTTTAGATCAATGAAAATGCGTAGCATTCATGAAGACCTATTGAAAGCAATTTTACACCTGAATAAAAGGACGGAAACACAATTTATTCAATTATGCTTGGCTACGTGTATGATTGCGGAGGCTCATATAATTTAATGCTAATCCCATAATGACTTTCGCATTTCTCTTTTTAATTCATAGAAACTCAGGTACATATTATGAGTAGTCCTAAATAGCATTGATCCAGCCTCTGCTTGGAGGAATGATAGCTTCCGGTTTTCTAGAGGGATCAATTATCCTCACGCTTCCTCAACTGATTTTGGTACTTGCCAGGAGTGATGCCCGTTCGGTGCGAAAATGTAGTGGTGAAATGTTGTAGGGATGAAAAGCCACAGTTATAGGCAATATCCGAAAGGTCCATTCCATTGGGATCCAGGATTTGGGCTTTGGCCTTTTCTATTTTGAGGTTGATGATAAAGCTGTTTGGGGGATATCCGGTGAGCCGCTTTACTTCATCGGTGAATTTAGTCTTTCCCATCCCAAAGTGGCTGGCCATATCTTCTACGCCCCATTTTTTGGTGAGGTCGCTTTGCACCAAAGCAGTCAGTTGCTCAATAAAATGATCATCTTCATCGATCTTTGATTTGCGGTGTTTCAGGTCACGGTACAGCTCGATCAGTAAATTTTCAATGAGATTTCCAATGACCTTCGCGTAACCCTCTCGTTGATGCTGCAGTTCTTCCTTTATTTCAGAAAAGTACTTTTTGAAAAACCGTGCTTTTCTGAGCACCATACCTTTTTCGGCGGCAATCATATTGCCAAGCTCTTCCTGGAAGTCCGTGGACAACTTGGACCAACTGCCAAGCTGCAATGGAGCCCCAGGAGAAAAAGCATCAGGCTTTATAATCAGCCAATTGATCTGTCCCATGTCCATTTTTCCTGCCGGGCTGCCATTCCAATGCCATGGAGCGGTAATGGATAAGTCATCGGGCAGCAGTTCCACAGAGCGATTTTCAATGACCCAGTCGTATTTACCACTTTCGATAAAGTGAATTTCGATACCGTCATTTAGGTGTGGACGCATATTTTCATCCATTCGGACTTTTGAAAATTTCATGCTGCCAAATTGGTTGATAAAAGGAAGAGATGTGATGGGGCCGGGATTTTCCTCGTGGTACCAAATACCTGATTCACCTGCTTTTGATCTTCCTGAGGGGTGATGTTCACTATCAGTCATTTATTATTGGCTGGGTTTATGTTAGATTATATTTTGGGTAATCGAAGATTTTTTCGATGGTTATTTTGCGTTTATTTGGAATAAAAGCAAATATAATGACCTTTTTATAAAATCGACCGTTGTTTTTATTTTTCTTCGGTTTTGCTTGATTCTGGTGATATTTACTAATAGCAATGTCGGATTATAAGTCCATTTTAATAACCCAAAATTTCCAAACTTATGAACACAAAATTACTCTTTGCCACCTTGGTGGTAGGAAGTGGCATGTTGCTCTCAAATGCCAATGCTACTGGAAATCCACCCTCTATTTCATATGGGACAGCGCGAATACAGCAAGATGCAGAAACTGTCCGCGGCACTATCCGGGATGCAGATAGTGGTGAGTTGATGCCTGGCGTAAACGTACGCCTAAAAAACACAAGTAAAGGTACTGTTACGGATATTGACGGTAAGTTTGAAATCGAAGTAGAAGGCCCACAAAGCGTCTTGGTTTTTTCATTTATTGGTTACGTTTCCCAAGAAGTAACTGTTGGCAATCAAGGTGTCATGGAAATATCACTTCATTCTGACCTGGAGAGCTTGGAAGAAGTGGTGGTTGTCGGTTATGGTACGCAGGTAAAGCGAAATGTCACAGGGTCAGTGAGCTCCGTGGAGGTGGATCAACTAGAAACCCAACCTAACACCAATATCGGCCAAGCTCTACGAGGAAGAGTGGCCGGAGTGCAGTTTACCGACAATGGCCGTCCAGGCCAAGGGGGGAACGTGCTTGTCCGGGGTCAACGTTCCATTACTGCTAGTAATGACCCATTGATAATTTTGGATGGGGCTTTTTTTAACGGTGAGCTGTCTGATATCAATCCGTCTGACGTCGCTTCTATGGAAGTATTGAAGGATGCAAGTGCTTCTGCGATTTATGGATCGAGGGCCGCCAACGGGGTGATCTTGATTACTTCCAAAAAGGGAACATCCGAAAAACCACTCATCAGAATCAATTCCTATGCAGGTGTGTCTGATTGGAGTTATAAAATGCCCCTCTATTCTCCTGACGAATACCTTCAGCGACGACTTGACTTCAGATCCCAAAACCAGCCTAATGATCCGATAGTGACTGTACGTGAGTTGCTAAGTGCAGAAGAAAGGGAAATGTATGATGCTGGAAGAACCGTAGATCCATGGGATGAGATTTCGCAGAATGCCTCGCAGAAATCCATTAACCTCAGCGTTTCTGGTCAGAGCGACAAAACCAATTATTTCATTTCGGGAAGTTATGTGGATGAGGAAGGACTGATTTATGGTGACCGAGCCAGTAGAATTTCCATGCGTTTAAACCTAACCAACGAAATCACTAGTTGGCTGAAAATTGGAGCAAATACCCAGTACGTACAGCGTGATCTTTCAGGTGTGGAAGCATCAGTTTTGAACGGCTATTGGCTAACCCCTTATGCCAAAATGTATTATGACGATGCCAAAACAGACCCGGTACCTTATCCTACAGGGGATAATCTGGTAAATAATCCTATGTTCAATGCGCTACTAATGGACAACGAGCAGATTTCCAATAATCTCATGGCCAATTTATTTGCGATCATTGATGTTCCATTCCTGGAAGGGCTAAGTTATCGGTTCAATTACAACCCAAACATTCGCTGGGACCACGATTATTCCTTTCAGCCGATTTATCAGAGAAATGGGATCAATAATCCCGGTACCGGTAGAAAGTACAATCAAAACCGGAAGAATTGGCAGTACGAAAATATCGTAACCTACACCAAGGAAATTAATGATCATGGTTTTGACGTCACATTGCTCTATGGTCGTAACCATGCTTTCAGAGAAGGGACCTTTGCAGAAGGTAGGGGATTTGTCAATGATGCGAATGGATGGCATAACCTTGAAATAGCGGAGACCCAGCAGATCGAAACAGAAGGGGCTCAGCAGGACGGGGTATCTTCTATGGCGCGATTGAATTATCGGTTCAAAAACCGCTATATGATTACACTTACCGCTAGAAGGGATGGTGCATCGGTATTTGGTGAAGATAAAAAATTCGGGACTTTTCCCTCTGTGGCTTTGGGCTGGGTGATGAGCGATGAAGCCTTTATGCTAAATCAGAAGACCATCGATATGCTGAAATTCCGGCTAAGTTATGGTGAAGTGGGTAACCAGGCTGTTTCGGCATACCGAGCATTGGATAGATCTAATTCCTTCCAATATGTTTTTGGCTCAGATACGTATACTGCCCTTTTCCCAAACCCGGAATATATGCCAAACCCAAGTTTGGGGTGGGAGACGACCGCTTCCTTTAATGCAGCGGTGGATTTTGAACTTTGGAAGGGGAGATTATCTGGTACGGCAGAATTTTATGATATGACCACCACGGATCTCCTGCTGGCGAGAAGTCTTCCAGCAATGACCGGATTCTGGTCCACCACTGCCAACTTGGGACAAACCAGCAACACTGGATTTGAATTGACCTTAAATGGCGGTATTATCCAGAAGAAGGACTTTTCTTGGAACAGTACCTTGACGTTTTCCACTAATAAAAACCGAATCGACCATCTGTACTATGCAGATTCTGACGGGGATGGACAGGAAGATGATGACCTTGGCAACAGGTGGTTTATCGGTCAACCCATTGGGGTGACCTATGATTATGCTTTTGATGGCATCTATCAAGAAGGAGATGAGATGCCAGATGGCTACCAAGCAGGATGGATAAGGGTAAAAGACCTGAACAATGATGACCAAATTACGCCCGAAGATAGAACCGTCCTAGGACAAACAGCTCCTAAATATCGCTTGGGCCTGAACAATCAATTCAATTATAAAAACTGGTCACTTTCTGTTTTTATCAATGCGATGACAGGTTGGGAAGCGCAGTTTAACCTGCTGGATGTAAGTACCCAAACCGGGAATAGCTATCCCGGCAGATCAGTGAATTTCCTCAATGCTGGTTACTGGACTCCCGAAAACCAGTCTAATGATCGACCGGGACTTACCTACACCAACCCGCTGGGAAGAGGATATTACCTCAGCAGGGATTTTGTAAGGATTCAGGATGCTACACTTGCCTATAGCTTCCCTGAGGTAATGTTGGAAAAATGGAGAATGTCAGGATTAAAAGTATATGTAAGTGGGAGAAACCTCGCCACCTTTACTGATTGGCTCGGCCCTGATCCTGAAAGTGGAAACAATACCATTACCAACCTGTATCCAACCCCACGAACTATAATAGCGGGACTAAATATCAGCTTTTAACATTGAGCCAATAGTCATGAAAAAAACAGCTAATAAATACATCAAAAAAGCAGCGCAACTATTGCTAGGAGCAAGTTTAGTGGGCGCGGTAATATCTTGCGAAAATGATTTCTTGGAAGAGAAACCACTGGACTTCTTGAATTCCGACGTGGTCCTGACCAATCCAGAGGGCTTTGAAAGTGCCATCACAGGACTTTATGAATCCGTAAGGCACCTTTACTTCCGAGAGGATGGTTCTAAGATGCAGGCAATGTACTATGGAACCGACGTCGCCACCACAGGAGACCGGTCATTGGCGGATTTTAAAGATTATGGGACTTGGCTTACCCCCACGCTTTATGCGGTGGACCATTACTGGAACTGGGGATACAGGAACTTGATGCCAAGGGCCAATACTATAATCCAATATGCAACGGAAACGGATTTTTGGGATAGCGAAGAGCAGCGAAATGCTGTCATAGCAGAAGCGAGGTTTTTCAGGGCTTACGCCTATAATTTCTTGGCAAATTTGTACGGTGATGTGCCCATTGTGGACCAGCTATATCGTGCTCCCAAAGCCGATTTTCAGCGCAGTCCAAGGAATGAAGTGTATGACTTTGCTAGACAGGACCTTGAATTTGCCGCACAGTGGCTTCCTAATGAGGCCAGTGTGGATGGTCGGGTGGCGAAGGCGGCAGCTTACCATTTGCTCGCTGAAGTGTACATCAGCCTTGGTGATTACAATGCGGCTATTGATGCGGCGACCAATGTTATCGATGACGGTAATTATGAGCTTATGAGAGAACGGTTTGGGAGCCGGGTGGATCAGCCGGGAGATGTCATTTCAGACCTCCATGCCCAAGATAACCAAAACCGATCCACTGGTAATACCGAAACGATCTGGAATCTCCAGTTTGAACCTCGATCCACCCCAGGAGGTACCGTCGAAAACAGTAAGTGGAAAGGAGTCACTTGGCTAAGGGCGTGGGGACCAAAATGGTGGGAGATCACCGATCCCAATGGGGAGCCAGGAATGGAGCTATCCGTAGACAGTCTTGGGCGTGGCGTAGCTTGGGTGAGACCGACCAATTACTATTCCTATGAAATATGGGAAAACGAAAGTGATGTGAGAAATTCTTCTTATAACATTCGCAGGACCTACTACTATAATAACCCGGAGTCTGAGTACTTTGGTCAGGAAGTGCAGTTAGATCCCAATAGATTGGATTCAATGGTTCAGTTTTACCCTATGCTCACCAAGATAGAGGGCACGGCTGAATACCTGGAAGGAGCTAATTATGGACGATCGTTTAAGGATGTCTATTTAATGCGACTGGCTGAAACCTACCTATTACGGGCGGAAGCCCATTTTCTAAATGGAAATGCAGATCTTGCCGCAGAAGACATCAACGAGGTACGTCTGAGGGCAAATGCCAATTCCATTACGGGAGCCGATGTTGATCTTGATTTTATATTGGATGAAAGGGCCCGGGAGCTTATCATTGAAGAAAATAGAAGGTTGACGCTTAATAGAATGGGGGAACTAGTAGAACGCACCAAAAGGTATAATCCTCAAAGTGGCCCCACCATTCAGGATTACCATGAGTTGTTTCCAATTCCACAGACTACCATTGATGCAAATATCGATGCGGACATGCCGCAGAATCCTGGGTATTTATAAGTGAAATTTATTACCAAAAAGCTTCTTGCAGCATCAGCTGTAAGAAGCCTTTTTATAAAATCGACCGTTGTTTTTATTTTTCTGGTGATCATCTTTTAAAACGGATATTGTAAGAGCAATGCAGCTGAAAGCTTTGTTCAATATTGACCTAATAGTAAAAGGTTTGGTGATAACAAATTGGGACAGGCAAAAGGCATTGAATCTATAACCCAAAATATTCCTATTTATGAACCCAAAATTACTCATAATGCTGGCAGGTGTCTGGTTAGGCATGCATGCTCCAGCAATTGGCACTGTTGCGGACACAGGGCCGATCCCCCATTCTTCATTTGTGTTTCCCGTGGACAAGACCATTCGCGGTGTGGTAAAAGATGCTGAAGATGGGCAGACCATCCCCGGTGTAAACGTGATGCTAAAAGGTACCCAAAACGGTACAGTCACTGATATGGATGGAGCCTTTCAGCTGACTGTTCCTGACGATGCCAGCACGTTGATGGTGTCGTTTGTTGGTTATTTGTCGAAAGAAGTTTCCATTGGCAATCAAGGCAATCTTGAAATTTTATTGGAGCAAGATGTTCAAAACCTGGATGAAGTCGTGGTGGTGGGCTATGGCACGGCCAGAAAGCGTGACCTTACTGGAGCCGTCAGTCGTGTAGGAGAAGAAGGATTCAACAAAGGGGTAAACGTGTCTCCAGACCAGCTGATCCAGGGGAAAGTCGCTGGAGTGGACATCATCAATAACAGTGGTGCTCCCGGAGGCCAAGTGACTTTTAGGATTCGTGGCACTTCCTCCGTGCGTTCAGGTAATCAGCCGCTTTTTGTGGTAGATGGTGTGCCCTTGGACGGCCGAAATACCAAACCCGGGGCGACAGCAGGTGAGCTGGGCAGTACGGAAGGTTCCAATCCGCTCAATTTTATCAATCCCAATGACATCGAATCGATCGATGTGCTGAAGGATGCTTCAGCCACGGCCATTTATGGCTCTAGGGGAGCAAATGGTGTGGTGATCATCACCACCAAAAAAGGAAAGTCCGGCGCTCCTAAGGTGACAGTGGACATGAGCACAGCGGTGAGTACCATGGTGCGCCGACCGGACATCATGGATGGCGATACATATCGTCAGGCATTGCAGCATAGGGGGATAGAAGGCAATAACGGAGGAGATGCCGTGGATGCTTTTGATGAGATCACCCAAACTGCCCTGACCAACAGACTTAACCTCAGTGTAAGCGGTGGTGGAGAAAAAAACAATTACCGTCTTTCGCTGGGATATCATGACCAAGAAGGTGTGGTAAAAGAATCAGGCTTAAAGAAATATACAGCGAGCTATACGACCAGTTACCGCTTCTTACCAGAGGACAGAGTGAAGCTGGACGTCAGCTTGATCGCGTCAAACACAGTGGAGCAGGGCGCTCCTATTGCTGAAAATTCGAATGTCAATGGCAGTTTGATTGGCAATGCGATCGAATGGAATCCCACGGTGCCTTTCCGGTATGCAGACGGGTCATTTGTTCAGCGAATATATAACCAGGAGGGGTATGAAGTTGCCGGATTGTCCACTAACCCAGCAGCACTTTTGGCTTATTATAACGACAAAAGCAATGTGACCAACATTTTGGGAAATGTGGCCCTTACGGTCAATATCATTGATGGCCTGGACTACCGATTTAGCATCGGCGTCAATCATGCCAAGGGCAACCGTACCGTGGACACTTCTGGTGAATTGTTTTTGAGCACCATTACGGATTTGGGCTTGGCCATTTCCAATAGCTCCACTTTGACCAGCCAGACGCTAAATCATACCCTTAACTATAAAAAGGACCTGGGAAAAGTGCATTTGAATGCCCTGCTGGGGTATGAGTTTCAGGATTATAAAAGTTATGTCAACAATATCTCGGCACGTGGCTTCACATCATTTGACGTTTTCGGAACGGATATTTTACAAAACCCTTCGCGTGAAAATGTAGGCGTAAGTTCCTTTCGTGACCCTACCAACCAGCTCCAATCATTCTTTGGTCGTGTCAACCTGAATTTCTCTGATCGATTTTTGTTGACGGGAACCATGCGGGCAGATGGTTCCACGAAGTTTGGTGAGAACAATAAGTACGGTTATTTTCCTTCGTTTGCTGGTGCCTGGGTGCTGAGCGAAGAGGGATTCTTGAAGTCCAGTAACCTCGTGGATAACCTTAAATTCAGAGTGGGGTGGGGCATTACCGGTAATCAGGAGTTCCCAGCGGGAGCTTCCCAAGAACGGTATGCTTTCGGAAATCAGCAAATTTCCCTGGTCAATGTGGCCAATCCAGACTTGAAATGGGAAACTACCGAAACAGTAAACATTGGCCTTGATTTTTCACTCTTCCGATCTAGGCTGATGGGGTCTTTGGAGTATTTTGACAAGGCGACCACTGACTTGTTGTTCCAGTTGCCGACCATTCAGCCGGCGCCGGCCGCCCAGTTTTGGACCAATGTGCCGGCTACTGTGAGAAACAGGGGAATGGAGCTGATGCTGAGCACTATTGTCGCGGATTCGGAAAAATTACTTTGGGAGGTGGGTATGAATGCCACCTATCTCTCCAATGAACTGACCAATTATGACGGAGCTCCCGTGTGGACTGGTCAAATCAATGGAAACGGACTCGGAGGGGGATCCAATTCCCAGCAGCTCGTTAATGACCATCCACTGAACGTATTTAAGATGCTCAGGTTTGAAGGTTTTGATGAAGATGGGGAGGCCCTCTATTCCGCCCAAGAAGAGTTTGTGGGCGATCCAAATCCCAACTTCCTGTTGGGTGTAAACACACGGCTGGACTATGGAAAGTTTGGTTTTAACATGAGCTTAAACGGAGCGTTTGGCCACCAGATTTATAACAACACCGCCAATGCATATTTGACGGCAGCCAATTTTGGCTTGGGAAGGAATTCATCGCCGGAAATTGGCCTGGGCAATGAAAGTCTTGCCAATGCCAATGTGGTTTCCACACGCTTCCTGGAAGAGGGAAATTTCCTAAGACTGCAAAACGCTTCTGTCAGCTATAACCTAGGGGGAATAGGGCAAGTAGTAAGTAATCTTCGCTTCTCACTCACTGGTCAAAACCTGTTTTTGATCACAAATTATAGCGGTTTTGACCCTGAAGTCAATACCAACCGGTCGGTGGACGGTGTTCCGTCGTATGGGATCGAATACGCACCTTATCCGAGAGCAAGGACGTTTCTGCTGGGGGTAAGTGCTTCCTTTTGAATAATTAAGGCATTAGATATGAGACAGAGAGACGTAAGAATGATCCTGCCCTAATAACCAATAACCCAAAAACCATGAAAAAACAATCCATAATATATACGCTGGCGTTGACCGCTTTATTTTCCTGCACGGATCTCGATGAGGAATTGCGTTCAGAGCTACCAAAAGACAAGGCAGAGGCCTTTCTAAAAGAAAATGTAGACTATAGCTCCTTGATGGAAACGGTTTATCGAGACTTTGATAGCCGATATATCCAGCATGCAGGCTGTGTATGGCTCTTCCAGGAGATCAGCGGGGATGCGGCCATTGTTCCTTCCCGTCCTTCCGGTTGGGACAACGGCGGAGTGTACCGCCAGCTGCATACGCATACCTGGGTACCGACCAATCCTTATATCCAATCCCTTTGGAGAGGCTTGAACAAAGGGATCTTCGATGCCACCAATGTGCTTTCCTTTGATCCATCGGCTGAGCTGGCTGCAGAGGCGAGGTTCCTCCGGGCATTTTTCATGTACTCGGTTTTGGACTTGTTTGATCAAGTGCCTTTCCGAGAACCAGGAGACGATCTGCTGGAACCTTCTACTGTACTTCGGGGCAAGGCGGCTGCAGATTTTATCATCGAGGAAGTAGAAGAGGTTCTTCCTGACCTAGTCGCTGATGGACCAGCCTACAGGGCTTCGCAGAATGCTGCCCATGGGCTTTTGGCAAAGCTATACCTGAACAAGGGCGTATATGAAAACCGTGAAGCACCTCAGTTTGCCACTTCGGATATGGATAAGGTGATCATGCATGTCGATGCCATTCAAGGTAAAAGCCTGGGTTTTTACTGGGACAGTTTTGTACCGGAAAATAACAGTACTTCTTCGGAATTAGTCTTTACGATCGAGGGATTGGGAGGAGTTAGGTCGCATTCGCTTTGGGTATGGTGGCACGCCATTTTTCCTACCGAGATGACACTTCCCAACGGTGGAGGCTGGAATGGCTTCTGCTCCACACCGGAAGTCTATGAGCTATTTGAGGAAAATGATGTCAGAAGATATTACGAGCACCCGTTGACGGAAGCCCACGGCTATAATGCAGGCTTTCTGACAGGACAGCAGACAGATGCTGAAGGAAACCCGTTGCCGGATGTGGTCTTTACCAAGGAGGTACCCAAGATTGTGGGAGCCACGCTTTGGAACGGCTATCGGCCAGTAAAATATATTCCCGATTATGAATATCCTGGAGCAGCAAACAATGATGTCGTATTGCTTCGCTATGCGGACCTTTTGCTGATGAAAGCCGAAGCTTTATGGCGCAATGGAGATAATGCCACTGCACTGGGAATCATTAACCAAGTAAGGGAAAGAAATAATATTGGCCCACTGGAGGAGGTGAATGCCCAAGTGCTATTGGACGAGAGGGGAAGAGAGCTGTTTTGGGAAGGTCATCGTAGACAGGATATGGTTCGTTTTGGAACATTCTTGGGTGAATGGACACTCAAGGAGGCCTCTGATCCGAAATACTTGATCTTTCCGATTCCACCTGCCGATGTGCTTTCCAATCCAAATTTGGATCAGAATCCTGGGTTCTGATTTTCTCGAATAGATGCGAAGAGCGCAAAGTGGTGACTTCGCTGATCCTGATAGGTTGATGATTGTGGTATGGGGTACGGATAACTTGACCCTTGTGTTATGTCACATCTACGTTGGCGCATTCCTGCCCCCCTATCTCCTAAAGGGGCAATCCTGTGCGCTGACATTCCCTTTAGGGGACCGAGGGGTGAGCGAAGAGGAGGAACAGCCTGCCCCACATGGATACCGGGGAGGACGTGGCAGGCTCATGTTTTGAAAACGAGATTGCCTCACTACGTTCGCAATGACGTTATAAGAAAATATTACCCAAAAATTTATAGTTGACTTAACCATAGTTAGCTCCAAAAGTACGACTACTTTCCATCCCGAAAGTGCAGGATAGTATTGAAAGTAGACAGCTGTAATATTAAATGATACAATCTAAGCTGGAAGGAGCTTTAAAAATTAATTGATAAAATGCATAAACGGAAATTAACCTTTTTATTCCTGTTGGCCTTTTTGACAGGGTTTATGGTGGACACAATGGCCATTGATATTTGGGTGTCAAAAAATGGGGATGATGCCCATGACGGAACAAAGGCAAGCCCATTGGCGACGGTACATATGGCTTTGCGAAAGGCCAGGGAACTGCGCCGGCTGGATGACCCTTCCATTGATGGAGGCATCCGCATCTTGGTAGGCGATGGTATTTACAGGTTCATGGATCCACTGCTGATACGACCAGAAGATGCCGGGACAGCAGATAGTCCTACTGTCATCATGCCGGCATCAGGAGCCCAGCCTATTTTCTCAGGAGGAACCAAGGTACTGAACTGGCAGAAAGCCGCCGACTTTCCAGAAGGACTTCCGGCAGCTGCCAAAGGCCAACTTTGGGTGGCAGATGTACCCGTAGTAGGCGGTCAGGAGGTGGAATTCCGCCAGCTTTGGATCAATGGCCAAAAAGCTAAACGGGCAACCAACCTATATGAAGGTGAACTGGAGAGGATCTTGTCCGTGGATAGTGCCCGGCAGGAAATGTGGATTCCCACGCCGGAATGGGACTTTAAAAACCTGGATCAATTGGAATTTGTGATCCACCAGTGGTGGGCCATTGCCAACCTGCGGGTAAAATCGGTGGAGGTGCAAGGAGAGAAGACCAAGTTGACCTTTCACCAACCGGAGAGTCAGATTGAGTTCCAGCATCCCTGGCCGGCTCCATTTATCGATGCAAAAAATGAATACAATGGTAACTCAGCCTTTTACTGGCAGGGAGCAGCTGAATTGCTTAGCCAGCCGGGCGAGTGGTATCATGACAAGAAATCAGAAAAGGTATATTACTGGCCAAAAGAGGACGAGAATATGGGTGAAGCAGAAGCCATAGTCCCTTTTCTGGAAACTATTGTCCGGATCATGGGGAATGCAGACCATCCAGTTCGTCATATTGGTTTTGAAGGGATTGCTTTCGAGCATGCTACTTGGCTGAGGCCTTCCCATCGTGGCCATGTGCCTTTGCAGGCAGGCTGGTATATTTTGGAGGCTTACAAACTAAAGAAACCAGGAACACCGGATAAGGCCAGCCTTGAAAACCAAGCGTGGACAGGCCGACAGCCAGCAGGGGTCGAAGTAAACTATGCCACTAATATTCATTTCGAAAGGTGCCGCTTTGAGCATATGGCAGCTACCGGTCTTGATTTGGTAGAAGGAGTGAGCGATAGTAAAGTCATCGGCAATGTGTTCAGGGATATTGGGGGAACAGGCATTCAGGCAGGTTTCTTTGGAGGACCTGACTTTGAATCGCACTTGCCTTATGATCCTGAAGATCCGAGGGAACTGGTGCACCACCTGGACATCAACAATAACTACATCACCAATGTGACCAATGAAGATTGGGGATGTGTCGGTATTAGTGTCGGATCCGCTCATGATGTCAATATTGAACACAACGAGGTAAGTGATATCAATTACTCAGGTATCTGTGTAGGCTGGTTCTGGACCAAGACCATTACGGCAGCCAAAAACAACCGCATCCACGCCAATCGCATTCACAACTTCGCAAAGCAGATGTATGACGTGGGAGGGGTGTATACCCTTTCTGCCCAGCCGAATACCGAAATCAGTGAAAATGCCATCTACGACCTTCAGGACGCTCCCTATGCCCACATGCCACACCATCATCAATACATTTATTTTGATGAAGGCTCTTCCTATATCCGTGCGACCAACAACTGGACGGAGCGGGACAAATTCTTTTCCAACAGCCCCGGACCGGGAAATTTATGGGAAAATAATGGGCCTGATGTAGATATAGCCATAAAAGAAAAGGCAGGCTTGGAGGAGGAATATAAAAGTATCAAGTAGCTAGTATCAAGTAGTGAGATATGACTATTGAGACATGAGCATAACGTCCCCGAAAGTATCGGGGCGAACGCAGAGCAACGGAGTGAAGCAATCTTCTTCTCTTGAGATGAGACTGCCGATGTAAACTTCGGAGTATAGCCCCAGCGGGGCTTAAGCTTCGTAACCACGGGTGGAGACCGTGGAAAAGAGGTTCCTTCCGATTATTAAAATATAGCTCCTCCCCGCCGCGGCGGGGAGGTTAGGTGGGGTAAATTGGAGCAAAAAGCCATTTGGTAATTATGATAAACAACTAATGAAACAAACAAACTACCAACTTTTTGATTTTTTGGATTTCGATCCTGAGCGGTTGGACGTTACTACTGATCGGTTGTGGCGTGCAGGAAGACCATTGGCAATCGAACAATGTGGCAAGGGGATCATTGTACATTTACCTTTTTACTGCCAAAAACCAACGGTGGATATCCAGCTTGATCCGGAGGTGGAGCCTCAGTCTTTTGAGCTGCATATCCGGGCTTATGGAGAGCGGATTTTACGGGTGACAGCAGAAATGGGACAAAAGATGCATGAAGAATCTCCAATGCTGGAAATGGCCAGTGATGTGAAAGAAATCCCTTTGTCCGTCGAGAAAACAGCCGAAGAATGGATTATCAGGGACGACAGGCAAGTGGTACGGGCGACCATAGATTTGTCAGCACCGACAATCGATTGGTGGAGCGACCTGCTTCCTGTTCCCGAGCCGACGTTTCAGGCTACCTTTTTTCCGGACGGAAAGAAAGCAGTGAAGATCAGTAGCCATGACCAGTTTTTCCCGGGAAGAGTGGATGCCATGGGACTGGCCATGATTTCCGTCGAGGAAAAACCGGCAAAGGCCACACTTTCATTTACAGCGCAGCCAGATGAGAAGTTTGCGGGTACCGGTGAGCGTTTTACCAAAATGGACCTGTCCGGTCGGACTTTTCAGCTGAAAAACCAAGACGGTCAAGGCGTCAATAACAGAAGGACTTATAAAAACGTCCCTTTTTACCTTTCGAGTGAAATGTACGGGATGTTTCTCCATACCTCGGCACATGGCAAGATATCCTTGGCCGACCATAGTACACGATCGGTACAGGTGCTAGTGGAAGAACCGCTGGCTGATGTATTTTTGCTGGGTGGGGAAAATCCAAATGAAATACTTCAACATTATCGACGGTTGACAGGTTTTCCTGCCATGCCGCCGTTGTGGAGTTTTGGGGTTTGGATGAGCCGGATGACCTACTTTTCTGCCAATGAGGTAGTGGAAATATGCAATCGCCTGCGTGCCGAAAAATTTCCCTGTGATGTGATCCATCTGGATACTGGTTGGTTTGAGACAGACTGGTTGTGCGAATGGAAATTCAATGCCGAGCGTTTTCCGGATCCGAAAGGATTTGTGCAAAAGCTGAAGCAGCAGGGGTACCGTGTGAGCCTTTGGCAAATGCCGTATATCGCCGCCAATGCCATCCAGCACGATGAGGCAAAAGCCAATAACTATATCGGCCCATTAAAAGAAAGTAAAGTCCAGGGAGGGTCCAATTTCAGTGCTTTGGACTATGCGGGTACAATAGATTTTACCTATCCGCCGGCAGTGAATTGGTACAAAGGCCTGCTTAGGGAGCTTCTCGAAATGGGCGTGACCTGTATCAAAACGGATTTTGGAGAAGAAATTCATTTGGATGCCGAGTATAAAAATATGCCAGCTGAGCTATTGAACAACCTATACGCTTTACTGTATCAAAAGGCGGCCTTTGAAGTGACCGAAGAGGTGGCTGGTGACGGTGTGGTGTGGGCGCGTGCCGGATGGGCAGGATGTCAGCGATATCCTATTCACTGGGGCGGTGATGCAGCTGCCAGCTGGGACGGCATGGCCGGATCGCTAAAAGGAGGATTACACCTTGGTTTATCGGGGTTTGGCTTTTGGAGCCATGATGTGCCGGGCTTTCACGGGGTGCCCAATTTTATGAATTCGGTAATCCCCGATGATTTGTATGTACGGTGGACACAGTTTGGTGTATTTACCTCCCATATTCGCTATCACGGCACTTCCAAAAGAGAGCCCTATCATTATCCCTCTATTGCGGATACAGTCCGGAAGTGGTGGGAGTTGCGATATCTGCTGCTCCCGTATATCCTGGAGCAAAGCCGCCAGTCTATCCAATCAGGAATGCCTGTTTTGAGGGCCATGCTGCTCCATTTTCCTGAAGATCCCATGTGCTGGCATTTGGATGATCAGTATTTCTTTGGATCAGACTTCCTGGTAGCCCCAGTGATGAACAGTGAAAATGCCCGGAGTGTCTATCTTCCTGAGGGAAATTGGGTGGACTTTTTCTCCGGAAAGGCCCAAAAAGGCCCACAATGGATAAAATTGGATAATATCCCTATGGAGGAGATGCCTGTATGGGTGAGGCAAGGTGCTTCTATCCCTGTTTATCCTGAAGAAGTTGCCTGTACGGATGAAATGGATATGGACAAAGCAAAAAGTTTGGTGATCGACAGAAAATTTAAAGGAATTTGGAACAATTGAAGAATGAAACGCAGACAGATGACGCGGATAAAGTGAATTCACTCCGAAAACCAGGTTTTGAATTGTGTGAAATTATGACTTTCCACGGTACCGCCGCAGGGAAGTATCCATCGCTACCGCCATTGCGACGACCAAAGGGAGGAAGCAATCTCGTATTGTAGAAACAAGATTGCCGCGTCGTTCCTCCTCGCAATGACGATTTCTCTTACATCATTGCGATGATCCCTGTGGGAGAGGAAGCAATCCCATCTCGGGACTGCCACGTCGTCCCCGATATCCATGTGAGGCAGGCTGTTTCTCCTCTTCGAAGTGACGGTTTCTCACCTCGAACTGGCAATAACATTTTGAATCTAAATATCTATAAAATAAATGACAAAAGAAGGAAAGCTAAGGTTAGGGATTTTGGGCCTAGGGGAAGGGCGGAGCACCATATCTGCAGCCCTGAACAGCCAAAAAATCCAGTTGGTACAGATCTGTGACCGCAACGAGGAACTGTGCAAGCAGCGGGCCAAGGAATTTGATTTTCCGCATTTCACTACACGGTATGAAGACATGCTGGAAAATCCCGAAATCGATGCGGTTGGGATATATACCCCGGACAAGTTGCACGCCACCCATATCAAAATGGCCATGGAGCATGGCAAACATGTGGTTTGTACCAAGCCTTTGCTGGATGATCTTAAAGACGCCAAAGCATTGATTGAGCTGCAAGCGAAAACCGGTAAGCGTCTTTTTGTAGGGCAAAGCAGTCGGTTTTTTGAGCCCATGAAGCGGCAGCGGGCAGATTTTAAGAAGGGTCTTATCGGTGAATTGATCACCGTGGAGGCGTATTACCATGCGGATCATCGCTGGTTTTTGGAAAAGCCTTGGGCTTTGGAACCGGCTTTTAAGTGGCTATACGGCGGGTTGAGCCACCCGGTGGACTTTATTCGATGGTATTTGCCGGAGATCGAGGAAGTGATGGGCTATGGCATGCTCAGTACCAATGGCCAACATGGAGGATTGAAAAATCCAGATACGATGCACTTTATCTATAAGGCCAAGGACGGCCGAATCGCAAGGGTATCGGGAGCCTATACTGGGCCTGTGCAGCCAGCATTGAGGGACAGTGAAATGAGCTGTATCCTGCGAGGCACCGAGGGCAGCAGCCAGGGAGATTACATGGAATTGCGTTATGCGATCACAGACAATACGGGTGAGGAGCAGGTAGTGACCTGGGAGCACAAGTCCAAGCACTATTTCCGCTTTGAGGGGAAAAGCCACCATGCCGGGGAATACAATAATTACCTGGAGCACTTTGCCGACAGCATCAACTATGACTTTGTGGCCTATCCAGATCTGACAGAAGGCATTGGCACCATCGCTCTGCTAAAAACCATGGAGAAAAGCCTGAACACTGGCAAACCTGAAAAAGTGGCCGATGTCATTGCTGAATTTGGTCTGGGAAAATACCTGAAGAAATAGGTGAGATGTTATTCCGAGGAATAGCCTGTCCCGATACATCGGGAAGGAATCTCCTTTTGATATCGTTTCAGCTTAATAAAGATGCTTCCTTTCGTCAGCATGGCATAACACCTGTCATCTCGCCGCGGTGAGGGAATCTCATACGGATTTACGGAAAAAGATCCTTTCGCCTGTGGCGAATGACAAGCGGTTTGGATGGATGAAACCGCTTCAAATAGTGAAGAAGTAAGCGTGAATAATGTCAACAAGATTCAGAACGTGATGAAATGTCTTGAATCTCAATACTCACTACTAAAATTAACAACCATTTAACCAATTACAACCATGAGCAAAATTTTATCAGACGAACAATTAAACCAGTTTCAAGAGGAGGGGTTCTGTATTGTCAAAGATGTCATCCCCAAGGAATTATTAAAGCGACTACAGGAGGAGTGTCAGCGCTTTATGAAGGAAAAGGATGATGAAATGGACCGCAAGGGAGTGGAAGTAGACGAGATCAACCACAAGGGAAAGCGGTATTTTATCGCCCTTCGCTACAAAGATAGCGAAACCATGCAGGACCTGATCTTTGGTAAGCAGATGGAAGAGATTACCCGCAAAATCCTTGGAGATGACGTGTACCTCTTTTTAGAGCAGTTTGTCGTCAAAGCTGCGGATAAAGGCATGACTTTCAGCTGGCATCAAGATTCGGGTTACCTTGATTTTGAGCACAAGCCATATTTGTCAGTTTGGTGCCCTCTTGATGATGTCACAGAAGAGAATGGCACAGTTTACCTGCTGCCTTACAAGGATGCCGGTACCAAAAACAGAATTGACCATGAGCTACAAGAAGGAACCAATGATAAGGTGGGTTATTTTGGAGACAATCCAGGCGTGCCGGCCATCCTGAATGCAGGAGATGTAGCACTGTTTTCCAGCACCTGCTTCCACCGCAGCGGTTCCAATAAGACAGGGAAATCCAGAAGGGTGCTTTTGATCCAATACTCTGCAGAACCTATTATGAAAGGAGAAAAGCCGCTTTACTGGGCAGATCCCTTTGTTATCAATGGCGAGCGAAAAAAGGAAGTGCCGGCATAAAATACTAAAAGCGTCATTGCGAGGAAGAATGACGAAGCAATCTCATCTAAAGAAGACGAGATTGTTTCCTCTCTGCGGTCATCGCAATGACGTTTATTGAACAATTACGACCCAACAATACCCATGGAAATACATGAAATACTTCAACCGCTGGATTTTGCGGTGGTTGGTCTTTACTTGGTGACCCTGATAGGCATCGGCTATTGGGTGAGTTTTAAGAAAAAGCGAGATGCAAACGAAAACCTGTTTTTGGCCGGAAACTCTCTGGGATGGCCCAGCATCGGTTTTACCATGTGGGGCACTAACGTCGGCCCGTCCATGCTGATCGCCTCGGCGAGTATTGGCTATACCACAGGGGTGGTAGCGGGTAATTTTGCTTGGTATGCGTTTATCTTTATTTTCTTGCTGGCGGTGGTCTTTGCTCCACGGTATTTGGGGGCTCGGGTGCAGACCCTTCCGGAATTTATGGGCAAGCGCTTTGGCAATTCCACCCAGAATATCCTTGCTTGGTACACAATTGTAACGGTACTCATTAGCTGGTTATCCTTGACGCTGTTTGCAGGAGGGATTTTGATCCGTCAGATACTGGATTTGCCGCTTTGGCTTTCTGTGATTATCCTGATTCTTATTGCCGCTTTTTTTACGATTGCCGGAGGGCTCAAGGCCATTGCCTATACCAATGTGTTCCAGATGGTGCTGTTGATCGTTGTTTCATTAGTGCTGACCTTGACTGGATTGTACAAAGTAGGTGGTGTTGGAGAATTGATTGCGGCTACTCCTGGAGAATACTGGAACCTATTGTTGCCGGCGGATGATCCCAATTATCCGTGGATTGCCATTGCATTGGGATATCCAGTCATGGGGGTCTGGTTTTGGTGTACGGATCAGTCCATGGTACAGTCTGTCCTGGGCGCCAAAAACCTGAAGGCAGGTCAGCTGGGAGCCAATTTTACAGGCTGGCTAAAGATCTTGGATGTGGCTTTGTTTATCATCCCCGGGATCATTTGCTATGTCCTGTTTCCGGATCTTGACAATCCCGATGAAGCGTATATGACCATGGTGACCAAGCTATTTCCTGTAGGGATGACCGGGTTGGTCATGGCGGTGTTGATCGCAGCATTGGTGAGCACGATTGATTCTGCACTGAATGCGCTGAGCACTGTTTTTACCATGGATATTTATGTAAAAAAGTACAAGCCCGAAGCCAGCCAAAAGCAGATCGTGACGATCGGCAGGGTGGTGACCGTTTTGGGAGCTGTCATTGCTATTTTCCTGACCTTGGCCATTGACAGCATCAAAGGGCTCAATCTCTTTGATGTGTTCCAGTCCATCCTGGGATTCATTGCCCCGCCGATGTCGGTGGTATTTCTTTTTGGGGTGCTATGGAAGAAGACCACCACACGGGCAGCCAATACCGTTTTGCTCTTTGGAACCATCTTGAGTTTGGGGATTGGCGTCCTGTATCTCTGGGTGTTTCCTAATGCAGAGCATGCCTTTTGGCCGCATTTTCTGCTACTTTCATTTTATATTTTTGTGTTTTTGGCCGTATTGATTGTGGTGATCTCTTATGCCGAGCGAAACCGAAAAGATTTGCATGCAAGTACGTTGAATTACGGTGCGATCCCTAAGCTGCCCGGAACGGTAAAGTGGTTGTGGCTCGCCCTGATTGTCGTAATGGTGGTATTGTATGTGTTGTTTAACGGGAATTAGTATTAAGTTGCAAGATTTTAGACGTGAGATATGAGACTTGAGAGGAATGTACCGAGGGCTGTGCCCCGGTACGGGATATAGTCGAGCCTGTCTGCATCAGGTAGGCTTTTAGCTTGATATTAAGTACAAAGTACGAGGCACGAAGTAAGAAGACCGCGTTCCATCTATGTCTCAAGTTTAACATCTTATTTTATAGCTCATTACTCACCACTCATAACTCAAGACTGAACAAAGCAGGAATGTACAGGATAAAGGTCTGCCGATATCCATGCAGTTTTAAGAGAATTAACCTATAAGCCCAAATGGTCAGAGTAGATTCATGGGGGAGCATATCAGTGGACTTGTTGACCGTCGTCAGTGGGCAATTTCCAGCATATCCCTTGGATGAAGAGATCATCGGAAATATTGCGGATAATTTGAAAATAAAATGACCACTCAGAAGAAAAACAATAAACCTCAGATGGAAACCCGAAAATATACCATTCTCTTATTACTTTTTGTGATGTGCTTTGCTACTGTAAAGGCGCAGGAAAAAGCCCCTCAAGCCACTTGGATATGGTATCCAGGAGATTACGAGATTTGGCTGAGCAATAAAATGCAGGCCCGGAGAACTGAGCGGGGTGCTTTTTTGCCACCTTTGTGGCGGTATTACAGCCCTTATGCATTGGTGACCTTCAGAAAAGAATTTACGCTTCCTGCTGAAGATGAAATTTCCATCTTTACAGAAGGTCAGTTCAAACTTCAGATTGATGGAAAGCAGCAGCATGGATCTTCACAAAAAGTAACCATTCCTGCTGGCAAACATAGCATTGTCATTAAAGTATATAACCAAGAACGTGTGCCCGCAGTGTTTATTCAGGGTGACCATTTGGTGACAGATGAAAGCTGGAAGGTGACTTTTGAAGATAAGGAGTGGATTGATGAGACGGGAAAAGCTTCGGATCAGTCCGGGACCAACTGGGAAGCGGTAGGAACCTGGAATTTCAATACCCCCGATGATTTGCCCTCTGCGTTTAGGCTGGCCACCACACCACAATATGCCAAAGAAGTGACACCTGTAGGGGAGGGCGAATTGGTCGATTTTGGTAAAGAGACCTTTGGTTATATCCGATTCCATGGACTGAAGGGCGAAGGAAATGTCAATGTCTATTACGGGGAGTCGGAAGAAGAGGCCTTGGACAGTGCCTTTTGTGAAACCCTCGATTACCTGAGTTTTGATGGCCGTCAAGAAACTGAATATACGATCGAAAATTCCAAAGCCTTTCGCTATGTGCAGGTGCAGCATGATCCAGGAGTGAGCTACGATTCTGTTTCGATGCTTTATGAATACTTGCCTGTGGAATACCGTGGAGAATGGAACAGTTCGGATGAACTGTTGAATGAGATTTGGGATGTATCGGCTTATACCATGCATCTGAATACCCGCGAATTTTTTCTGGATGGCATCAAACGTGACCGTTGGATCTGGTCGGGGGATGCCTATCAGAGCTACCTGATGAATTACTACCTGTTCTTTGATAATGCTTCTGTTCGGAGAACACTGCTGGCATTGCGTGGCAAGGAGCCGGTTTCAAGTCATATGAACACCATTATGGACTATTCTTTTTACTGGTTTGTGGGGATATATGATTATTACCTGTATTCCGGTGATGAAGCATTTATCAAGAACTTTTACCCTCGAATGGTAAGTATGATGGACTTTTGCCTGGAACGAAGGAATGAAAACGGTATGATGGAAGGCCTGCCGGGAGATTGGATTTTCATCGACTGGGCTGATGGGCTGAGCAAGCAGGGAGAAGTGAGTTTTGAGCAGATGTTGCTGGCAAGAAGCCTGGAAGCCATGGCAGTAAGTGCGGAGATTGCCGGTGATCAGGAAGGGCATGAGAAATACCAAAAACTTGCAGATGAAATGAAAGCCAAGCTGTTTGAAGTGTTTTGGTCGGAAGACCGGCAGGCGATCATGCACCAGCGCGTCGATGGTAAAGTGCTCGATAATGTCACCCGCTATGCCAATATGTTCGGGATATTCTTTGATTACTTTTCCAATGACCAAAAGCAGTCCGTCAAACAGTCGGTTTTGCTGAACGACAATGTCCAAAAAATTACCACACCCTACATGCGGTTTTATGAGCTGGAAGCACTATGTGCCATGGGTGAGCAGGAATTTGTGCTGGATGAAATCAGGGATTACTGGGGGGGAATGCTGGATCTTGGGGCCACTTCTTTTTGGGAAAAATATGATCCGGGCGAATCCGGTGCCGAGCACTTGGCCATGTATGGAAGACCTTATGGTAAGAGCCTTTGCCATGCTTGGGGAGCCAGTCCTATTTACCTGTTTGGAAAATACTATTTGGGTGTAAAGCCCCTTTCGGCAGGCTATGAAACCTATGAAATCAGTCCTGTGCTGGGAGGTTTGGAATGGATGGAAGGGAAAGTGCCTACACCTGATGGTGATATTTCCGTGTATTGCTCCACCAAAGAGATCAAGGTCTCTGCTGATCATGGACAGGGCATCCTGAAGTTTAAAAGTAAGTCCAAACCGAAAACTGACCACGGTCAGATCAAGGCTTTGGGCAATGATGAATATGAATTGGTGATAGCCGCAGGGAAAGAATATATGGTGAAATATAAGGCGGTGAAGTAGTCCACGGATTTCGGGAACCGTCATTGTGAACATTGCGGTAGTGGAGTGAGGAGATTCCATCTTCGATAGATAAGATTGCTTCGTTCCGGAAAGCGATACGGGACAGGCTGTGGACAATAAGACATGAAATAAAAAGAATAAAAACATAATGATCAGATCAAGACGTATCAATAAGCTGTTTTTGGGACTGGTATCCATTTTTGCGATGTCAGGATTGAAAGCACAGGAAACGGAAACCCAATACCTGTCCGGCAAGGGCTATCAGGATACCAAAGAATGGGAATTTAAGATTTCCGGAGGAAGAAACAGTGGTGAGTGGAGCACGATCAGTGTGCCCTCTGTCTGGGAGCAAGAGGGTTTTGGGAAGTACCAGTATGGGATTAAATTTTACGGTAAGCCGTTTCCGGATGGGATTGCCGATGAAGTAGGCCAGTACAAATACACCTTTGACGTTCCCCGGGAATGGGAAAACAAGATCGTCAGAGTTGTTTTCGATGGCTCCATGACCGATACGGAAGTAAAGATCAACGGCCGGTCGGCAGGAGATAAACACCAAGGGGCATTTTATCGCTTCAAATACGATATTACAGACCTGCTGAAGTACGGAAAAGAGAATTTGCTGGAAGTTACAGTGAGCAAGGAATCCACAAATGCCAGTGTCAACCTGGCGGAGCGGAGGGCCGATTACTGGAATTTCGGCGGGATTTTCCGTCCGGTATTTTTGGAAGCTTTTCCGGCCAAATTCATTGATCGTACCGCGATAGACGCACAGGCAGATGGTGATTTCAGAGCAGAAGTCTTTTTGGGCAATGCCAGCTCAGAGGATATGAGAGTGGTGGCCCAAGTGACCGATGAGCAGGGAAAGGAAGTAGGGAAACCATTGGCGTCGAGTTTTACCGTAGGTGGCGATAAAGCCGTACTTAAAGGCCGTTTTGGAGATGTCAATCTCTGGACAGCTGAGACGCCAAACCTTTATCATATCCAATTTTCACTTTTTGATGGGGATGAGCTGGTGCACCAGACCGATGACCGTTTTGGTTTTCGCACCATTGAGTTGAAAGCCAGTGATGGCATTTATATCAATGGCCAGCGGGTGTTGATGAAGGGGGTGAACAAGCACAGCTTCTGGCCCGAATCAGGAAGGACATTGAACAAGGAACTCAATTATGCCGATGCCAGGCTGATCAAGGAAATGAACATGAATTCGGTGAGGCTTTCCCACTATCCATCCGATCCTGAGTTTTTGGATGCCTGTGATGAACTGGGTCTTTATGTGCTGCATGAGCTGGGCGGTTGGCATGGCCACTATGATGAGGCAATCGGGATGAAATTGGTAGAATCCTTGGTGACACGTGATGTAAACCATCCAAGTGTGATCTTCTGGGACAATGGCAACGAAGGTGGCTGGAATACTGCTCTGGATGATGAGTTTGCCAAATGGGATCCTCAAAACCGTCCTGTGCTGCATCCGCAGCAATTGCTCAGTGGTGTGGAGACGATGCACTATCGCTCCTATGGCGAGACGGAGGAATACTTCAGAGGTGACTATATCTTTATGCCGACGGAATTTTTACACGGTCTGTACGATGGCGGGCATGGTGCTGGCCTGTATGATTATTGGGAAATGATGCGCAAACATCCCCGAAGTGGTGGTGGTTTTCTATGGGTTTTTGCTGATGAGGGGATTGCCCGTACCGATCAGGATGGCCGTATCGATAATCAAGGCAACTTCGGAGCTGATGGCATTGTAGGGCCACACCATGAAAAAGAAGGTAGTTTCTTTACCATCAAGGAAGTCTGGTCACCAGTGATGGTGATGCACGAAGATCTATTGACGAGTGACTTTGATGGCGTTTTTGAAGTAGAAAACAGGTATGATTTCACCAATTTGAATGCCTGTACTTTCCAATGGTCCCTAGCGGAATTTTATGACCTGGAAGCAGGAAAAAGTGGACATAAGGTAACCAAATCTGGTGAAATGAAAGGCCCTGATGTGGCACCACATGAAGCGGGGAACTTGTCCATACCATTGCCGGCAAATTGGCAAGAGTCTGATGTGCTTTACCTAACCGCAAAGGATCCAGAAGGCAAGGAGCTTTGGACCTGGCATTTCACTTGGGATAAACCGCGTCAATATTTACAGGCCGGTTCAGGAGCAGTGGACCTGCAAGAGACTTCGTCAGGCTATGTGGTGACTTCGGGGAATTTGGAAATGGAGATTAGCAAAGAAAATGGACAAATAACCTCTGTTAAAGCTGCTGGTAAACGCATTTCTTTTGGGGGAGGACCACGATTTGTGGCTGCTAGAAGAGGTGACAGGACCCTGGATGGGACTATAAATCCGGACTTCGAAAAAGGAATGGACAGGATTTACAAAGAATTGGATTTGGAGCAAGAATTCAGGGGGATTACAGCAAAAAAAGAAGGGGGAAATGTGGTGGTTAAGGCACATTATTTTGGGCCGCTTCAGGAAGTGACCTGGTCAGTTCAGCCAGGCGGGTTGGTGCAGTTGGATTATGTTTATGAATACAATGGTGTCGTGGAATTGATGGGCGTGTCGTTTGATTATCCTGAGGACAAAGTAAAAGCGATCCGTTGGCTTGGAGAAGGGCCTTACCGTGTTTGGCAAAACCGTGTCCACGGTACCACACTGGATATCTGGGGGAACGATTATAACGACCCGATTCCCGGAGAATCTTTTGTCTACCCCGAGTTCAAAGGTTACTTTCATGATTGGCATTGGATGGCATTGCAGACTGAGGAAGGAGAGATCTTAATGGCCAATGACCAGCCGGATAATTACCTGGGCGTGTTTACTCCCAGGGATGGAAGGGATGCCCTTTTGTACACCCTGCCGCAGACGGGATTGGCCGTTTTCAATGTGATTCCCGGTGTCAGAAATAAGGTGAATGCCACCGACCTGGTAGGTCCTTCCTCCCAGCCACAATGGGTGAGCGGGCCGAAGGAAGGCAGGGTTTATTTTAAATTTAAGGCAAATTGATCGCAGCCCTTAATTGGGAGTCAGAGACTCCCAATTAAGGGTTCCGGGGCCTGTCCCGACTATCGGGATCAGAAACTTCGGAAAACCAGCGTCCCGCGCCTGTCTGCCCAAGCAGGTCAGAGACAGCGGGACAACCAACGATTTTCAAATCTTTCAATTTTCCAATGAAATGATAAAAAATACCAACGACGGAACGAACGTAACCCCTTATCTGAGGGTGGATATGAATTATGGGGGATGCAATGATTTGCCTGATTTTTCATCAGGGCCAAAAGGTGAAGATAGGGAGAAGCATGAGGCCATCAAGCAAGCGGGCTTTCAGGGGATTCAGGATGGAGACCCCACTCTCTGTAAGGAGCTGGGCTTGGAACTGACGGCCCATGCGAGAATGAATGCGGTGGGAGAGTTGGATGAGTTATTGCCCAAGTGGAAAGACGACGGGTATAACTGTGCCACGCTGCATGTAGGCTGGGGCATGGAAGATGACGATGAGGTGAACCGGCTGGTGGAATACGTGCTGAACAGCTCGGTAAAGTTTGATTTGCCCATTTATATCGAAACCCACCGAGCCACCATCACCCAGGATATGTGGAGGACAGTAGCGCTGACCAAACGCTTCCCGGAAGTGCGGTTCAATGGCGACTTTTCCCATTGGTATACCGGTCAGGAGATGGTCTATGGAGGGGTAGAGAATAAATGGGAATTTATCCAGCCGGTGTTTGACAGGGTGAGGTTCATGCATGGCAGGATCGGTAATCCAGGCAGCATCCAGGTGGATGCAGGGAATGGTGAAAACCAAAGCTATGTAGACCATTTCAAGGAAATGTGGACCAGGGCTTTTCAGGGCTTTTTGAATTCTGCGGAAACAGGGGATTATATCTGTTTTGCGGTAGAGTTGTTACAAGCTGATATTTTCTATGCCCGGACCTTCAAAAATGCCAATGGCCGGGAGCAAGAGGAGGGGGATCGCTGGCAACAGGCTTTGCTGTACAAGCGGTTGGCAGAAGAGTGCTGGAAAAAGGCAATGGAGAGAAGTAAGTATCAAGATGCTAGATGATAAACATTTAGAAACGGGAGGCTGTCTCACCCGCCTTGTCGGATCCCTTCCGGATCAGAATAACCTGCCCCGTATGACTATCGGGGACATACGATTCCAATTTATGAGACAATCTCTTTTGAGATCGAGGTGTTTGCAATTCGTGTTTTTTTCCATGTCCAGATTTCTGATTTTTCTTCCCTTTTTCCAAATACTTTTGTAGAAAAATTTGAAAGCTTAAATTTAGTATATTTACTAAATAGTTTGGGTTTGATCGGTTATACTTAGTTTATTATATAGAAAAACAAGAGACTTTAACTAAGTTCAGGGAAGGGCAAAAACACAATTTATGATTACATACATAAAGATAAATGGCTTCAAATCATTTCATAATTTTGAAATGGAATTCACCCCTTTTACAATTATAGCGGGAGCAAATGCATCAGGTAAAAGTAATCTTTTTGACGCACTTATGCTCTTGTCAAGATTGGCTGAGGTAGATTTGAGGACAGCTTTTTCTGAGCAAAGGGGGAATGCGATAGAGCTTTTTACCATGTATGATGAAGGTATTTATTCCAAAACAATGGATTTCACCGTAGAAATGCTCTTGAATAGAAAAGTAAAAGATAAATGGGGAGGAGAAGAGAATTTAAATAATACACGGTTAAGATATAATCTAAGTATTAGTAGAAAAGAGAATAGGCTAGGTTTTGAGGATTTGTTTATAACACATGAAAGTTTGGAGAAAATCAGGCCTTTGGAAGATAAATGGCAAAAGAAATTTGAAGATGCCAGTATTTTTTCTAGAACATTAAGAGCTGGTGGTTCAAGAGAACCTTTTATCAAAACGACAAAAGAAGGAGAAAAAGTTGCAATAAAGATCAGGCAGGATGGAAAACAAGGAGGGAAAGTCACGCCAGCGGATACCATTTCACAAACTGTTTTGGGAGGAATAGTAAATGTTGATTTCCCCCATGTTTACGGCGCAAAAGAAGAGATGTTATCTTGGAAATTTCTTCAATTGAATCCGAAGCATTTGAGTGAGCCAACGAATCAGGAACCTGGAATAAAGGATGAAATTACGTCAAGTGGAGCAAATTTAGCTTCAACTTTGTATCGGGTTTCTTTAGAAGATGGGGTGGCAATTAGAGAAATTTCAAGGAAACTGAATTCCTTTTTACCTAATTTCACCAGGGTAAATATTATTGATGATAAACCCAATAGGCAATATATCATTAAACTGAAAGGAGTAGATGGAAAGGAATATTCATCAAGAGTTTTGTCAGAAGGCACATTGAGACTGTTGGCACTATGTGTACTTGAGCAAGATCGAAGACATACCGGCTTATTGTGTTTTGAGGAACCTGAAAACGGAATTCATCCTTATCGTTTACAGACGATGCTTGATCTGCTTAAGGATTTGACCGCTGATTTTAAAGAAACCGAAATGCCCTTAAGGCAGGTTATTGTTAATACACATTCCCCTGTTTTGATAAACGAAATAATAAAATGGAATGATAGTGGATTAGTATCAGTTAATTTTTCTGAAATCAGGACAAATATTGTTAATACGGAATATGGTAAGAAGAAGCTAAATGCTACCCGAATACTTCCTGTGATTAAAGATATTTCAACTCAGGAGACTATTGGATTTTCTTCTGCTGATAGAAAGCTCACAATTGCTACCGTTAAAAAATACTTGGAAACAGTTGATTTTGATGAATCTACAAGTCTTGTTAACAAATTATGATACAATTTTTATAGGACTTTTTACTGAGGGGACTACAGATCTAAGATTCTTGAAAAATGTAGTAAAAAAAGCTTTCGTCGATATTGGCTTTATGGAATGTAGCAGTGAGATGGAATTTGATATTAAGGAGGTCAGAATCGATAAATCTGGGTTGGATTTCAATACTCAAGTTTTAAATGCTTCAAGATATGGTGTTGACAATTATGGAATATCGATATTGTGTGTACATTCAGACGCTGATTCACCAAATAAGATCTTGGCCAATCAAAAGGTATCAAGAGCTCTTGAAAATTTGAAGAATTCTCAAGAGGAGTGTTGTGAAATAATTACACCGATTATTCCTGTTCGAATGACCGAAGCGTGGATGATAGCTGATAAAGATTTGTAAAAATATCATTTAGGTACGGATAATGCAGATAGCTTGCTAGGACTACAACGGAGACCAGAAATGTATGCAGATCCTAAGGAAGCCATAAGAGGTGCTATTCGAATCGCATTTGAAGGGAAGCCCAGGAGGAGAAAAAATGAAATTGAGATTTCTGATTTGTATCAAATAATAGGAGCTGAAATAGAACTGGAAAGGTTAAGGAATTTACCATCTTATAAAGATTTCGAAAATGCAATTCGGCATAGTTTAGCTGAATTAGGTTATTTGGCGAAAAAATAGAACACAATCATTTACTGAGTTTGATCCTGTAACACTGTTAAAATCATTGATGGAGGAATACCATTTAAAAGCACAGGATCTGGTTGGAATTCTTGGTTTTTCCAAAGGCTCTGTTTCAAAAATCCTGAATTACCACAAAGGGCTTTCCAAAGAAACCATAAGGAAATTGTCCGCTTAAATAAACGCGATTTAAAATACCGTCATAGCGAGGAAGTATAGCCTGTCCCGAGCTATCGGGAACGTGGCAATCCCGTATTAAGAAAACGAGATTGCTTCACTCCGTTGCTCTGCATTCGCAATAACGGATTTATACTGATTTTATAATCTACACATTCCTATTGCTACATTAAAGAGAAATATGCTTACCAAAACCACCTGGAAATCTCTCATCTTCCAGAAATATTGCTTGGTCCTCAAAATGTGCTAAAAAGGAGGCAAGCGAAAAAGTTGAGGGCATGAATCCCTTTATTTTAAAAGGATTTCTTTTTTGTTTTTTTTGCCACAAAGATTCTAAGGCCCAAAGCTGTTTGTTTTCCATGAAATTTGGAATCCGCCTACAAAAAACTTCGTGTCTTGGCGACTTCGTGGCGACATACCAAATGAATATAAATCTTCTCCCGCCCCCAGAAATATTGCTTGATCCCTTTTATCCTGAAAATAGAACCAGAAGTTATTGGTGATATTCAGGAAGGGATCGATTGGTATGACCAAAAACAACCAGGTCTGGGGAACAAAATTTTTTAAAGAAGTAAATAGTTTTTTCAACAAGTTACAGAACAATCGTAACCTCCTTATAAAGTACATATTTCATTGACGGGTTTGATCGCATAGCTTTGTGGAAAAAGCAAAAGTGATGAACCTAGAAGAAGAAATGGCCGCCCTGGTCGAAGAGTTTAAAACGACCGGTCTAACGCAGAAGACCTTCAGTGCACAAAAGGGGATCGGTTATCCCAAGTTTAATTATTGGTACCGAAAGCTGGAGGGGGAACACTCCCGGGAACCCACTGGTTTTCTACCGGTCCGTACCCGGGGCAGCAGTCTTCCAGCAGAGACAGTGGAAGTGGTCTATCCGAACGGGGTAAAGCTGCGGGTGCCTGGCGGGGACCTATCGCTGTTGTCGAACCTGATCAAACTCTACTGATGTTTTCACTGGGCTCCCAGCACCAATATTTCCTGTACCGCAGCCCGGTGGACATGCGCAAAGGATTTAATGGGCTTTACGGGATGGTCATCAATGAACTGGACCGGGACCCGGTTTCCGGGGAGGTGTTCGTCTTTGTCAACCGCAACCGCAACCTGATCAAACTCCTGCACTGGGAGAAGGGCGGTTTCGTGGTCTATTATAAACGCCTGGAAAAAGGCACTTTCCTGCTCCCGGAGGAGCGGGACGACGGCGTGTTGGAATGGCCCGAACTGGTGCTGATGGTCGAGGGCATCCAGGTGGACGGCTACCGGCAGCGTCCCCGCTACACCCCCGGTTGATTTTTTTACTGACCGGTGTTCAGCTTTTTGGAGCCGTATGCGCTCCTATTCGCTCCATCAGGTGTTTTTTGAAGTGAAATGGCCGAAACCATCCCTTGAGGGCTTTTTCCACAGGGGATGTGGAAAAAAAGTTCATGGTTTTATAAGCGGGAGGCTTTATTTTCGGGCATGTCAAAGCCACTCGATCAGTTGACCAAAGCCGAACTGCTTGCCCTTTTGGAGCAAAGGGAGCAACAGGTGGCCGACCGTGAGCGGGTGATAGCCGAGAAGGAACGTATCCTGGCCGAGAAAGAAGCTTATGAGAAGCAGCTGTTGGCGATGATCGAGAAGTTCAAGCGCATGTCCTTTGCCCAGAAGCGGGAGCGCTTCGAGGGGAACAAAGACCAGATGGACCTGCCCTTTGAGCCTACCCAAGAGCAGGAGCGGCAACAGCAGGAGGAGTTCTCCCGCAAGGTGGAATACATCCGCAGGAAACGCCCCACCCATACGGGCAGACAACCCTTGCCCGACCATCTCCCTACAGAAGAGATCGAGATCCATCCGGAAGGCGATCTTACCGGCATGGAGTGTATCGGCAAAGAAGTGACCGAAGAGTTGGACTATATCCCTGCCCAATATATCCGCAGAAGGTATATCCGTTACAAATATGCACCAAAAGACAAGTACAGCAGTGCCGGGGTAAAGATCGGCCTGTTACCGGAAAGGGCCATCCCGAAGGGCATCCCGGGTTACGGACTGCTCACCGACATCCTTACAAGGAAATACCTGGAACATATGCCGCTGTACCGGCAGGCGCAGCGGTTCAAACGGGAAAAGATCCCCATAGCGCCCACCACACTTGAGGGATGGGTGAAACAGGGCCTGGAAAAACTCGAGCCCCTGTACGATTGCCTGGTGGCCGACACCAAGGCCATGGGCTATCTTATGGTGGACGAGAGTACCATACGGGTATTGGACGGCGACAAGAAGGGCGCCTGCCATACAGGCTACTATTGGGTGTACCATAATCCCCTGGAAAAAACCGTACTGTTCGATTACCGGCCTACCCGGGGAAAGGAAGCCCCCAGTGCCATCCTGGAAAATTTTAAGGGCTACCTGCAAAGTGACGGGTATGCCGTATATGAACACTACGCCGACAATAAGGAGGTCACCCACCTGGCCTGCTGGGCGCATGCCAGGCGGAAGTACTTTGAGGCCTTGGTGGAGAACAAAAAGCTGGCTTCCGAAGCCCTGGGCTTTATCGGCAAGCTCTACGATGTGGAAAGAAAGGCCAAGAAGCTGAACCTATCTGCCGAAGACCGTAAAAAGCTCCGTTTGGATGAGGCATTGCCGGTGATCAACAAAATGTCCGAATGGATCAAGAAGCAGCTGCCCAAGGCCCTGCCCAAAAGCGAGCTGAGAAAAGCCCTGTTCTACTCGGCAAACAGATGGGCCGAGCTGTCCAACTACCTGTATGACGGGGAACTGGAGATCGACAACAACCCCGTAGAGCGAGAAATCAGATCCATGGTGGTCGGCCGGAAGAACTACCTGTTTGCCGGTTCCCATAAAGCGGCCCAAAGGGCGGCCATGATCTATTCCTTCTTTGGGATATGCAAGCTACATGACGTGAATCCCCAGCAGTGGCTCGAACATGCGCTGAGAAATATCATGACCATCAACCATAAAAACATCCGGGACTTATACCCACAAAACTTCAACCACACAACACGGGGTTAATAGGGCGGTTACGAACAATCCATATTATCAAATCAGGTACGATAACGTTTGTTGTTTGCCGCTCAAAAAATTCCTCTAAATGATTCATTTTACAGTGGACAAACAAAACAAGCAAGTGATCATCAGGGCAGTTTATAATACCAAACAAAATCCTAAAATCTGGACTAAAAGGGAAAAGTAATAGCATAAATTCCTTTGATATTCCTCAATTTCTAGCATAAAAAAATTATTGCTATTAAGTGCATTATGAATGCTGGCTCACGAAGTCCTCATTTCAAATGAGGATTAGCGCAATTTTTCAATATTAAAATCTTCCAATTTCCCAACCCTTAAAACTTTAAAAAACTCCCAATATCCTAACTTTTGTAACCTTCCAACATTTTAACCCGGATTATACCTTAGGAATCGTAGTAGCCTGTCCTCCCGAAATCCTTCGGGACAGGCTGGCGGATATCGGAAAGAGCTGAACGTGCAAGAAAATCAGTTGGTTTGGAGGAGTGAGCGTAGCACCGCTACGGTGTACCCTGTCTGGCCGCCAGGTAAATCCGAAAACTAAAGCGTAGCGGCTGATTTTGAAGCAATTTCAGGTCGCAACACTTGTGCGCCGCGGCGTAGATAGGTTTCGGGTTTAACTTTTAAACCTGAACCCCATGATACTACAGGAAGGTATTTCTGTTGAGGAAAGTAACTTTATCATTGGATGAAGAATTTGCGGCAACGATCACGGACTGTGGTCTGTGGACTGACAATAATTGCCAATTAGACCAATGATTGACCATGTTTATAAAAAAGTATTACGAGGAGTTTGAACTTGAGGAGAGCAGGGAGACGCTTGGCCGGACCATCACCGAAACGGATATTGTGATGCATGCTGGGCAGACGGGAGATTTTTTTCCCCACCACATGGATGCAGAATGGTGCAAAACCCAGCCGTTTAAAGTGCGTATTGCCCATGGAACCCTGATCTTTTCTGTGGCTGTGGGGATGACAGCACAGGTAATCAACGAAGTGGCCATGACCTATGGCTATGAAAGGCTCCGCTTTACCAAACCTGTTTTTATTGGTGATACGATCCGTGTGAAGGTTTCGATAAAAGATAAAAAAGATCACAAAAGACCGCAATTTGGCCTTGTCACGGAGCTGGTGGAGGTGTTTAACCAGAAGGATGAATTGGTAATGCTTTGTGAGCACATACTGCTCACTGAAAAGAAGGAGGTAGGCTGATCCCGTTTAGGTAGTATTATACAGAGGATTGCTAAAAGCCAAAGATGCAGAGAGTTTTTAGCCTAAGGAATTGCGCTTTTGACACGAGGCTTTCTGCTTTCATCTCAATCGAAACCAATTCAACAGGCCGACAAAAAATAAAAATAACACAACCATGGCAAAGAAAATATTAAAAGGAATGACCTGGGGGCATTCAAGGGGGATTTCTCCCTTGCAGGCGTTTGCCCAGCGGTTTAATCAGCTGTATCCTGATACTGAAATACAATGGCGGCAGCGGACATTACAGGAGTTTGCTGATTATCCCATTGAGAAATTGACGGAGAGTTATGACCTGTTGATCATTGACCATCCCTGGGTGGGCTGTGCGGCAGCGACCAATTGTGTGCTTCCGTTGGACGAGTATTTACCGGCGGATTTTTTGGCCAATCAGGCAGAAAACCATGTTGGTCGGTCACACCAGAGTTATCATTACGGAGGACACCAATGGGCGTTGGCGATCGATGCGGCTACACCGGTGCCGAGCTATAGGAAAGACTTGCTGGAAGAACAAAATGCGACAGTACCAAAGAGTTGGAATGAGGTAATGGCTTTGGCGAAGAAGGGGAAAGTGGCGGCTCCGGCCATTCCAATAGACCTGCTGATGAACTTTTACATGTTTTGCCAGGCACATGGTCAGGAGCCTTTTCTCAGTAGCGAAGAGGTGATAGACAAAGACACAGGGCTGAAAGCATTGGAAACCATGAAGGCATTTTATAGTCTGTTGGACAGAAAATTGTTTGATGCCAATCCTATCAGGGTGGCGGAATACATGTCCATGGGGGATGATTATTGGTACTGCCCTTTTGCCTATGGCTATTCCAATTATGCCAGGGATGGCTATAGTAAGCATTTGTTGACCTATGGCAATTTAGTGGATTTTGCCCCCGGTAATAGATTAAGGAGCACCATCGGAGGAACAGGACTGGCTGTTTCGGCCTTTAGTGAACACCAAGAGGAAGCATTGCTGTTTGCGCAAATGATCATGTCCGAAAAATACCAATCCACAGAGTATGTCCTCAATGGCGGCCAACCAGGCCATCGCAAAGCATGGCTCAGTGAACAGGCCAATGGCATCTCGCATAATTACTTCAAAAACACCTTGGAATCCCTGGATGCTTCCTATATGCGTCCACGGTATAATGGTTACCTGCATTTTCAGGACCATGCAGGAGATCCTATCAGGGAATATATGATGGGGGCAGGAAGCCCAGAGACAGTCCTTGACCGCATCAATGAAATTTATCAAGTCTCCCAGCGACCTGTTGCCCATGAGTCCTGAAAACAAAAAAGGCCTCAAACGCTTGCCCCTGGAAGGAGTGATGGTACTAGAGTTTTGTCAGTACCTCTCAGGGCCTTCGGCGGGATTACGATTAGCAGACTTAGGTGCGCGGGTTATTAAGGTGGAAAATCCCGGTAAGGGAGATCTTTGCCGGATCTTACCCATCAAAAACCAATGGGTCGGGGAGGATTCCCTGCTATTTCATACCATTAACAGAAATAAAGAAAGCTATACGGCCAACTTGAAATCAGAAACTGAACAGGCCGGTGTAAAGCAGCTCATCCAAAAAGCGGATGTGCTGATGCACAATTTTCGCCCGGGGGTGATGGAGAAACTGGGGCTGGGATACCAACAGGTAAAAGCCATCAATCCTGCCATAGTATTTGCTGAAATCAGTGGGTATGGAGAAGCAGGTCCCTGGGCAAAAAAGCCAGGGCAAGACCTGTTGCTACAGGCCATGAGTGGTTTGATGTACACCAGCGGCGACCAATCGCATGGCCCTGCGCCATTTGGATTGGCGATCGGTGACATGTTATGTGGTGCGCAGGCGGTGCAAGGGATTTTGGCAGGTTTGGTGCATCGGAAGAGGACAGGTAAAGGCAGCCGAATTACATTGAGTTTGCTGGAGTCCTTATTGGATATGCAGTTTGAGGTGCTGACGACCTACTTTGCCAGTGGAAAGCGACCGCTTCGGTCAGCGGTGAACAATGCGCACCCTCTATTGGGTGCACCTTACGGGGTTTATCCCACCAAGGACAGTCACTTGGCCATTGCGATGATCCCCATTTGGCCACTTCGGGAGGCATTGGATTGTGCCGGTCTGGAGGAGTTTGATCAGTCGAAGGTGTTTTCGCATCGCGACGAGATCAAGCAGGTATTGGCTGATTATCTCAAGACCGAAACGACCGATCATTGGTTGACAAAACTCAGAGAAAGTGGCCTTTGGGCCATGGATGTAAAGGATTGGAAAGCACTCAAGAAAACGGAAGGCTATCAACATGCGCGGCTGGAACAGGAACTTAAATTGGCCGATGGGCAGCGCATCCGCACCACCCGTTGTCCGATCCAGATCGATGGGGAGGTGCTTTTCAGTGAAAGACCTGCTCCGGGATTGGGAGAACATACAGCATCGATTAAAGAGGAATTTAAGTGATCTTATAGCACGCAGATGACACTGATGAAGCAGATAACGCAGCATCCATTTTGGTGGCCATACTGCCGATCGTCGACCAATAACTCAATAACCAGTAACGATTAATCAGTAACCAATAACTTACCATGCAATTACAACAAAGAATCCACGCTCCCCTAACCCCTAAAGGGGCAACCTGTCCACGCAGGAATAAGGGTCAGAAAGGAGTATGTAGCTACCACCGAACAGTGGACTGCGGACAGTAGACTGTCGACCGATAACCCAATAACCAGTAACGATTAACCAATAACTCACCCATGCAATTACTAGAAGGAATAACAGTCATCGATTTTTCCCAGTTTTTGTCAGGGCCATCGGCGAGCCTGCGGCTGGCGGACCTGGGAGCCAGAGTGATCAAAGTAGAGAAACCCGGGACAGGAGACATTTGCCGGCAACTGTATGTGTCTGAAGTGAAAATTGCGGAGGAGTCCACCATTTTCCATACCATCAACAGAAACAAGGAGAGTTTCACCGCGGATCTGAAAGATCCTGAAGATCAAAAAGTCATTTGGAAGCTGATCCAAAAGGCCGATGTGGTGATGCATAATTTCCGTCCCGGCGTGATGAAGCGATTGGGGTTTGATCATTCATCGGTAAAAGCGCGGTTTCCCCAGGTGATCTATGCTGAAATCAGCGGCTACGGCCAGGATGGGCCGTGGGAAGGGTTGCCTGGCCAGGACTTGTTGTTGCAGGCATTGACAGGCCTACCTTATCTCAATGGGGAACAGGACAAGGCGCCGGTGCCAATGGGGATTTCTGTGGTGGATATTCTGGCAGGTACCCAATTGGCACAAGGAATTCTGGCCGCCCTTTACCGCAAAGAGGAAACTGGGCAGGGAGCCTTGGTGCAGGTAAGCATGCTGGAATCGGCTATGGATTTCCAGTTTGAGGTATTTACCACATTCCTGAATGACGGCGAGGAGCTTCCCCAGCGAAGTAAGGCCAATCATGGTCATTGCTATGTGGCCGCACCATATGGAGTTTATGCTACCGCAGACAGTTATTTGGCTTTGGCCATGGGGAATATATTGACATTGGGGGAGTTATTGGGCTGTGAAGAACTTGCCGTCTTTGCCGATCCCAAAAGCTGGTTTGATCAGCGGGATGAAATCAAGGCTTTGCTGGCTGAACATTTGACCAATCAAGATACGCAGCACTGGCTGGATATTTTAGAACCTGCGGATATTTGGTGTGCGAAAGTGCTGGACATGGAAGCGATGATGGAAGAAGATGGATATCAAGTCCTAGAGATGGAGATGGAGGTGAAAACCACCAAGGGTGATCGAATCAAAACCACCCGTTGTCCTATCCGGGTCAATGGTCAGGGACTGAAATCCGAAAGAGGAGCCCCTTTTCTGGGAGAGCATAATGACGCTATTGTTCGTGAATTTGGCTTGGATGCCCGGTGATGAAGTATGAAGGGGGAAGTACGAAGATAGAAGTACGAGGTACAAAGTAGGAAGATAGAGTAAAGAGCCAAGAGTAAAAAAGTAAGACAAAAGATATCAAGTGTAAGAGGGGAGTATTATGAAAGAGCAAAATACTAAGAGGGATGATAGCAGAAATAGACACGGCTTGCACTAACCCCCTAGGGGTGAAATCCCTCGTTACCCGTCGTGGCGTATCAGAGACAGCGGGACAACAGAGGAAGGATGACGAAGCAATTCCTAGTCCTTTCCCGTCACTGCGAGGAAGTATAGCCTGTCCCGAGCTATGGGGAACGCGGCAGTCCCGTCTTAAGAATACGAGATTGCTTCCTCCCTCCGGTTGTTGCAATGACGCGTTTATGTAATATTTTGATTAAAGAAAAGCAATGAACATTATAGATACACATATTCACATTTGGGATTTTGAGAAGGCAGCATATAGCTGGCTGGAAAATGACACTTCTATCCTGAATCAAAATTACCAATTGGAAGACCTTGAGGTGGAGCGGAAAGCAGCAGGTGTGACCACCGGTATACTGGTCCAGGCAGCCAATAATTTTGAGGATACCAACTGGATGCTGGAAGTGGCTGCTGCCAATGACTGGATCAAGGGAGTGGTGGGTTGGTTGCCTTTGATGGATCCTGCGGCGACAGCAAAGGCTTTGGAAGACCATTATCTTAACAACCCCTATTTCAGTGGTGTGCGTCACCTTATCCATGACGAGTCAGATCCAAAGTGGTTGTTGCAGCCAGCAGTGCTGGAAAGTTTACAGCTTTTGGCCGATCATAACCTTACTTATGATTTGGTGGGCGTACTGCCGGAACACATTGATACTGCACTAAAGGTGGCCGAAAAAATTTCCGATCTGAAAATGGTCTTTGATCACCTGAATCAACCACCGATCAAGGAGGGGCTACATTTTGGCGAGTGGGGCAATAAAATGCGCGAGGCTGCAGAGCATCCACAATTCCATGTCAAAATCTCAGGGATGGGCACTACTTCGGGAAAGCCTTTCGAATGGGGACGGTATGATATTCTGCCTTATGTCGAATTTGTACTGGACACTTTTGGGATGCAGCGTTGCTTTTGTGGAGGAGACTGGCCCGTGTCCCTACTGGCAGGAAGCTATGAATATTCCTGGAAACGCTATCGGGAAGTGTTGGATACCCTTTTGTATGAAAAGGAGCAGTCCAAGGTGTTGTACGGGAATGGGCTGGAATTTTATGGGATCAAATGAGGGTAGAGAGTATCAAGTAGTGAGCTATGAGTATTGAGACATGAGAATAACGTCCCCGAAAGTTTCGGGGCAGGTTATTTCGAACGCAGAGCAAGGGAGTGAAGTAATCTCCTTCTCTTTAGACGAGACTGCCTCATCGTTCCTCCCTGCTTGGCTTCAGACAAGCCTGCTTGGCTTCAGACAAGTCTGTTTGGCACCAGACAAGCCTGCTTGGTCACAGCTCTCGCTATAGCAAAAGTCCGGAGGAGTTTGAAAGGAATTGGTCAACACTTTCATCTAATGAAAGATCAATTATTACTATGGTTTGACAATGAAATCTAATAATTAATCCGGTCAACTATAATCAGGGAAGTACAATTTGTTCCTCCCCGCCGCGGTGGGGAGGTTAGGTGGGATAGTGCAGATATTAAAAATATAAGGTTGAGTCGGGAGACTCAGTCTTTGTGCTCCCGCGTCAGAGCCGGCGGGACAACGCTAAGACGTGGTTGTACCGGGGAGTAGAGAATAGCTATATGCTAAACTTGAGATTTAGCAGGGTATGATTATATAATCCCAGCGGAGTGTAAGATCCATCGCCACGGGTTTTAACCCCTGGAAAAGAAGGTTTGTCCCAGCGTTTATGGAAATTATTATAGTAAATTATTTAAAATCAGTTAATTATATACGGTAAAGAAGAGTGTAGAGACGAAAGATAGGAGCTGATGGCTGCCCCAACGCGTGATCTTAGGAATCTTTTAATTTTTCAATCTTCAAATCTTTAAATTTAAAATAACCTAAAATGAGTGTAATTGGTGGAGTAATGTTTCATGCTGTGGGGGCTTCCTTTGCGGCACTTTGTTATACGCCGCAAAAAAAAGTGACCAATTGGTCCTGGCAGACGTATTGGTTGGCACAGGCATTTTTCTGCTGGTTTCTACTGCCGATAGTGGGAGCTTGGTTGACGATTCCTGAGCTGATGAAAGTATTGGAAGAGGCTCCGACAGATGCAATGTGGAAGGCCTTTGGTTTAGGAATGGCTTATGGTGTAGGAGGTACCGCATTTGGCATTGCCATTCGTTATATTGGTTTTTCGCTTACCTATGCCATTTCGATTGGGATTTCTTGTGTCGTAGGTACTTTACTGCCTCCTTTGGTGAAGGGAGAATTGTCGGCGGTACTACAGCAGGAAGGTGCCAGCTGGATTGTGATCGGAATGGTCTTAGGAGTGCTTGGGATAGCGCTGTGTGGACTGGCAGGACGGTACAAGGAATTGGACTTGGCCAAGCTCGACAAGAGCGCTGAATCCAATTTTTCAGTTTCGAAAGGATTGCCCCTTTGTATTTTGGCGGGAGTGCTTTCTGCCTTGTATGGGTTTTCCATTGACCAGGGTCAGCCCATCGCAGATGTTGCCGTGAAATACGGTGCAGGAGGCTTTCAGAGCAATGTGATCTATATTTTTTCCAATACGGGAGCATTTATCGTGACCCTCGCTTATTGCCTGTCGCTTCACCGGAAGCAGAGGACGTTCGGGGAATTCACCGAGAGGGCCAAATCTCCTTTGACCAAAAATTACCTGTTTGCCATCATGACGGGGCTAATGTGGTATTCGCAGTTTTTCTTTTATGGATTGGGGCATGTCCAGATGGGAGATTATAAGTTTACCAGTTGGGCGGTACACATGATTATGCTGGTGATGTTCAGCACCGTGGCAGGGCTAGTGATGAAAGAATGGATTCATGCCAAAGGCAAAACGATTTGGGCCTTGGTGTTGGCCTTGGCGGTATTGCTGGTTGCTGTCTTGGCACTGACAGTGGGGAATGCCATCGGAGGGTAGTGTGTTTCTCGCGGAGGCCCAGAGAATTTACATTTTCGGAAAAGTAATTTTTTTCACATTTTAATGTACATTCGAAAGTAAACAATGATTAATATAAACGTCATTGCGAACAAAATGAAAACGGAGTGAAGCAATCTCCTATTTAAAAGCGAGACTGCCGCGTCTTTCCGCAGGTCGTTCTCGCAGTGACGTTTAGGAAGAAAAAGTAATATGAAAATACAAGTAATCGGTGCAGGAGGAATTGTGAAGGATGCGCATCTGCCGGCGTATCGGTTAGCTGGTTTTGACGTGGCAGGAATTTTTGATCTCAATAAGCAAAAGGCCGAGGCGTTGGCCGGAGAGTTTGCCATTCCCGCAGTCTACGCTTCTGTTGAGGAGCTGGTACGACAAGCGGCTGAGGATACCGTATTTGACGTTGCCGTGCCGGGAAATGCTGTATTGGGCATATTGGAAAAATTACCTGATGGAGCAGTGGTCTTGATCCAAAAACCGATGGGGGAAAACCTGGAAGCTGCCAAAGCCATTTTGGCGCTTTGCCGCAGAAAAAAGTTAAAAGCTGGAATTAACTTCCAGATGCGCTATGCACCGTATATCCAAAAGGCAAGGGAGATCATCACTTCCGGACAAATTGGTGAACTCTGTGATATAGAGATCAAAATCAATGTTTATACGCCATGGCATCTCTGGGATTTTTTGTTTTCTGCCAAAAGAGTGGAAATCCTATACCACAGTATCCATTACGTGGATTTGATCCGCTCATTCTATGGCAATCCCAAAAAAGTGTACGCCAAAACCATCAAGCATCCAAAGATGGCCAAATTGGCTTCTGTCAAAAGTAATGTCATCATGGATTATGGTGATAGGAAAGGAGCCAATATCCTGACCAATCATGCCCATGAATTTGGACTAAAACACCAACAATCCTATGTGAAATTTGAGGGAACCAAAGGAGCTGTTTTAATAGAAATGGGCCTGCTGAAAAATTACCCAAAAGGAACAGCGGATAAATTTGAATATGTGGTGTTGGAAGAGGGGAAGGAGCCGCAGTGGAAAGAAGTACCTATCGAGGGGACATGGTTTCCGCATGCATTTATTGGTTCCATGGCCGAAATGGAAAAAACATTGGAAAATCCTGGTTACCTGCCCGACAACAGCGTAGAAGACTGTATCCACACCATGGCCTGCGTGGAGGCGGCCCATCTGTCCAGCGAAGAAGGAGGGGTGGAGCTTTAAAAATGAGGATTAGTTAGGTTTTGGCTAGGGCAAACGCATTTAAAAATGGGGCATAAGCCCAAAAATATTCCGCTAACGCAGGCTGAAAGCCCAGCTCAGTTCTTCCATCTAGCCAAACAATATGCACGGGAATACCTTTACCTGGTAGCAGCGTCCCGCTTTTCAGGCAAACCAAATAATATTCCGATAATTTTACAACATTTTTCCCGATACTAACTTAGTATGACGTTTAACTAACCGGGATTGCTTCACTCCGCTACCACTGCGTTCGCAATGACGGTTTATTTACGTCATTGCGAGGAGCCTGCGACGTGGCAATCCCGTCTTAAGAATACAAGATTGTTTCCTCCCTCCGGTTGTCGCAATAGCCTGCCCCGATACTATCGGGGACGGAATGACATCGAATTCATAGTCAACTTAGGTTTAACCAGGAAGATTTTTAGCTGGCCTTACAGGCCGCAGATAGTCCCTTTATTACCTACATTAGCCCAATGTGTTTCATTGGGCTGGATTAAAAAAAATGTTGTATAAATCACAATTTCTAATTCGTTGTTATCCCGACTTGAGGAGGGATCTCAATTTTAAATAAGAGATTTCTTCCCGATGGAAGTCGGGACAGGCTCTACCGTCGAAATGACGGTCGTGTTCTGATATAGCCTCAAAATAGTCCCCAACCGAATGCCAATTTTCAAATCTTTCACTTTTTTGAATTACCCAATCAAACAAGCAGGTAAGTTCAGGATGCTGATATAAAGTGTCTTAGTTACATTTGTATCAATAGGGTTTTATTAGGTTTTAAGTAGGATGGGGGATTTCTCCCGTCTTACTTTTTTTATCATCGGCCTATTTACCTTTTCCCTCCTTCATTTTATGGAAAGAATTTCAGCAACATACTTTATCGAAACACCTTATGAGGTGGAAGCGGCGGCTCAGGTATTGGCTGGGGAGCAATCATCTGGGACTTTTGTAGCGGTGCCCGGTGAAACAGCCGAACTGAAGCAACGCTTTGCCGCCAGAGTGGAATCCATTGAAAAGTTAGAAACTGTCAGCCATCCTGCGATACCGGGTGCAGTATCAGCCAGTGGACAATACCACAGGGCAATCATCACGGTATCTTGGTCGATAGAAAATTTCGGCTACAATTTGCCCACGATGGTGTCTACGTTACAGGGCAATCTCTATGAAATCACCCAGTTTACTGGCTTGAAGCTGATGGATCTGGAAGTACCGGCATCCTTTGCCCGGCAGTTTGCCGGCCCCGCTTTTGGTATCCAAGGCTGCAGGGGATTGACAGGGGTGGCTGAGGGAAGACCTTTGATCGGAACCATTATCAAACCAAGTATCGGTATGAGCCCAGAAGAAACCGCTACTTTGGTGAAAACGCTGGCGGAGGCGGGGATCGACTTTATCAAGGATGATGAGCTGATGGGATCTGCTGCCAATTCCCCCTTTGACAAACGGGTGGATGCGATCATGCAGGTGATCAATGCCCATGCAGATAGGACCGGCAAAAAGGTCATGTATGCTTTTAATATTTCCGATGAAATAGGAGCCATGCACAAGCATTACGATAAAGTGGTGGGAAGTGGCGGCACTTGTGCCATGATGAGCATCAATAGCGTTGGTATGGCAGGGGTAAAGGAGATTTGCGACCGTAGGGAGCTGGCCATCCATGCCCATCGCAACGGCTGGGGCATGCTCAACAGGCATCCGCTGCTGGGCATTGACTTTCGGGCTTATCAAAAGCTGTGGAGACTGGCCGGAGTGGATCAATTGCATGTAAATGGTATTCAAAATAAATTTTGGGAGTCGGATGATTCTGTGGTGAGCTCCATCGAAGCATGCCTCGCTCCGATCTTAGGAGGTTATCAGGTGATGCCGGTAGTTTCTTCGGGACAATGGGGCGGCCAGGCACCGGAAACCTATCGGAGAACACAGACTACCGATTTGCTGTACATGGCCGGTGGAGGGATCATGGCACATCCTGCTGGCCCTGCCGGTGGTGTAAAAGCGCTGCAGCAAGCATGGCAGGCAGCTGTGAAGGGGATTTCGGTGGAAGAAGCCGCGAAAATGTATAAAGAGTTTGGCCTTTCGGTTCAAAAATTTGGGAAAAAATAATGGATACAGGTAGCCTTCCTTTGTTACTGGCCTATTATGGAGATGACTTTACAGGTTCTTCTGATGCCTTGGATTTCTTAAGCAGGGCAGGTGTGAAGACGGTGTTGTTTATCGCGCCACCTACGCCTGAGCAGTTGTCCAGGTATAAGGGGATTCAGGCGATTGGCGTGGCTGGAATGACCCGTGCTATGGGGCCTGAAGAGATGGAGAAGGAGCTTATAGAAGCATTTTCGGCATTGAAGATGACAGGTGCCCAACAGGTGCACTATAAAGTTTGCTCCACCTTTGATTCCTCTCCTAAAATTGGCAGTATAGGCAAGGCTTTGGAAGTGGGACTGGATGTTTTTCAAACCCCGTACGCTTCCCTTTTGGTGGCAGCTCCAGCATTAGGACGATATTGTGCTTTTGGAAACCTATTTGCCCGGATGGGCATCGGAAGCCAAGGCAAGATCCATCGCCTCGACAGGCATCCATCCATGAGCAAGCACCCGACCACGCCAGCGGATGAGAGCGACTTGCGTCTTCATTTGGCCAAGCAGACGCATCTGAAAGTGGGCTTGGTGGATATACTGGAGGTGGAAAATGGTGGAAGTGTTATGGAAAGAGCATTAAATCGCGAGGTGAAGAATGGGGCTAAAATAGTGCTTTTCGATGCCATGTATTCGAGGCAAATGGCCGGCATCGGACGAATGATTGATGGCGCGGGAAAGGATAAAGCACATTTTTCCGTAGGCTCTTCTGGGATTGAAATGGCCTTGGGGGCCTTTTGGAAAGAGGAAGGTGTCCTCCAGCAGGATGAAACCTGGGAAAATCCCGGAGAGGCAGCGCCTATGCTGGTGCTTTCAGGTAGCTGTTCTCCCGTCACGGAAGGACAGATTGCCCATGCACTTGCCCATGGCTTTGAAGAAATATCTTTACAACCTGAAAAGATTGCCAATCAGCCAGATGCTTTTTTAAGTTATTCTGGGGAAGTAGTCAAAATATTGGAACAGGGAAAAAGTGTTATTGTCCATACGGCCTGTGGAAGCAGTGATCCGAGAATGGAGAAAACCCGAATAATATTAATGGATCAGGGTGTTGCTCCGGAGGATGTCAGTGCCAAGACCGCAGATTTCTTCGGAAAGGCATTGGGAGAGATTGCCGGAAAGGCTGCCAGGGGTTTTCCTTTCAAGAGGCTCTTGATAGCCGGTGGAGATACCTCCAGCAAAGTAGCAAGAGCCCTTGGTATAGAAGCGGTAGAGATGATTGCTCCATTGGTGCCTGGTGCTCCATTGTGTAAAGCCCATGCTCCTGGATCGCCAATTGACGGCATGGAGGTCAACTTTAAGGGCGGTCAGGTGGGAGCCGACGATTACTTTGTGAAGGTGATGAGTGGAACTGGATGAAGTACCAGATAGGAGGTAAAAGTACGAAGGGAACGCAGTACCTGTCCAGACATTCGGAATGACACAGATGAGGCGGATAGTCCAGAGGGCAGGTGATCGGTATCAGAATTCACATTAAATAAAGGGAGATGAGGAGAGTGCATGCCAATCTTTTGCCATCAGTATATCTTTGGAGCGGCATAGTTTTCCAATCTTCCAATTTTCAAATATTACAATTGAAAACTATGAAAACATTAGGATTGATCCATACTTCGGCCACGCTGGTGCCGATTTTCCAACAGCTATGTGATGAGCATTTGCCGGATGTGAAAGTATTCAATATTGTAGACGACAGCCTGATCAAAGATGTGATCAACAAAGGAAAGCTGACGCCGCATACGGCCAGAAGAGTGGTGGATTATGTAGGCTCAGCCGAAGCTGCGGGAGCAGATCAGATTATGGTTACATGTTCGTCGATCGGTGCTGCTGTAGAAGCTGCTGCTGAACTAACGGAGGTGCCGGTTCTTCGGGTAGACCAACCCATGGCCGATCTGGCGATCAGAACCGGGGTGAAAATCGGAGTGGTGGCCACCTTGCCTACTACCCTGGAGCCTACTTCTGATTTGGTAAGAAGAAGAGCCAAAGTGCTTGGAAAGGATATCATCCTGACTTCCAAGCTCTGTGATGGGGCTTTTGAGGCCTTGATGGGTGGTGAGCCAGAAAAGCACGATGAGATGGTGGCCAAAGCACTTAAGGAGCTTGCTTCTGAAGTGGATGTGATCCTCCTGGCGCAAGCATCCATGGCTAGGGTCGTAAAAGAGCTGGATGATGCTGATAAAAAGGTGCCTATCGTGGCCAGTCCACCCGAGGCGGTAAAGTACCTGGCAAGCCTGAGGAAGTAAGGGGCTTGCCAAAGTCTGATGACCGATGTTTTTAACGTCATAGCGAACGCAGCGAAGCAACCTCGTTTTCTTAATACGGGATTGCGACGTCGAAGGCACCCTGCCGATGGCTGTAGACAGGCCTGTTTACAGCCAGGCAGGCTCGTATGACGACTTAATAGCAATCCACCTTGCTACGTTCCCAACTTCAAACATAATAACATTTAACCCAATAACCCTTCCCATGCTCAGGATTCGAAAGTTTCTGTTAATGTGTTCACCGGTCGTTTTGCTGGTTTTTATCATTGCTTTGGCATTGGGCTATGCTGATGTATGGAAAATAGCAGCGGTGATGTTCAGCGTATTATTCTCACTTGGGTTGGGGGCTTCTGAAAAGTTTAAGGGCTACCAATATACCGCCTGGATCGTGACGGCGGTGGTAGCGGGAATGATCTATCCAGATGCTTTTTTGCATTGGGGAGAGGTCGATCTTAGGAACAAATGGTTGATTTTGATCGTGGTACAGGCAGTGATGTTTGGGATGGGGATCCAGATGAGTCTGCGTGATTTTTCCAATTTGGCCAGCACCGGCAAGGGAGTGTTGGTGGGCTTATTGAGTCAGTTCAGCATTATGCCCTTAGTGGGTTTTATGCTGACAAGGATGTTTGATTTTGATCCTGAGATTGCCGCAGGGATCATTCTGATGGGAGCCTGCAGCAGCGGGTTAGCTTCTAATGTGATGGTGTATTTGGCCAGGGCAAACTTGGTGCTTTCCGTCACGGTGACGGCCATGGCTACCATGCTGGCACCGTTAATGACCCCTTTTTGGATGAAGACGCTGGCAGGAGCCCTTATCGAAATCGAATTTTTTGGTATGATGATCAATATCATTAAGATCGTACTGGTACCTATCGGGGCCGCCCTGCTGCATGATTATTTAAAAATGGCCGGAAAAAAAGTAAAGAGCAGCATTTACATGGTAGCAGGAGCATTTGCAGTTTATCTGTTGGCATTACCACTTGGGCTTTGGCAGGCGTTTGTTGATATGACAACGGCCGAAACCTTACAATCTATTGAGATTTTAAGCTTTTTTATGGGAGCAGTGGTGTTTGGTGTTGTTTATCATCTTTGTACGCACCAGATCAAAAGGCTGGACAGGCTGATGCCTTATGTGTCCATGTTCGGTATTGTGTATTTTACTACTGTAACCACTGCTGCCGGTCGGGACAATTTACTGCAAGTAGGGACACTACTGTTTGTGGCTTCGGTGATTCATAATGGTCTGGGCTACTTTTTTGGTTATTGGCTGAGCCGGTTGTTGGGATTGGATGTTCCTTCTGCCCGTGCCATGGCACTGGAAGTAGGGCTTCAAAATGGCGGAATGGCATCTGGGCTGGCAGGTTCTATGGGGAAACTGGCTACGGTTGGCCTGGCTCCGGCGGTATTTAGTCCCTGGATGAATATCTCTGGGTCTATTCTGGCCAATTACTGGAGAAAGAAGTCCCTGAAGAGAGATGCTGAACTAGATGAAAAACTGAATTCTCAAAACAACTGATCTATCATATTTGGTTAAATATGGTTTACTGTGGGTAACTATTTTTGTTTGCTAAATTCCTATATGATTTTCACCTCATCACCTTTGTTCCTTTTTTGCTTCAGGTCAAAAAAGGAACAAAAAAATCGTTGCGGTGAGCTATTTGCCTAAAATCAAAGCCTCCGCTCGCACAGGCAGACTCCTCCATTTAAGCAACCGGCCACTTTTTCCGATGATTTTAATTAATGAACGAATTTAGGACTGAATTGAATAAAGTAAAAAGATAAATGAATGATTCCATTGTCAATAAAGAGGAATATTGGGAATTCTTGTAACATAATATCCAGCATATTTAGCGGTTGCAATTGTTAAGATAGAAGCCTATCGAAATAGGACGGTGCCTTGATGGGACTTAAAAGAGATAACTGTTGAATAGGTTGTTTATTTCGTTATTTTTTACGTTTTTTTGGCAAGTGATTTTTTATATTCTTAGGGCTTCCAGCTTTCAAAGGCTGCATTACGACGATGTTCAGGGAGGTTTCCTTTCAGTCAATAATAAAATTTAAAACTAAAACGTAGTCAAATGATCCGTCTAATACTGTTTTTTTACTTATTATCATTTTGTGGAAATAGTTACGCTCAGATGAAGAGGGATTCTGTCATCCAAGTGGGGTTTACGGGCTCCCAGCCCTTTGTCATTCCGAATACTGAGGCAGATGGTATTTCGGTGGATTTATGGAGGGATATAGCATTTCAGGGGGGATTGAATTATGAATTGACGCACTTTAAAAATGTAACTTCTGGCCTTGATGCAGTCAAGAATCAAACGATCGATGTCTTGGTAGGTCCAATAACCATAAACTCTGACCGTGCCGCAAACGTGACATTTTCACAACCGTTTTTTGAAACAGAAATGGCCATTTTGGCTCCAAAGATCGAACAGGGGTTTTGGGATTATGTCAAGCCGATCTTCAGTACCACTTTTCTGTTTGGTGTGCTGGGACTGATTTTTGCCCTTTCCATTGTAGGGGTGTTGTTGTGGGTGGTGGAGCGAAATACCCTTTCTCCAGAAGGGAAACACAGCACTATTCGCGGAATTGGTAACGGCATCTGGCTGGCGATCGTGACCATGACCACAGTGGGGTATGGTGACCTGGCGCCCAAGACACTTTCCGGTAGGGTCATTGTCGGTGTATGGATGATTATTTCCTTGATCACCGCAACCTCTTTTGTCGCAGGTATCGCTACTACCATTTCCCAAATAAAAGGCGAGGACGAGACCATTACTTCTTTGCTTCATTTAGAAGGAAGAAAAGTGGTTGTTCCCGATAATGAAAAGATCATTGATAACATCACCACCGTGGGGGGAAGGCCGGAGCCGGTAGCTGACATTAATGAGGGTTTTGAAATGCTGTCCAGTGGTGAGGTGGATGCGTTGGTGTATGACGTGATTGCGCTGGAATACACCTACAGGGGGCATGATGAAGACCGATTCGTGTTGAGCAAAAAGAATATCCTGCCGCAGAATTATGGTTTTGCCTTTTATGAAGCATCGAGTCTAAAACGGTTGGTCGATATTGAAATCCTGAAGCAAAAAGAGTCCGGTGAAATCCAAAAGGTGATCAATAGGTGGGTGAGTAGTGGAGAATAGCCAATAGTTTTCAAAGGGAGCCAGATGGGGCAATACCTTTAACCGTCATACGACGACCAAAGGGAGGAAGAAATCTCGTGTCATGGAAACAAGATTGCCGCGCCGTACCTCCTTCCAATTGCGTTATAACCGTTTTTCATCAAATGGCATAAATCAAGATTAATAGCTCACAGCAGCGGGTTTCCTCCTTAGGCGATGAGGTGAAAATCACGATAGAATTTAGCAAACAAAGAAAAATAGTTGCCCACTGTAAATCATATAAAACCATGTTGATGATATGCTAAGAGAAAAGATGATTTTGATGGACTCCGATAAATCAATTTTTAAAACCTAAATCTGTTTCATCCTTAACTTAAGAGGATTGAAGGGGTTCGTCGTGTTGGGGAAATCCCCAATGGACAATTTTACCATTACCTCCTAACTCTCCAATGTACCTAATGCGGGTTAAAGCGTTTTAACCCCTCAACCTTCAAACCTTCCCCTCACCATGATAGCACAGGAAGGTAAAAACTGGGTGTTTTGTAATTTTATTGGGTAAAATGAGAAATCTGCTTTGGGCAATTTCAATAAACGCAATGATGAAACAACCGATAACCTACCTGTGTGCTTTGGCCCTTTTGATGGGGCTGGGCTTTAGCTGCTCCTCAAATCAAGAGAAAACCACTGTTTCTGGGACAGGGCCAGCACTACATGTAATCACCGACTCGGTGATGCAGCAAGTGTATGAAGAGATCAAGACACCCCATAAATACGGGCTGGTAAAAATCCCGCCGAGCAATGACCTGAAAATGGATTGTCCCAGCATTTTCCGGGAAGGGGATAAATGGTACATGACCTACTTGATCTATGGAGGCAGGGGCTATGAAACCTGGTTGGCAGAAAGTGATGACCTGCTGCATTGGGAAGACAAGGGTAAGATCATGTCTTTTTCGGATACTACTGATTGGGATATGAACCAAAAAGCCGGCTATATCGCCCTACAGGATATGGAATGGGGAGGAAGTTATCAATGGGACACTTATGAGGACAAGCACTGGATGAGTTATTTCGGAGGAAATACACGTGGCTATGAAGCCGGTGTACTTTCCATAGGAATGGCCTTTACCGGTCAAGCCCCAACTACAGCCCATGAATGGCAGCGGTTGGAAAAACCTGTGCTGACGCCCCATGACGAAGATGCTCGCTGGTGGGACAACAGTACCATGTACAAAAACTCCATCATCCGTGATGAGCATGAGTTTACCGGACATCCCTTTATCATGTATTATAACGCCCGCGGAGATAGCATCAATCCTGGCCGGGGGGCAGAAAGAATTGCCATGGCTGTGTCAGACGACATGGTCAATTGGGAGCGTTACGGTGATGCTCCCCTGATCAACCATCACAAGGGCATTTCCGGTGATGCCTATATCCAACAGATGGGAGATCTATACGTAATGTTTTACTTTGGTGCTTTTTGGCCGGACAGGGAAAATACTACGGCATTTAACCGTTTTGCCGTTTCCAGTAATTTAGTGGATTGGGTAGACTGGGAAGGTGAAGATTTGATCAGCCCTTCAGAGCCTTATGACGACCTCTTTGCCCATAAATCTTTCGTGGTCAAGCACAATGGGGTGGTTTACCATTATTACTGTGCAGTCAACAAAGATGAGCAACGCGGCATTGCCGTGGCCACTTCCAAAGATCTTGGAACGAGTGAACTGGATTTTCTTCCTTTAGAGAAGTAACCGATGGCCAGTGTTCAGTGATCGGGTTGGGAAATGTGCGTTTACACACCTTCCAACCTTCCAATATTTAAACCTTATGACCAATCACCCCATGCGTAACGTTTTTTACATCGCCTTTGTCATCTTCATAAACGGACATTCGCTTTTCGCCCAGACGGTGACGGGCGAGCCTGCGGCTGTTCCCCGACCACCTGAAAAATTCCAGCTGGAGCCTTGGGAGGACCCGCTGATCACCAGCCTTAACCGGGAGCCGGCAAGGACTACCGCTTATTCCTTTGAAAGTGTCCAGGGAGCTTTAGAAGGCGATCGGGACAATAGCCGTATGATGATGCTGAACGGAGAGTGGGATTTTCATTTTTCCAAAAATATGAAAGAAGCTCCAAAAGACTTTTTCCAATCCAGGGTATCGGGCTGGGACAAAATCGAGGTGCCTTCCAATTGGGAACTAAAAGGTTATGACAAGCCCATTTACAAAAGCGCAGTGTACCCCTTTCGCCCCATTAACCCACCCCATGTTCCTGAAGACTATAACGGTGTAGGTTCCTACCAACGGACTTTTGAAGTGCCGGAGAATTGGGAAGAGATGAATATCACGCTGCACTTTGGGGCGGTAAGCTCCGCTTTTCGCGTATGGCTGAACGGTGAATTTGTGGGCTATGGCGAAGACAGTTTTTTGCCCTCTGAATTTAACATCAGCCCCTATTTAGAGGCCGGGAAAAATGTACTTTCTGTACAGGTCATCCGTTGGAGTGATGGCTCCTATCTGGAAGATCAGGACCATTGGCGGCTTAGTGGTATCCAGCGCGAGGTCTTTCTGATGGCCGAACCCAAGCTGAGGATTTATGATTTCCACTGGCAAGCGAAGCTGGATAAAACATATAAAAATGCCACTTTTAGTCTGAGACCTGAAATCAGTAACCTTACAGGGGAGCGGGTGCCAGGGAGCAAGCTAAAAGCCCAGCTTTACGATGCCTCTGGTAAAGCCGTTTTCAGTGCCCCGTTGGAAAAAGAAATTGAAGGCATCTTGAATGAGAGCTATCCGAGACTGGATAATGTGAAGTTCGGATTGCTGGAAGCCAAGGTCAAAAATCCCCGTTTATGGAGTGATGAGCATCCTTACCTGTACACTTTGGTGCTGCAAGTGGAGGACAAATCAGGAACGGTCCTGGAAGCGAAAAGCTGTAAGGTGGGCTTTAGGTCGATTGAATTTGATAAAGAGAACAGCAAGCTGCTCATCAATGGCAAAATAACCTATCTCTATGGCGTAAACCGTCATGATCACCACCCCGTCCGGGGAAAAGCCCTGACACGGGAGGACATCGAGGAAGATGTGAAAACGATCAAGCAATTTAATTTCAATACCATCCGCACCAGTCACTACCCCAATGATCCGTATTTCTACGAACTCTGTGATGAATACGGCATTTTGGTGATGGATGAAGCCAATCACGAGACCCATGGAATCGGTGGAAAGCTGAGCAATGACATTCAGTGGACACATGCCTATATGGAGCGTGTTACCCGGATGGTAGAGCGGGACAAAAACCATCCTTCAGTGATTTTTTGGAGTTTGGGCAATGAAGCAGGACGGGGTCCCAATCATGCGGCGATGGCCGAATGGGTACATGATTTTGACATCACCAGGCCGGTGCATTATGAGCCGGCGCAAGGGAATCACCGGGCAGCAGGATACATTCCTCCAAACCATCCCGATTACCCTAAAGACCATTCCCATCGCATACAGGTGCCGACTGACCAGCCGTATGTGGACATGGTCAGCCGATTTTATCCGGGAATTTTCACCCCGGGGTTGCTGGTTAACCAACAGGCCGATAAACGCCCGATCGTATTTATCGAGTATTCCCACTCCATGGGCAACAGCACCGGAAATATGAAAGAGTTATGGGATGAGTTTCGTTCCCTGCCACAAGTAATCGGAGGCTGTATCTGGGATTTTAAAGATCAGGGCCTGCTCAAAACGACCGAAGATGGTGAGGAATATTATGCTTATGGAGGCGACTTCGGGGAAGAACGCCATGATGGTAATTTTTGTATCAATGGCATTGTAGCTTCCGATGGGCGGCCCAAGGCAGCAATTTATGAATGCAAATGGGTGTATCAACCTGCTGAGATGACATGGGTGGATTCATCGGCGATGACCGTGAAAATCCACAATCGTCATGCTGATAAATCCCTGGGCGATTATCAGCTGACCTTGACTTTACTGGAAGATGGCCATGAAATCAAAAGCAGCAATTTGCCCAGGCTTCATTTAGATGCCAGTCGGGATACGGTCTTAGCACTTGGAAACTACCTTAATGGCTTGGAACCAGATAAAGAATACCTGGTCAACCTGACATTTAGTTTGTCTGAAAATAAACTTTGGGCCAATCAAGGACATGTCATTGCCCAACAGCAACTCCAGCTTCAAAAGCGGCCTGAACCAGAAGTTGAAATTGGCCAGGGGCTGCTGACATGGGAGGAACAACCCGAGGCATTTGTGGTAAACGGAGAAGGCTTCAAGGCTAGTTTTGGAAAGGACGATGGTGCCTTGAACAGCTTTCAGGTACTGGGTAAAGAGCAGGTATTCAGTCCGATGGTGTTATCCTTTACCCGTCCGCTCACTGACAATGACCGTAAAGGGTGGAAGCCGCAGGAGAAATTGAAGGTTTGGTATGAAACCAGACCGGAGCTGGTCAGCGTAACCCCGTCGCAAAGTACGGATGATAATGTTCAGGTAGCGAGCAGCTACTCACTGCTCGGTGGGAAAGTCAAAGTGGATGTAATTTATACAGTCATGCCAGGTGGGATCATCAAGGTGGATTATACCCTGATTCCGCTGTATGATTTGCCCAATATCCCCAAAGTAGGGATGAGCATGGGAATCAGGAGCGAATACGATCAGATTACCTGGTACGGAAAGGGCCCTTTGGAAAATTATATTGACCGGAACCATGGTTTTATGGCGGGGATATACAGCCAGCCCATCGACCAATTTATGGAGCCATATGTAATGCCCCAGGAAAACGGCAACCGGACGGATGTCCGCTGGATGGAGTTTACCGATGAAGCGGGTAAAAGTGGTTTGAAAATTACCGCTGACAGTTTATTGAGCATGAGTGCCTGGCCTTACACCGAAGAGAATATCAATGAAGCAAAACACACATACGAACTTGAGGATGCGGGATTTATTACTGTAAATATCGATCTGGTCCAGATGGGAGTGGGCGGAAATGACAGTTGGTCAGATGTGGCCCAGCCACTGGAGCAATACCAGGTTCCGGCAAAGCCTTATCGGTACAGCTATTATATCAGTACCAAGTAATGAGTAGTGAGACATGAGTATTGAGATGTGTTCCTCCCTGCCGCGGCGGGGGAGGTTAGGTGAGGAAGTGCAGATAGCAAAAATATAAGGTTGAGTCGGGAGACTCAGTTCTCAAGATGGAGCAAAGAATCAAAAAAAAGCAAAGAGCACAAATACTGATGTTGTGCTGGGTCTCCGCCCCAGCACTGAGAAACATAGAGTCTCCGACTCAATCAGCGTTTAATTTGCTTCAATAGCTCTGTTCGATTCCTGTTCCGGCCCACCGGGATGCGTCACCAGCGTTCAATTTTGTCTAGTATCTAAAGTCTAACATCTTAAATCCAATGTCTAAAATAACAACCCAAAATATTCTTTTCATTTTACTGCTTGGTTTTTTGATAAAGGGCTGCGGCTCTCCAGAGGAAGAAACGTCCAAGGCTTTTGAGCCAAGCTATGAAAGCTCGCAGCCGTGGGTATACTGGTACTGGATGTATTCTACCTATTCTAAAGCAGGCATCACGGCGGATTTGGAAGCCATGAAGGAAGCCGGCATTGGCGGGGCTTTTCTGATGTCCATCAAGGGACCTGCTGAGCCACCCTTGACCGATAAGCCCACTTTGCAGGGCTCTGAAGAGTGGTGGGAAATGGTGAGACATGCCATGGAAGAAGCCGATCGGTTAGGGCTGCGGTTGGCGATGCATGCCTGCGATGGTTTTGCAGTGGCCGGTGGCCCCTGGATCACCCCGGAAAAGTCCATGCAAAAAGTGGTGTGGACAGATACCTTGGTGCAGGGAGGAGAAAAGGTTGATTTGCAGCTAAAGCAGCCTGAAAGTTATGAGGATTATTATCAGGAGTTGGCGGTATTTGCTGTTCCTGCCAAGGAGGAATTTGAACAAACTTCCGAGGCATTGCGTCCAGCGGTAACCAATAGCTTGGGAGAAAAAGGGCTGGATTTTTTGCTGGATGATGCAGATGACGAACGTTTTGGGACCAATGATGAAGTGTGGATTCAGTATGCTTTCGACGAACCTTTCACATGCCGATCCATTCGGATCAAAACCAGTGGAAACAGTTATCAGGCACATCGCCTAAAAATAGCTGTCAGCGATGATGGGGAGCATTTTAGGGAAGTAACTAGGCTACATCCACCTCGACATGGCTGGCAGGATTGGGACTATGATTATACGCATAGTATTCCCGCGACGACGGCAAAATATTTTCGTTTTATTTACGATAAATCAGGCACGGAACCTGGGTCAGAGGACCTGGATGCTGCCAAATGGAAGCCTTCGCTAAAAGTCAAGACCATCGCTCTTTTGTCAAGTCCTGCCATCAACCAATACGAGGGCAAGTCAGCCGCTGTCTGGCGGGTGAGCGGGCGCAGTACGGCTGATGTATTGCCAAATAAAGCTTGTATTCCCATGGACCAACTCGTGGACATCTCAGCTCAGATGGACACGGATGGGAGGTTGACTTGGGAGGCTCCAGGTGGTCAGTGGAAGATTATGCGCTTTGGCTATACTTCTACTGGTCATACCAATTATACCGGAGGTGGAGCAAAAGGCCTGGAAGTGGACAAATTCAACGCAGAAGCAGTACGGTTTCAGTTTGATCAGTGGTTTGGAGAGGCTTTGCGGACTGCCGGCCCGGAATTAGCAGAGAAAGTGCTCAAAATATTTCATATTGACAGCTGGGAGGCAGGAAGTCAAAACTGGTCACCAGTATTCAGGGAGGAGTTCAAAAAGCGCCGGGGCTACGATATCGTAAACTATTTGCCCGTCATGGCGGGAGTGCCTTTGGAAAGTGCCGAAACCTCCGAAAGGATCCTTTACGACATACGCAGAACGATTTCTGAACTGATCATGGATAATTTCTTTGGGACTTTACAGGAAGAAGCAGCCAAGAATGGGGTGAAGTTCAGTTCGGAAAACGTGGCTCCCACGATGGTAAGTGATGGAATGGAGCATTTTAAATATATCGATTATCCTTCCGGCGAATTTTGGTTGAACAGTCCCACGCATGACAAACCCAATGATATGCGGGATGCGATTTCCGGAGGCCATATTTACGGAAAGCAGATTATCCAGGCAGAAGCATTTACCCAGCTTAGGATGGATTGGGACGAGTACCCCGGTATGCTGAAGACATTGGGCGACCGGAATTACGCGCTTGGAATTAATCGTTTTTTCTATCACGTCTTTGTTCACAATCCATGGCTGGATCGTAAGCCGGGAATGACACTGGATGTGATCGGGCTTTATTTTCAGCGGGACCAGACATGGTGGAAGCCTGGTAAAGCTATGGTGGATTACCACCAGCGTGTCCAGTATCAACTGCAAAAAGGCCATCCGGTGATTGATTTGGCTGTATTTACGGGTGAGGATATGCCCAGCAGGTCGGTATTGCCCGAGCGTTTGGTGCCGTTCTTACCAGGCTTGGCAGGAAGGGAAAAAATGGCCACAGAAAAGTCCCGTTGGGCCAATGAAGGGCAGCCTACCCGGGCCATTCCGAAGGGAGTGAAGCATTCTGCTAATATGGCTGACGCAGCAGATTGGACGGATCCGCTGAGGGGGTACCATTATGATTCCTTTAACAAGGATGCTTTGTTGAGACTTGCAAAGGTGGCAGATGGAAAAGTGGTTTTCAGTGATGGCACCAGTTATGCTTTTTTGATTTTCCCAGGCCAGCGCAAGATGAATCCCAATGTCCGATTGATGTCTGTGGAGGTAGCGGAAAAATTATTGCAACTGGTGAAGGAAGGGGCAACTGTTTTGGTGGATGAAAAGCCCGTGGGTACCTTTGGCTATCAAGAGGAAGACCAGCGATTGGCTGCAGTGGTGGAAGAACTCTGGAGCGGAGAAAAAGATGTCCCAAGTAAAAGCGATAGTCCCAAAACCTGGCAAGTTGGAAAGGGAAAGGTTGTACAATTGCCTTATGAACAAGCGACATTGGAAACCTTGGGATTGGCACCAGACGTGGTGGCTGTTGACCAAGGGGGCAAACTTAATGTAGGTTTTGCCTTTGCCCATCGAAGAAGTCAGGAAGAAGATATTTACTTCCTGTCAAACCAACAGGAAAAAGCGCGAAAATTGGATGTTTCTTTTCGCATAATTGGTAAGAAACCGGTATTTTATGACCCTGTTTTGGACAGGGAGTATCCCGTGTCGGGTTGGGAAATGGAAGCAGGAAGAACGGATATGACGGTCAAGCTTCCCGCGAACGGGTCGCTATTTGTGGTTTTTCGGGAAGACACGTCTGAAAAAGCGGTGAATGAAGGGAGCAATTGGCCAGAATACAAAACGCAAAAGACATTGGACACGCCTTGGAAAGTAGCTTTTGATCCTGCTTATCGCGGTCCAAAAGCAGTGCAGGAGATGGCTGCACTGGAAGATTGGAGACGGCATCCAAATGACAGTATAAAACATTATTCCGGTACGGCAGTCTACAGAACGACCTTCGATTGGGAGGGGAAACGTGATGGTGCGTTTTGGCTTCATCTGGGCAAAGTGGCCAACATCGCTTCGGTCAACGTAAACGGAAAAGACTGTGGCGTAGCTTGGACATTTCCTTACCAAGTGGATATTTCCGATGCCTTAAGAAAGGGGCAAAATGAATTGGAAATTGAAGTGACCAATACTTGGGCAAACCGTATCATTGGCGACCTGAAGCTTCCAAAAGAACAGCGGTTTACCAATACCATAGCCGACCTGGAAAGAATGGAAGGAAGAGAGTTGTTGGAAGCCGGTCTGCTAGGTCCAGTGAGAATTTTGGAGATGAAATATTAACATCAGGGAACACTCGAATAAAGAGGCTGTCTCATAAGTGATCCGTCATACTAACGCAGTGAAGCAATCTCCCTATACATGCAATTAAAGTACATGGAGACCACTATCGGGGACGTTAGAACTGAATTATGAGATAGCCCCTAAAAAACGAAAATCAATTGTTACTAAAACCTTCCAATCCGCTCCGACGGAGAAACCTTAAACATTAAAACATTACAATCTTTTAACCCAAAACACCCATGAAAAATATTTTAGCCTTATTAGGACTTTGCTTGATCGCAAACGTTTCAATAGCGGAAGTGACGCTCCCATCCATTTTTACCGATAATATGGTGCTTCAGCAGCAAATGGATGCGCCCATTTGGGGCTGGGCAGATCCCGGTGCTACGGTGGAGATCACCACTTCCTGGGATGAAAAAAAATACACGCTAACGGCCAATAGTGATGGGGAATGGAAAACCAAACTATCCACACCTGAAGCTGGAGGCCCCTTTACGATCAGCATCAGCGACGGGCAGTCCATTACCCTGGACAATGTCCTTATCGGAGAAGTATGGCTCTGTTCTGGCCAGTCCAATATGGAAATGCCGTTGAAAGGATTTCCCGGCCAGCCCATTATTGGGGGAAATGAAGCGATTGTCAACAGCAAAAACCCACAGATCAGGTTGATCACCGTTCCGAGGAAGGCCACTGTACAGCCCCAGGAGAATTTTGAAGGAGCCTGGGAGGAAGCCGATCCATCCACTGTGTCTGACTTTAGTGCTACGGCCTGGTTTTTTGGAACCCAAATTCAGCAGGCGCTGGATGTGCCTGTTGGACTGGTACATGTTTCCTGGGGAGGTTCGAATATCGAAGCGTGGATGAGTGAGCAGATGCTGGAGGATTTTAAGGATGAAATCAAAATACCGCAAAGTGAGGATGAAATTGATGTACCAAATCGAACTGCCACAGCCTTATTCAATGGCATGATCACTCCGGTGGCCGGTTATGGCATCAAAGGAACCATCTGGTACCAGGGCGAATCCAATAATGGGCGGCCTGATCAGTACGAGGAGCTGATGGTGACGATGGTAAACGAGTGGCGAAAACTTTGGGATGTGGGGGAGTTCCCCTTTTATTATGCGCAGATAGCTCCTTTTGATTATGGCATGTTCAGCCCCAATGAAGTAATCGAGAAGAACAATTCTGCTTACCTCAGGGATGCACAGCGGAAAGCCATGCACAGGATTCCCAATAGCGGGATGGCGGTCTTGATGGATATCGGTCAAAAGGACAATATCCACCCTGCGGATAAGAAGACAGGTGGGCACCGGTTGGCTTATTGGGCACTTGCACAGGCTTATGATCTGAAAGGCTTTGAGTATGCCGGTCCCGAATTCAAGGCCATGGAGATAAAAGGAAGTACTGTGATCGTATCCTTAGATCATGTCCCCAATGGGATTACGTCTTACGGAAAGGAAGTGACCAGTTTTGAGTTGGCTGGAGAAGATAAAAAGTTTTATCCGGCCACGGCAGTTTTACGAAGAAAGTCAGTGATGTTGTCCTCTCCGCATGTGGACAAGCCGGTGGCGGTGCGATATGCATTTAAAGATTTTGTGGTAGGCGAAATCTTTAGCAACGGAGGAATCCCGATGAGTTCGTTCAGAACGGATGAATGGTAGATGTCCGTCACAGGTGCTCATTTCAAATGAGCACCTGTGACGTCATCGATATTCATATGTCTAATATCCATAAATGGTCCAAGTTACCAGACTTCGACTATTCCTTAGACGAGGACATGTTTTTAGCCTTTTACTAAATCAATGCCCTGATTTCCTTTACTAACCAAATCCCTATTTAAGTTTTATGGTATTTTCCTTAAATAAGAAGTGTCCTTGTTTAAGGTTTTTGCTTGTTTTTTTGCATAAGAAGTTGTCTCATAAGTCCTCATTGCGAACGCAGTGGAGCAATCTCCATAATACATGCAGTCAAAGTACATTGAGATCACTATTGGGGACGGTTTGTCCCATGTCTGATATCACAGCATACCACAGGAAGGTGTCGCCATTTGATTTTTCTATTTTGAGGCATTATTGGAGGAAAATGAAAGTACCTTTTTTATTTACAGTCTGTCTTTTATGGTTCGGGATCACTGAATGTTTTGCTCAGGATATCACCGGTTATAATCCGGTGTGGACTTCCATGAGTGAAAATGCCAGTGAGTCCATGCCTTTGGGAGGTGGGGACGTTGGCATGAATGTATGGGTGGAAGATGGAGACCTGTTCTTTTACTTTTCCCGCAGCGGGACCTTTGATGAGCACAATACTTTGCTGAAGCTGGGAAGAATCAGGGTGAAATTGAGTCCTAACCCATTCAGGGATGGCGGTTCTTTTCGCCAGGAACTTGATCTGGAAAAGGGAAGCATTTCCATTGATGGAGGGACAGGTGAAGATGCAGTCAATATCAGTCTCTGGGTGGATGTATGCCGGCCGGTAATCCATGTAGAGGTACAGGGTGAGCGGCCTTTCCGGATGGAGACGGCCTATGAAAGCTGGCGATATAAAAACCGTCCGGTAAAAGGTGCTGCCAATAATGCCAATTCCTACAAATGGGCTCCCCAGGGAGACATCATCACTTACCGGGACAGCATCACCTTTGAAGAAGGCGGCGTGCTGTTTTATCATCAGAACCGGGAAAAGACGGTCTTTGATGTGGCGGTAGTCCAGCAAAAAATGGAGCCGGTCAAAGAAAAAATGAGCAACCCGATTGGAAGTTTGACCTTTGGCGGTATGTTGAAGAGTGAGGACCTGAGTCCAGCAGGTAATGGGGAAGGAATATATCAGGACACTGATTTCAGGTCCTGGAAGCTTGAAAGCATTCAGGCAAAGCAGAAGCAATCGTTTGAGATTCTTTTACATACTGACCAGACGCCGCAACAGGAGAAATGGCAGGATGGATTGGCCCGTTTGATAAACGATCAACCCAGGTCCTCCAAAAAAGCAAAAGCCAATACAGAAGCTTGGTGGCAAAGTTACTGGAACAGGAGCTATGTGGTCACAGATCCCGGGCGTAGGTCAGCCAACGACACGGTTTGGCAAATTGGCCGCAACTACCAGCTTTTTCGCTATATGCTGGGCTGCAATGCATACGGCAGCTACCCGACAAAATTTAACGGTGGCCTGTTTACCGTAGACCCGGTATACACGAAAGAGGATATGCCTTTTACACCCGACCACCGCAACTGGGGCGGAGGCACGATGACCGCCCAAAACCAGCGACTGGTGTATTTTCCCATGGTTCGAACGGGAGATTTTGAAATGATGCAGCCACAGTTTGACTTTTACCTGCGGGCCTTGAAAAATGCGGAACTTCGGAGCAAGGTCTATTGGGGACATAGAGGGGCCAGCTTCACTGAGCAGCTGGAGAATTTTGGCTTGCCCAATCCTGCGGAATATAATTGGGAGCGGCCCGAAGGCTACGATCCTGGTATGCAGGCTAATGCCTGGTTGGAGTACCAATGGGATACGGTGCTGGAATTTTGCCTGATGATGATGGAGCAGGAGCGTTATACCGGAAAAGACATTTCCAACTATATTCCGTTTATTGAAAGCTGCCTACGTTTTTTTGATGAGCATTATCAGTATCTGGCCAGACGACGAGGGGCGAAGACTTTCGATCAAAATGGCGATCTGGTGCTGTACCCAGGTACTGCTAACGAAACCTACAAGATGGCCTATAACGCCAATTCGACCATAGCTGGCTTGCAGACCATACTGACGCGGCTATTGGAGTTACCTTACCTTGATAGTGTCCAGAAAGTGCATTGGCAAGAGATGTTGGAGCGTATTCCTCCATTGAATTTTAGGGAGATAGATGGCCATCAGGTATTGGCTCCCGCCAAGCTGTGGGAACGGGTCAATAATACAGAGGTGCCGCAGCTTTATCCGGTTTATCCCTGGGGAATTTATGGGATCGGAAAGCCGGATTTACAAACGGCCATCAATACCTGGAAGTATGACCCTGATGCGATCAAATTCAGGAGTCATATAGGCTGGAAGCAAGACAATATCTTCGCTGCCCGGATGGGGCTTACCGATGAAGCGGCAAAATTCACCCTACGGAAAATGGGTGATTCAGAAAGACGTTTCCCCGCTTTTTGGGGGCCAGGCTTTGACTGGGTGCCGGATCACAACTGGGGAGGATCAGGGATGATCGGAATGCAGGAAATGCTGTTACAGACGGATGATAAGAAAATTTACCTTTTCCCGGCATGGCCAAAGGACTGGGATGTCCGATTTAAGCTGCACGCCCCATACCAGACCACAGTAGAGGGAATAGTGGAAAATGGTGAACTAAAAGAGTTGACTGTACTTCCTGCTGAAAGAAAGGCGGATGTGGTCAATATGTTGGGATGGAGCCTGGAGGAGAAGATGGATTGGAATTGAAAAATTTGAAGATTAAAGAATTGGCTTAGGAAACCCATTAAGAGTTTTATACCTAATATTTACCCTCAACACTCAATACTAAATACTCAAATACTAAAAATACAATGAACCTAAAATATGTAATCACGGGAATAGGATTGGGGCTATGTACCGGTAGTGCAGCAATGGCCCAAGAGAATGCCCTGGTGGATAATTCTCAAAGTCCATATGCCAAACTAAACAGTGTAGACCTACAGGATGTGACCTGGACAGATGGCTTCTGGGGAGAGAAATTTAAAATGAGCAGGGAAAATACCCTGCCGTTTATGTGGGAGCTGTATCATGATGCAGATAAAAATCACGCCGTGAGGAATTTTGAGATAGCTGCCGGAGAGATGAAGGGCAAACACGACGGACCTTCTTTTCATGACGGGGATTTTTATAAAGTCTTTGAAGGAATGGCGGTGCTGTATGCAGAGACGCAGGATCCTAAGATCGATGCCCAGATGGATGAAGCCATTGCCCTGATCGCAAAGGCCCAGCGGGAAGATGGGTATTTGCACACTCCTGTGCTTATTGAGGAGCGTTGGGGGACACTAGGTGACGAGTATCTTCAGAAGCAGCTGGGATTCGAAAAATACAATATGGGCCACTTGATGACCGCTGCTTGTGTACATTACAGGGCCACGGGCAAAGATAATTTCCTCAACGTAGCCAAAGGTGTGGCTGATTTTCTTTACAACTTTTATCAAAAAGCTTCTCCTGAACTGGCAAGAAATGCCATCTGCCCCAGTCACTATATGGGGGTGGTGGAGATGTACCGGACCACTGATGACGAGCGCTATTTGGAGCTCGCTCAAAACCTGATAGACATTCGTGGCAAAACCAGCGACGGAACAGACGATAACCAGGACCGTGTGCCTTTCCGGGAGCAAACAGAAGCAATGGGGCATGCCGTGCGCGCCAATTATCTCTATGCGGGAGTAGCTGATCTGTATGCGGAAACAGGCGAAGAAAAGCTGCTGGAAAACCTGAAATCTATATGGGATGACGTGGTCTATCGTAAGATGTACGTGACCGGCGGCTGTGGTGCTCTGTATGATGGGGTTTCCCCAAATGGTACTTCCTATAATCCAACGGAAGTGCAGAAAATCCACCAAGCCTATGGAAAACCGTATGAGTTGCCCAATGCTGCCGCGCATAACGAAACCTGCGCCAATATCGGCAATGTGCTCTGGAACTGGCGAATGCTGCAGTTGACCGGGGAGGCGAAATACATGGATGTGATCGAACTGAACCTGTACAACAGCATCCTTTCTGGCATTAGCCTGCAAGGAACGGAGTTTTTCTACACCAATCCGCTGAGTGCCAAAAAGGACTTGCCTTATCACCTGAGATGGCCCAATACCAGGGAAGGGTATATCGCCCTGTCCAATTGCTGTCCTCCTAATGTAACCCGGACTTTGGCGGAAGTGGCTAACTACGCTTATAGTGTTTCCGAAGAAGGCGTATATGTAAACCTATATGGGAGCAATCAGCTAAAAACTTCTTTAGCGGATGGAAAAGAATTGGAGATTGCTCAGGTTACCTCCTATCCGTGGGACGAGCAGGTGACATTGGATGTCAAAAAAGCACCAGCCGGGGAATTTTCTTTTTTCCTGAGAATCCCAGGGTGGTGCAATGAGGCCAGCTTGGAAGTGAACGGTGAAAAGCAACGTATAACGCTGGAGTCCGGCCGGTATGCAGAGATCAAGAGAAAATGGAAAAAAAACGATCAAGTGAAATTGACCTTGGAGATGCCGGTGAAATACCTCGAAGCCAATCCGTTGGTGGAAGAAGCCCGTGGACAGGTGGCTGTAAAAAGAGGACCCATCGTGTATTGTGTGGAATCAATGGATTTGCCGGAGGGAAAAACAGTGGATGATGTAATCCTTTCTTTGGACGAAAACCTGTCTCCTGAAAAATTCACCATTGGTAATACGGAACTGACCAGCCTTACCGGGCAGGTGTATTATCAGTCAGAAGATCACTGGCAGAACAAGTTGTATCGGGAAGTTTCGGCCACACCTTACGAAAAGGGAAGTATCCGTCTGGTGCCTTATTACAGCTGGGCCAATCGAGGAGACGGTGAAATGATGGTTTGGCTGCCTTATGAGAGAAAATAGCTGGGTTCTATATGATTTACTGTGTGCAACTAATTTTCGTTGCTTGCTAAATTTCAGCGTAATTTTCACCTTCTGCTCTTTGTTCCTTTTTTGCTTCAGGTCAAAAAAGGAACAAAAACCTGTCCGCCTGTGGAGGAAAACCTGCTGCGGTGAGCTATTTGACTTAAATCAAAGCCAGCGGCACGCGCAGACAAACTCCTCCTAATAAGCTATCAGCAATATTACTGTGCTGATTTCTGTCAAGTCTATCTGGCTGATAGACAGGCAAGCCTGCGCTATTTTCATTGCACTTCTTTGATTTCTTAACGCCAAATACCTCAAGGCAGAACAGGGAATTCTCTCCTTACAAGGATTGTGAAACAGTTGGAAGAAAATACTGCCTTGCTTATTTACCCATTATAATCCATATAGAATCGATAAAAGAATAAGCACAATAAAGTATCAAGAGGCAAGAAGCAAATCTTAAAAACCTGAGTTTAAAAACCGTCACTGCGAAGCGTGAGAAGGGGGATTTGAGGGAAGGAGCTGCCACGCCCTTTCTGACTCACACCCCATCCTAAAAAGGGCCTGTTTGGTACCAGACAAGCCTGTTTGGCACCAGACAAGCCTGCCTTTGGCTGTCGACAAGTTCGCACTGAAAACGAGATTGCTTCACTCCGTTGCTCTGCGTTCGCAATGACGGAATGACATCGAATTTACAGTCGGAACTCAGGTTAAGAATTACTGTCGTCCGACTAAATTTCACATATGCTGAAAAAGTAGGTTTAAACGAAAAGAGAAAAGATTTTTTCGATTTCCTAAAACTACCCCATCCTCTGAAGGGGGGATCAGAAAGTCCCTTTTAGGGGGGGAGGGGTGGATTTTAACGATTTTCCTTTCAAAGCAAAATCTTTACCCGGACGCCAATGGTTAAGAACAAGAAAAGGCTTTCCGTGTATTTACTCGGAAAGCCTTTTCTTTTCTCAGCGCTCAATTGATACTCGTTACAAACGAGGGTCATTTACGAGCGGTTACTTTTTTATTTGAATTCACCATTTTTCAGTCTAAGGGATTCTTCAAGATGGGCTTCGATCATATCGTAAACTGCTTCATTGCCATCTTCACCATTTGGGCCGACGATGATCATGCCGTCACCATCACCATCTTGGACAAGTCCTGGATCAATGCCCATCAGGAGTTTATCCATGTAAAGTTCAAGAACCAGTTCTTGGGTGGCATTTACTTCCGTTCCTGGATTAAACTTGATGTCAATATTGTCTTCGATGTCCAGGTACATCATGGATGGGATGCCTTTCCAGTCCGCCTTGATCAGGACAGATTTTCCGTACATAGGGTTCGTTTCCGGAAGATTGTCTGCTTTGGTAAGGTCAAAGCTCAAGTTCGTGTAGAATCCATTTGGCGCCAGGAAGCTTCCCATTCTGGAAAGCAAAATATGCTCATCTTTCACCAAAGGAACTACAAATTTTGGTCCCTTATTTGGTGTCATAATTTTAATGGGCTTGGTTTTGCCATCGGCAATTCTAAGATGCATTTTGACATCTTTTACGCTGATATTCACATCGGTGACGGTGACGTTTCTGAATACCAGGCTTCCATCATCCCCTTCTGTGGGGATATTGGTGCTTACTTTTGCAGAAAGGGTTACTTCACTTTCTTGAATTTCTTGGGATTCTTCGGTTTGGTTACAGGAAGCAAGCAGGGCAGAAGTGGAAAATGCCAGCAGCAGGTTTCTAAAAGTTGTTGTTCGATTCATCTTTGTAAAGTTTTGGTTAGTAATGAAATAGTGCTTGTTTGTATTGCCGATATTACTTTAATAATCGCTCAATAGAAGATCGTTTGTGTCCAATTGTAAATTATCTGTATTTTTTCTTGGCGGAGGTTTGGCAGATATGAGGGTGCTTATAAATAAAAGTGAATTTTAGAGGCAGGCTTATACTAGAAGCTGTTCCGGATGCTTGTCCGGAATGAAGAATTCAAGAGGTTTGTCCACCGCGGTGGTTTCCTCAATGCGATTGTCAACTTGAGTCCTTCGGCTAGCTTGGGGTTACAAATCCAGGCCAGCAAGTCAAAAAGAATAGGTTACTTGGCTGCCCTTTTCGGGATCAAGCTCGACTTGTGCGTACACGCCGATTTCCTGCTGCAATTCCTCAACGTGAGAAATTATACCAACGATCCTCTTTTCATGCCTTAGGGATTTGAGGGTTTCGAATACCGTTCTTAGTGCGTTTTTGTCCAGTGCCCCAAATCCTTCATCCAGGAAGAAAAAACTCTGGTCTGCGCGGTTCAGGGATTTTACTTTTTCGGCCAAGGCCAATGCCAGGCACAGTGAAGCTTGGAAGGTCTGGCCTCCGGACAGGGTTTTGAGCAGTCTTTTTTTGCCTCCGTTGAGGTGGTCTTTTACCCAAAAGGTATTGCTTTCATCCACTTCCAAGGTTAAGCTGTTTTTGGAAAGCTGCATGAAGCGGATATTGGCAGTTTGTACCAGCTCTTTGAGGTAAATGTTGGAAACGTATTTTACAAACCCGCTCCCTTGGAAGAGACCGTAAAGCTCTTTTAAGTTGTTTTCGCGGTTTTCTACCTGTTGATACTCTTTTTTTAAGTGTGCTTTTTCTTCCAGTTTGGTGTAGATTTCTTCAATGTCCTTTTGGAGAAGTGCGACACGCTTCTGGGTGCCTTCCAGGGTTGATTTTGCCGTTTGATATTCTTCCTGGGTGGCTATATACAGGGTTTGGTCAAATCCGGCGACAGCTTCATCTGCCTGTAATTCCTGTGTTTTGGCCTGCAAGATGTCACGCTGCTTGTCAAAGGCCTTGATTTCCTCTTCCAGTTTAGAAGGATTCAGCTGTTTGGCCAGTAGATCCTTGACGGCGGCTGCATTGGCAAAACTATGCTGTGATAAGGCCAGGGAAAGGGAATCATCAATTTTTTCTATCTTGGCCTTTACTTCTCCCAATCGGTCTTGATAGGTTTTTAAATTCGCCAAGTTGGTGGCTTGTTGTTGCCGGGTTTCGTTAAGGGCGTCCTGCGCCCTTGGTAAGTTTATTTCCAAGTCATCCAGGTACCGTTTTACCTTGGCAATGTCCTCGTCGATCTTGGTCGCATTTGCCTCCCTATATTTTTCCAACAAGTCTGGAAAATTCACTTCCCCAAGCTTGGTTTCGATTTTGGTCTGAAGGGTTTTTACCTGCTGGTCGGCTTCTTGGTATTTTGTCAGGTACTGTTCTGATTTGGCCAAAAATGCCTTTTGTTCTGCCAGTAATGATTTGAGCTGTTGCTGGAGCATTTTCTCCTTTTGAAGAGCTGTTTTGGCCGCTTTTAATTGCTGGTCAATGGCTATTATGCCGCTTTTTGCATCATTTTCTTTTAGCAAAGACTGGATGCGTTGCTGTACCTGATCGGCTTCCTGTTGTTTTTCAAGGTGGCTTTTCTGGGTGTTTTCCAACGTAATGTGCAGCTTTTCATAGCTAGCCTGCGCGGCGCGCAAAGCTTCCAGCCGATGGCCGAATTGCCGGATGGATTCATCCGTTTTTTCCAGCTTTTGTTCATCAAAATCATGCTCCAACGGCGAAGGATGCTCCAAGGCACCACAAAGTGGACATGCTTCCCCGGGCTTTAATTGGTGGGCATATTCAAATAGCCCCTGTTGTTGCAGGAGGTGTTCTCGTTCTTTTTGTACCTGCTGTAGTTTTTCTGTGGTTTTTTGGATGGCAGTGGTGAAATTGGCCTCTTGAAGACCGGCTTCTTGAAGGAGTTGGCTTTTGGCGGATTGTGCAGACTTGTCCTCTTCAGAAAGTCCTTTTAGCTGGCCGGAAAGGAGAGTGGATCTATCTTCCAATTGCCGGAGTTCCAGATAAGCCGCTTCCAGTTTACTGACCTGATCCATCTCGGGAACATCCAGTTGCTCCATCGCTTTTTCAGCTTGGTCTATTTGGAGTGCCAACGTGTCTTTTTGCTCTTGCTGGGTGCTGTTTTGCTGGGCAAGTTGCTGGAAGTCTTGCTGTAGGGCGGCTTTTTCCGCGGAGAGCTTGTTGAGTTCCTTGATTTGCAGCAGGTCGCGGATGCGCGCTTCTTTTTCACCTTTATTGCTGTAGTCCTGGTAGAGCTTTTGATAGCGGATGTTTTTTTCTTCGATTTCCTGCTCGAAGCGCCTCTTGAAACGCTCACAGTCGGTCACACTTATACGGTATTTTTCCAAGTCAATTTCCAGTTCTTGAAACTGATCGAGCAGAGGTTTTACATAGGTCAGCGCCTTTTGATATTGCTGGAGCAGGATCCGCTTTTGCTGGAATGACGGAAGCCGGTGATCGGATTCTTCCAGTTGTTTTTTGAGCTGGATAAGTTGTTCCGCCTTTTCCTTTACCGCCAGGATGCTGTTGAGCTGTTGTTCTTTTTGGGTGAGCAGTTGGGCCTCTTTCTTCTTTTGGGCAGTAAGCTGGTGTAATTGGGATTCGGATTCTTGGAGAGCGTCTTTGGTAAATACTGCCAGTCCTTCCAGCTGGGTTTCGAGTTTGATTTTCTTTTCCTTTTCTATCGAGAGCAGCTGCTTGGTTTTTCCGGCAAGGTCAAAGCGTTCCAGCCCAAAGAGTTCTTTCATCATTTCTGCACGGTCTTTGGGTTTTTGCTCGATAAACTCCCTGAATTTTCCTTGGGGAATAATGACCGTCTGGCGGAAATGGTCCATTTTCATACCTACTAGCGCTTCCCCTTTTGCCTCCAGCGGTAGCCAGCCCTCACTGGTCTTTTTATAAAATGTGTGGGTGGCCGGCTTTACATCATCAAAGTTCTTGGAATTTCTCTTGGCAATATAGGACGCCTTGTAGGTACATGTGTTGTTTTTACCTGCTTGGAATTCAAAGTGGATGGCGATGCCAGGGCTCTGGAGGTTGACCATGCTGTTTTTTTCGCCTTTGCTGGCCAGCCTTTCGGTAGTACCATAGAGTGCCAGCAAGATGGCTTCCAAAATGGAGGATTTACCACTGCCCACTGACCCGAAAATACCAAAAAGGCCGGCACCAGTAAGCTGGGTGAAGTCAATGGTCTGTTTTTCTTTATAAGAATATAATCCTTCAATTTCCAGTTTTACAGGAATCATATTTATTCAGTTTTGACTGATGATTTCGTTAAAAAGTGCTTTAATTTCTTCGTTGGGCTCCACCCCTTTGGTGTTTTGGTAGAAGCGGGAGAAGAGTATTCCCATGTCCTTGCCCAAGTCTTCGGCCTGTAAACCAGCGCTGTCCACGCCAAGTTCTCCGGTAAGCCGTGGAATAAGGTTTACAATGCCGTCATGGGCTTTCATGATGGTTTTGCGCGTTTCGGCATCGATGGACGTTTCCGTTTCATAAATGAGCTCCACAAAGCAATAAGGGTTTTCTTCCAGCCATGAAAGTGTATCGGCCAAATTGGAAAATGCTTTTTGATAAAGCGGACGCCCTTCCTTCAGGGCAATAGGATGGTATTGGACAGGCTTGCTGGGTTCAGCAGTTACCAAAACGACCTTTTTTTCTTGACCGGCTTCGCTGAAGCTATAGGCAAGGGGTGAGCTGCTGTATACTATAGGGCAAGGGTGTTTGTCCACGGAGTGGTAGCGGTGGAGGTGGCCCAGGGCAGCGTACTGGATGCTGTCCGGGATCAAATGGGTGTACAGCGCTTGGGTGCCGCCGACATGGAGTATGGGACGTTCGCTTTCGGGTTCTGCTTCGGGTTTTTCCCCTTCTTTCATGAAGAAAAAATGTCCCATAAAGAGGTTCACACCGGCATCATCACAATAGTCGTCTGCGAGATTTTGCCACTTTTTGCCCAAAACTTCCCGTAGAGCGGCTTCTTTATCCTCTTCTCCGAGGTAGGTTTTTAATAGTACTTCATTGGCGTAGGGAGCTAGGATGACGCGAACAGGAAAGTCGTATTGTGGCAATTTTAGTTCGACAAATCCAGGAGCCGACCGCGTGATCTGAAGTCCGCTGTCCAGCGTCCCCGTGGCGATCTCCTGATCGTATCTACTGTAAAAAAGGATACCCAATTCCCTTGCCAGCGGATCAGGTGCACTGATGAACTGTGTGCTGTCATGATTTCCGGAGATGGCTATAATGGGCCTTTTTCCGTCTTTGGAGAGTCTGCGAAGGGATTTGTACAGCAGCTCCACGGCCTCATGGCTGGGATTAAAGCTGTCAAAAATGTCTCCTGCCAACAATACCAAATCGACTTCCTCATGGTCAGCAATTGCGATCATCTCCTCTAATACCAGCTGTTGTTCGGGCAGCCTGGAATATTCCTGAAGGCGTTTTCCTAAATGCCAATCAGCTGAATGTAAGAGTTTTAACATATTTTAAAAAGGTCGTTTTTTTCGTTTTAATGGAAATCAGATTAAATTTAGGGGCTTAAAAATTGGTAAGCAAACCAAAAGGCGGTTCAAAGATGGGAAAAACTTAACACTTTCGTCACTGCGAACATAGTACAAAATATCATGGCCCGCCAGTCTGCTACCAAACAAGCATGTTTGGAGCCATAGGTAAGGAGGAACGACAAAGCATCTCCTTTGGAAGAAAAGATTGCTTCACTCCACCTCCGTTCCATTCGCAATGACGTACTGGAAACCGTCCCCGCGAACGCTATGGTAACGTAGTGCAGCAGTCCCGAGTCTTATCCCGTCACTGCGATCCTGTCTACAGCCATAGGCAGGGAGGAGCGACGGAGCGATCTCCTTTGGAAGAAAAGATTGCTTCACTCCGCTACCGCTTCATTCGCAACGTACTGGAACTATTTTAAGAAACGGAGATTTGAGGTCATTGCAATGACGCTTTATGATACTGATTAGAAAATTTGGCATTTAAATTGAATAAGCCGAAGCTTATGAAGAAAATAGTGTTTTTGTCCCTGTTGTTGAGTGCGTTAGCGCTCGGGGAGCTGTTTGCGCAGCCGCCCGTTTTGGGGGGGGATTCCACATTGGTCATTGAAAACGGGATTGCAAGTTATTATGGGAGATTTTTTCATAACCGGAAAACTGCCAATGGAGAGATCTTTGACATGGAAGGGATGACGGCTGCACATAAAAACCTGCCCTTTGGTACCATGGTGCGTGTGACGAATCTCCACAACGGCAAGCATATAATCGTAAAAGTAAACGACCGCCTTCCCCAAAACTCCAAAAGAACCATCGACCTGGCTAAAGGTGCGGCTCGAAAGCTGGGAATGATCCAGATGGGACTGGCCCCCGTGACCATCAGTGTGCTAAAGCACGAAAACATGGCCCGACTAATGGATTATTACGAAGATGATGTGCCCGGTAGTCTAAGGCTAAGAATGTATTATGAGCCCATAGCTGTAGAGAAAGATACGACTGTGATTTTTGCCTGGCCGGACTGGGAGGCTAGTTACGATAGCGGAGGCTGAATGGTTTTGTCTTACCCCCTAGCCCCCTAAAAGGGGGGAGCTGTTCCTTGGTCTAAGGCTATTTTTCATTGATTTAACAGTTCAGCCTTCAAACCTTAAAACTTTTAAACCTTTCCACCTTTCTTACCCCCTAGCCCCCTAAAAGGGGAACTGTCGCTTGATCTAAGGCTATCACTTATGGATTTAACAGTTCAACTTTCCAACCTTCCCCACTTTCAACATTAACACCTTCCACCCATTCTAACCCCCTAACCCCCTAAAAGGGGGGACTGTCGCTTAATCTAAGGCTATCACTTATGGATTTTACAGTTCAACTTTCCAACCTTCCCCACTTTCAACATTAACACCTTCCACCCATTCTAACCCCCTAACCCCCTAAAAGGGGGGACTGTCGCTTAATCTAAGGCTATCACTTATGGATTTTACAGTTCAACTTTCCAACCTTCCCCACTTTCAACATTAACACCTTCCACCCATTCTAACCCCCTAACCCCCTAAAAGGGGGGACTGTCGCTTAATCTAAGGCTATCACTTATGGATTTTACAGTTCAACTTTCCAACCTTCCCCACTTTCAACATTAACACCTTCCACCCATTCTTACGCCCTAGCCCCCTAAAAGGGGGAACTGTCGCTTGATCTAAGGCTATCACTTATGGATTTTACAGTTCAACTTTCCAACCTCCCAAACCGCCTCTACATCACATATTCATCATTGATAGGTCCGACTGGGTCAGGGATATGCTCTTCACGGATCATTTCAAGTAGGTTGATTTCGATGGTGCGGGTAATCTGGTTCAGCGGGATTCCGGTGGGGATAGGCTCAAAAGGATTTAAAATGGCCAGACCAATAAAGTGAATGGTGTGGAAAACATAGCCGATGATGGTGCCAAAAAGAATAGCTCGCCAGCCTACCGTAGGGGCTACTGCCAGTGTAAAGGCGATATTAAAGAGCCAAATAAAGGCTTTTGTATAGTAATTATAAGAGGTAGGGAAGACGGTGTTTTTGATCCGCTCCGCCTTGCCCATCTCATCACAAAACCGCGTGATCTCCCTGTTGAGTTCCAGGAATTCAAAGCCATCGATAAGCTTTTCCTTCCGCCAAGTCTTCAGTTCCATGGTTTGGAGACTGAGAATGGCATTGTGTTTATTGCTTTCGTTTTCGATGATATCGATATCGCTTTGGATGAGGTACTTTTTGTACTCACTATCGTCGGTGCCGCGTAGTTTTTCTTTTAGGGCATATAGAAAGGCAATGTGTCGTTTGATGGCATATTCTTTCATCAGTTGCAAATGTTGGCCTTTTATATGGTCATTGGGAACGGGAAATTGGAGGACATGTCTGGCCCAAGTGCGGGAGCTGTTGACTATGGCTCCCCAGATTTTTCGGGCTTCCCACCAGCGGTCATAGGACTGGTTATTATTAAAACCAATAAAAAAGGCCAGTGCAGTACCCAGGATGGTGGGGATGATGGATGGCATTTCGAAGCGATACTGGATAAAGTACCAATAGAAAAAGTAAGCTGTCGAGCAGGTCACGGTCACCAAAATCGTATTCTTCCAGGTTCCTCTGATAATGCGGCTTAACCTGATGTCATTGGTAATGATCATGATAAAAATCTTCTTTTGTAATGTGAACAATTTACGAAAAAGTTGGTGGAAACAAAGGGCATTGCAAATGCCATGGTTGGTTTCGCCTAGAACGGCAACTTATGAGACAGCCTGAAAAGTGTGATGGTTAGGTGGTTGATTCCTGTTTTGGATAGAAAAAGTCCAGGTCGTTTAAGTAATTTATATGTTTTATCGGTAATTATAACACGCTTATGGTGTTTATTGATATAAAAAAGTAATATAACAAAATAAACTTTGCTTTATTTATTTTATTTGATTTAATTATAACTATAAATACAGTTAAAGCCAAGAGTTTTATTGTAGTACGGAGTGAAAGAGAGGAATTAAAAATGCTCCGTTCGGTTTTCTCTCGTTGCAAACGAGGGGAATAGTAGAGGATTAAGAAAAACTTAACTTTCCAAATTAAGATCATTTTGTTTTACTGTCGTCCGACTAAATTTCACATACGCTGAAAAAGTAGGTTTAAACGAAAATAGAAGGGGTTTTTTCGATTTCCTAAAACTACCCCGTCCTCTGAAGGGGTGATCAGAAAGTCCCCTTTAGGGGATTTAGGGTGGATTTTGACGAATTTCCTTCGAAAGCATAATCTTTACCCGGACGCCAATGATTTTGCTTTGAATAGTGTTTTATGAAATTCTCATAAAGTAGGTGTTGCTTCTATTTAAAATAGCCGTAGTTGGGTATTTACTACTTTTTTTTGTAGTGAAATCAGTCTACTCCAAAACTAGAACGTATGGAATATCTTTTTTTGAAAAATGAGACGGAGACAGCGAACATCCCCATGGATATGATTATTTCACTTGAGGTGAAGGATTATTATTTGGTCTGTCACACCGTTTGTGGCCGGGATTTTTGCTGTAGTAAGTCACTAAATAAAATAGAAGGGGAACTCCCCTCTCACTTTATACAGATCAATAGGAATATTATCGTGAACTTACAAAAGGTACAATTGCTCAATTTTAAGGAAAGAACCATTTATATGAACGGACAATTGGCCTATCAGATGGCGATCAGGAGAATGAAAGCAATTCGCAAAGCAATCAATGAATATGAATCAGATAGATACGATATTGGCAGATAAGCATTTCCTCCCGGAGGACGGTATAGTGATCTTTGCGGATGCACGGAGCGGAAGCACTTGGCTAATGGAGCTCCTCGGTCATATCCCCGGTTCCATTATCAATTGGGAACCGCTACATAAGGAAAGGGGAGTCGTTCCTGTCAATTTTAATTGGGGAGACCGTCCCTATATTCCCTTGGATGATACGCATGAGGCATACCAAGATTGTATCAGGGATATATTATCCCTCAGAAAGTACTCAGACTGGACGATTGGCAAGAATTCACCGGAAGGCTTGGTAAAAGGTAAGATCGTCCTGACCAAGTTTGTCCGGGCCAACTTGCTGATCCCATGGATGTGCCAACAGGTCAAGTTCAAGCATAAACCTTTGTTACTGATGAGGCATCCTATAGACACCTGTCTTTCCCAGCTTAGGGCATTTGGAAGTAGAACCAATGATTATGGTGAAATTCCGTCGGGTATTAACAATGCCCGTTTCACACACCATAGAAAAATGATGAAACAAGCCCAAAATGATTTGGAGTATAAGATCGTCCTTTGGTGTATCAATAATATGCCGATTTTGGAGAATCCATGCTTAGGGGATTGGGTGGAAGTGGTCTATTATGAAGACCTGATCATCGATCCCCGGAAGCAACTCCGTTCGATTTTAGGACGGATCATTCCCTACGTACATATTCCAGAAGTAATGTCACTCATTCCATTAAGGGCTCCCAGCGAGACAAATTTACATGGAGGACTGGAAAACAGTCCTGTAAAACAACTTTACAAAAATATTGATGCCATTGGTTATAGCCAAAAGGAGCGGATTCAGATCATTTTTGACCACTTTGGATTAAAGCTATACGATGCCTTTGGGCCTTATAGAACCTGTAGTAAATTGTCTTTGTGATGGATCTAAACTTGGTATTACTTAAAAAACAGTAATTAACGCCGTCCCCTGAGCGGAGCCGAAGGGTAGCGGAGTGAAGCAATCCCGTCCGCCCAAACCGTCTTTGCGACAACCGGGGGAGGAAGCAATCTCGTTTTCTTAAGACGGGACTGCCGCGTTCCCGATAGCCTCCGGGACAAGCTGTACCTCCCTGCCTATGGCACCAGACAGGCCTGCCTATGGCTTCAGACAGGCCTGCCTATGGCTTCAGACAGGCCTGCCTATGGCACCAGACAGGCCTGTTTGGCACCAGACAGGCTCGCAGTGACGGGAAGGGGCTCGGAATTGCTTCGTTCCCGAGCTATCGGGACAGGCTATACTTCCCCCTTCTAAAAAGGGCGTGGCAATCTCCATGAAAGGAAAACTACCCCGTAAGTCTTGCTTTGTGTCCTGTTTGGCTTCAAACAAATTCACAGAGTTGGTTTGAAAATATAATCTGAGGTTTCACGCTCACGGGTTATTATGGTACACTTTTCCTTTGGTGTTGGTTTATTCTATTAGGTAAAGGCTGTAAATCAATCTTTTAATGCTACAGCTTACGTTGGGGGGAATTGCTCAGAACGTGCTCTGTGAATGACCCAAATGGTGGCGGTGTTATTATGACCGGAAATACCTGCGGAAGCGGAAATGATAGATGTATTGACAATGACTGCACCACGGGGGGAGGAACAGTAGTTCTTTAGAGCAGTAGCCTAAAATTGAATCCTAGAAGGCCAATTTATTGGTTAAATGGCCTTCTAGGGTTATGAATCTAAATAAAAATTAAGTTATGACTAAATCAGTCTTGTTTCTAGGAGCTTTTGTTTGCTTTTTTAGTTGTGGAGGTAGTAAAGAGATTAAAGATGATGTAATATTATCACCAGATTATAAGGAGTTGAAAATTGCGGAAGGATTGAATGAATTCGAAAGCAGTTTCGAAGCTATTTTTGAGGAAGTTTCATTTATACCTATTGATTTAACGGATTCCCTGTACCTGGCCTCCATTGACAAGATGGAAATTGGCAAAGACAGGATGTTTTTACTGGATAAAAAACTCTCCCAGTTGGTAATATGTGGATTGGATGGCAATTTGGAAAGGAAGGTCGGTAAATTGGGGTTTGGCCCTTCGGAATTTCAGGAGATAAGTGATTTTGTTTTAGACGGGGATGGAAAGCATGTAAAGATATTTTCCAATGATGATATGTCCTTTTATACTTTTTTGACAAAGAGCGGGGCTTTTCTTGAAAAGAACAGGATAAACGCTTACGGGGAAGGTTTTGAAAAGGTAGCGAATGATCAGTATCTGTTTTATCTAAATCATAATATAAGTGATAAAAGCGGGGCATATAATATTCTGTTACTGGATAAGGAAGGAAATGTGATCAAAAGATTTTTTCCATTTGATCCCGATAAATCAAATATGATGGTAACATATTCAGGTTTTTTGAAAAATAGTGGCGGACATGTGTTTTTCTCACCGCCTTTCCATAATGAAATATTTCGATATGATTCGAATTTGATGGAATTCCAAAAAGTGCTCCAATTGGATATCAATAGCAAGTATATAAATGAAAACCAAGATGATTTCCAAAAGATAGCCAATACAAGGGTCATAGTGGAAGACCTGACCACCAGGTTTTTGGGGGAATCAGTTTTTAAAAACGATGATTTTATAGTGTTTACCTACCACTATAGGGCTCAGAGGAGGATAGGAGTATATAATTTAAAGCAACAGGCATTAAAATGTTTTGCCAAATCGGTGGAGGACCCGATATTTAAATTGGCAGGAAAACCTTTATATATTGATAGTAACAATAATGTTTATTTTGAGGTGTCCACAGATCAGGTAAATACTGTAAAGGATAATGCACCTAAACTGTACAGTTCCTTGACTCCTGAAACAAAAAGCATGTTTGAGTCAAATGGGGAGAGTATAAGCTACTATTTATTGAAAGCAAAACTAAGAGATTTGTGAAATCAATCTATGAAGTAGGTAGTGGTCTGTGTAGGATTTGTATATCAAGGAACATTTTAAAATACTGTGGGCCGACTAAATTTCACATAGGCCGAAAAAGTAGGTTTAAACGAAAATAGAAGGGTTTTTTCGATTTCCTAAAACTACCCCGTCCTCTGAAGGGGTGATCAGAAAGTCCCCTTTAGGGGATTTAGGGTGGATTTTGACGAATTTCCTTCGAAAGCATAATCTTTACCCGGACGCCAATATTTTAAAATGTCAATAAAAGACAAATTATAAACTGTATCCATCTGAACACTTCCTTTCAGATCAACTATAGGGCTAATAAATGGCAAAAGCGCATCCATCCTTTATTTTTCCGGTTTAGAGGATTCGTTTTACATTGATGATATCCTTTATTCCTTCATGGAGGCAGGTGTCATGATAAGAAAATCAACGCTCACGAGTTGAGACACGACCTTCACGGGTTATTATGGTACACTTTCCCTTTGGTATTGGTTTGTTTTATAGGTTAAGGTTGTAAATTAATATTTTAACCAAAACCAATTTAAAATGAAAAAGAAAAGAGTATTGCCAAGAGTTTTAATGGCTGCGAGTGTAACTGCCATGGGAGTTGGTGTATTTCAAGTTTTTGATGCAGAGGCACAGACGACTGGCGGGGGGTGGCATTGTGAAGAAGTTAGTCCTGGCACTTGGGTTTGCGACAATGAGGATGGCGAATCTGTTGGCTGGCATGACAGTACGCCACAAGGTGACGGATCCTGCAAAGGTGCCCCGAACGGTTGTAGGATAGTGTTTTAATACCAGGGGACAAACCATATCCCCTGCTTTACTGGATATTCCGGAGCATGTTGACCCCATGATCCGGGAATGAACCGGAGGTTGAAAAGTGGCTTAAGCGGCTGTTTTCAACTGCCATTCCGGCGGATGCTGACCCCCTAAAGTAATATTTCAGCAATAATTCCGGAGCATATTGACCCCTCTGTTGTCAGATTCCGGAACATATTGCCCCCTCATAATGCTGGTTTTGGTTTTTTAGCGGATGATTTATATACCACTAACCGTGATCCAATGGCAGGAAAACCAAAACCAATGAGTCAGATAAAACAATTGATCATTCTCAACAAGCAGGGCAAAGGGATCAAGACCATTGCCCGAATGCTTGGCATGAGCAAGAATACCGTAAAAGCCTACCTGGTCAAGCTGGAAAAGCTGCTGGGGCAGACAGGTACGAGCCTAACCATAGATGATCTGCTCGCCCTTGAAGAGCCGGAGATCCATTCCCGTTTCCATCCTGGCAACCCTTCCTATAAGGATCCCCGGTACGATCATTTTAAAATGCGTCTTGAATATTTTCGTAAAGAGCTGAAGCGTACCGGGGTTACCAGGGCACTTTTATGGGAAGAATACAGACAGTCCCATCCGGATGGTTACAGCTACTCACAGTTCTGCCATCACCTTGACCAGCATGATCTTGCCCGATCAAAACCAACTATGGTACTTGATCATCAGCCCGGGGAAAAGCTTTATATTGATTTTGCCGGCAAAACGATTGACTACATAGACCGGGAAACCGGAGAAGTCATTTCCTGCCAGTTTTTTGTGGCCTGCCTGCCCTGTTCGGACTATGCTTTTGCCATGGCCGTGCCCAGCCAGCGTATAGCTGATTTTCTCCATGCCCTGGCCTGCTGCCTGGAACATTTGGGCGGAGTCCCTTCCCTGCTGGTCCCTGACAACCTGAAGTCAGCAGTGAACAAGGCCGACAAGTACGAACCGGATATCAACCGGGCACTGGAAGACTTTGCCAATCATTACGGTACGGCTGTCCTGCCGGCAAGGGTCAGAAAGCCTCAGGACAAGGCCCTGGTCGAGAACCAGGTCAACATGCTCTACTCCAGAGTATATGCCAAGCTGAGGAACATGCAGTTCTTTGACCTTTATGCACTCAACCAGGCCATTAAAATGCGGATCAGGGCACATAACCAGACACGGATGCAGCGCAAGCCCTACTGCCGGGAAGAGAAGTTTTTGGCCGATGAAAAACCCCTGTTGGGAAAACTTCCCGAGGACCGGTTTGAGCTACGGTACCATGCCTTGCTGACTGTGGCAAAAAACAACCATGTTTACCTGGCAAGGGACAAGCAATATTACAGTGTCCCGTATACCCTTATTGGCAAGAAAGTGAAGGTAGTCTACACCAGGTCTATGTTCTATGTGTACCATGAAGGTAAAAAGGTAGCCGTCCATGCCAGAAGCACCAAGGGCGGCTATTCTACCGTTGAAGACCATCTGTGTTCCCAGCACAGGCATTACAGGGATAGGAGCCCTGAATACTACCGGGAGCTTGCCCGTAAAAAATCAGCAGTTCTTTATCAATATGTATCCTTGCTGTTTGAGCAGAACCGGTATCCCGAGCAGCTTTACAGAACCTGTGATGGCTTACTGGCCTTAAGCAGGAAGTCCGACCCGGATACCTTTGACAGGGCCTGCAAAATAGCCATGGATCACCAGGTCTATTCTTATGGGTTTATCAGGAACATCCTTGAAAACAACATGGCCTATGAACAGCCCGATACTACACAAAAAGCCCTGCCCAAACACGACAATGTCCGGGGCAAGGAATATTACGACCAACAGAAACTCCAATTTTAACACTTAATGAATATGAATCAGATCGAAGCACAAATGACCAGGCTTAAACTGCACGGCATGTCCAAAACATGGACAGCCCTGAAGGAAACCCGCAAAACCCAAAACCTCACGTTGACAGAAGGCCTTGAGATGATGCTCCAGGCCGAGGAGCAGGAAAGGGACAACAGGAGGTTCAGAAGGCTGGAGTCCAATGCCGGATTCAGGTATAAGGCCTCCCTGGAAGAACTCAAGCTTGATAAAACCAGGGGGTTGGACGATATGGTGCTGGCATCCCTGTCCACCGGAGACTACATCACCAAAGGGGAATCGGTGCTGATAACAGGGGCCACCGGCTGTGGTAAAAGTTACCTCGCATCCGCACTGGGACACCAGGCCTGTATCCAAGGGTTCAAGGCCGCCTATTTTAATACCCAGAAACTGATGCTCAAAACCAAGATGGTAAGGCTGGAAGGCACCGCTATCAAGTTCTTTGACAAGTTGGCAAAAGCCGACCTGCTCATCATGGATGATTTTGGGCTCACACATCTGGAAAAACAGCATCAGATGGACTTTATGGAGCTCATTGAGGACCGGCACGGGAAGAAATCCACCATCATCGCAAGCCAATTGCCCGTATCCAGCTGGTATGAGGTGATTGGAGAAGAAACAATTGCCGACGCTATTCTTGACAGATTGGTACACTCATCATACAGAATCGAACTTAAAGGTGAAAGTCTAAGAAAAAAAATGTAAAATTGTCATACCATTGGATTCACAGGACCAAACCAACTTTTAGAGGGGTCAATATCCCCGGAGAGGGGTCAGTATCATCCAGAATATCCAGCTTTACTTCAATATTAAGTTTGAAACCATATGATTTATATATTTATGCGAAACAGTTTTTTTTTGGTACTATTATTTCTAACAATATCGTGTAAACGGAAGACACAAGAAGGGTTTGGGGGAATTGATATTGAAGGAGATGACGTTCTAAATAAAACAGGGAGTTTTAGTCTCCATTTGGATGAATTTGCAAGCTATGAAATTTTCAGTCACCAAGTTGTCCCTGAGAGAAAGAAAGAGAAGCTTTATGTGTTGAACAAGCAAAACAGATCGCTGGACATTTATGATTTAGAACTTGGTCAATTGGAAAAGAGGATAGAGATACCTTCCGAAGGCCCCGGTGGGATAACAAACCCTTATGGTTTTTTTGTTCATAATAGAGACTCGATCTTTGTTTTTGTCCAAGGTACCTTTAAAAACACTCAATTATTGAATGCTCAGGGGGAACTAACAAGGACTTTCACTCCGGAAAATATTGGGGATTTTAGGTTTGGTTTGATTAATCATGCTTCTGTCCCCAGTACTCCCAGCTATTATATGGCCGGAAAAATATATTTTGGAGAGTATGGCCTTTATTCTTCCAATGACCCGGAGAATTTTAACCGCTCAGTCAAAATGGCCGGGGAATATGACCTGCTATCCGGAAAGGTTGAAATGTACCGCGGATTTGGCTTTCCGGCAAGCTATCTGGGGAGGGCATGGAACGAATATCATTCGGTGTATTCCAGGGTACTGAACAAAGACCGGGAATGGGCAGTGTCTTGGTCTGGTTTGGATTCTATATTGGTTTATGATTCGGATTATCGGCTTGTGGAGTCCCGAGTAGCAAAAAGCAACTACTTAAGCAGCTTCTCCCCTCCAAAAAAAGGAGAGACTTTAAGAATTGCAATTGAAGAAGGCGGGTATATCCGTTTACTTTATAGCCCCTATTTGAACTGTTATTACCGGATAGTGAGACACGGAAGGGAGTTCGACGCCAAATATGATAGAGATGTTAATGCCTTTGATCGGTCTGATTTCAGTATTATAAAGCTGGACAGTTCTCTTAATGTGATTTCTGAAACAAAATTTCACGGGGGTGTATATAATTTGTTTTGTGTGTTTGTTTCCAATAGGGGCCTGTGTTTGCCCAGGAATAGTTATTGGAATCCTGATCTTAAAGAAGAACTGTTGAAAATCGATGTGTTCCACTGACCAATGAGGCGATGCATTTTGCAAATAATTTTATGGGCGGTTTTTTTTCGTGCCGGAGCCATGTCAGTCTGGAAAGAAGCTTGGAAAGCTTGAAACTGAAGCACAATATCGAAAGCGATACATTTTTGGTAGTTAATTGGGACCATTGCCATTCCTGCCGTTATGTTTATCCTCGCATGATTGAAAGGTATCTCTCTCTGCAGGATATTCAAGTCATCGCCATATCGAACCAGATTAAAAAGGTATTTACACAACTTTGTGCAGGGGAAATATTAATGATGAGACCTGAAGAGATGATGGAATACGATATTTACCCTATAATTCCTACCCTGTATATTATATCAGATAGCGGGAAAGTAGAACTGCTGGAAGTTGACCTAAGTGAATATGGAAAATAATCCGGATAAGAGCAGGTTGTTTATCTCATGTTGTCAGTGTAAATCAAATATAATAATGACATCTATGAACGCCTATTAGATGAAACATATATTGAAAAGACAGAATTTAAATACGTATAGACAACAACCGTAATGATATTCAGACAACGGGCACTGGCAGTTTTGGCCACAATCATGTTTTTGGCGAGGTGCAGTCAACAAAAGGAGGATTTCTCTGAAAATAATTGTACTCCAATAATAGATTCTGTAAACATTTCTGCAATTATAGAGAAACCTGAATATTTTCGTTTTAATTTTGAGGGGGGGGTATAAAGATGGTGTTTTCTACGTTCTTGTGGATATGCTGGGTGACTTTTATGCGATTGAAAAAAATGGGAATATACTTTGGGAAAAGGCTTTGAATAAGGTTTATGGAAGAAACAGTGAGCCAGGACCAAACATTCTCGTGACATTTACCGAAGATTTTCATATTGGAGATAAGGGAATTTTCTTTTTGCAAAGTGATAATTCCATTCATGAATGTGACATGGATGGAAACCTCGTAGCAAAACATAAAATCAACAGTTCAGAAGAGGGTAATGCCGTGTCAATGTGCCGGTTTACTGATCATGAGATTGTACTACTTTGGTATGATACCTATAAGAATTCACAATATGCCATAGTCCTTTTCAATATAAAAAAAGGGACGTCCAAAACCATCTTTAAAAAGAAACTTGAGTATCCAAGCTATAAAACACAAATGGAGGTTCACCATGGGAAGGTATACCTGTTTGAGGATATTAGTGATTCGGTGGTGGTCATTGATAAGAAGGGAAAGAAAATGGAATCTGTTAAACTGCCCAAAAGTCCTTGGAAGAACTATGAGGTGCATAATAGGGCGGAGGACAAAGATATTTCATTTTATAGGTCCTTGAGCAAGATTGAAAAAGCCAAATATATCAATGACAGTTTTGGGGACGTAACCATAACAGATAACGGTCATATTTATTTATTACATCACCTATACCAGAGAGATTCCATATCTTTTCCGTTCAAAGAACTTGTGTCAGTGTTTCTTCCGGATAAAACACTCCGTGATGTTGAGTTCGATCATCATATCCTTAACTTGGACAATCACGGGAATTATTTTTCCATTGTTCGCCATGAAGAAAAATCCTTTCTTAAAATATCACCCATTTTAATAAAGTAAAATGTATAGCACAGTGACTTATCTTCATCTCAACACCTCATTTACTGACCACTTGGGAATAAGGGAAGGCAAAAGCGCATCCATCCTTTATTTTTCCGATTTAGAGGATTCGTTCTATGCCGATGATATCTTTTACTCCTTCATGGAGGCAGGTGTCATGATAAGAAAATCAACGCTCACGAGTTGAGACACTACGTTCACGGGTTATTATGGTACACTTTCCCTTTGGTGTTGGTTTATTTTATAGGTTAAGGCTGTAAATCAATATTTTAACCAAAACCAATTTTAAAAATATAAAAAAGAAAAGAGTATTGCCAAGAGTTTTAATTGCTGCGAGTGTAGCTGCCATGGGAGTTGGTGTATTTCAAGTTTTTGATGCAGAGGCGATGACTACAGGCGGAGGTTTGGAATATGTCCCGACAAAATGTGTAGCGGTCCATCCAGATGGGTCTGAGGACGATTTGGGTCCTTCCAATGATTGTACGGATGGGGATTCTAATTGTCAGGACAATGATTGTAGCAGGTTTATGTAATCGCCTGAATAAAGAATTTCCTTTTATGGCCACCTGTCAAAATGGTGGCCTTTTAATATGGTGTTGAATTTTATGATAATTTTAAAATGAAAAGATACTTTGGAGCTGTTTTGTTTTTTTCAGTCATAATAGCCTGTTCATCCCCTACGGAAAAGTATGGAAATGTAGGTGGTGATATAAGGTACGTGGATATATCCGATTCTTACGCCACTGACAGTCTGGTTTCCATGTATGATCTGGTAACAATTGAGGAATTCGTACAATTAGGGGATGAAGAGGAGTTTTTTTTGACAGGGGCAAAAAAAATCGAAGAGTGGGGAGGCAAGTATATACTTCTCGACCCAAACAAGCAGTTGGTAGTGGCTTTTGATAAAGAAGGCAGGTTTGTCTCGCCCGTAGGCAACAAAGGCGAAGGCCCGGGCTATTACCGAGGTGCGACGGATTTTGTAATCGATAGGGAAAGGGGACGTATTATCATCTATTCCAGGGGCGACCAGGCCTTACTTGAATTTAATCAGCAGCTTGAATTTGTGCGACAGGTAAAACTGGGCTTTTTTGCCTATGACATGTCCCTTTTGGAATCGGGCAATCTGGCCTTTTATCTTAGCATGAATGGTGAGAGGGACGGAGGGGGCAATATATGGATATGTGATACCGAAGGAAAGATATTGGAAAAGCGAATGGAGTATCCTGAAGGGAAGAAGTATTATCCCTTTGATTACACGGGGTTTTTAAAGAACGGCTACTATACCTACCCGCTATCTTCCAGAATTTATCGGCTGGGGGAGAATGATAAACCTGATGAACAGGTTATGGAAATACGGATTCCGGGAGGAATTGGAGAGGATGAAATTTTTGAACATGAAAAGTACCTCCAACAAGGATACACTGATTTTGTAAATCAGAAAGCGATCTTAAACCAATTTGAAATAGGATTAGAGGGGAAGGAGTTAATTTTTAATTATGATTTTAAATATGAAGGAAAGAGGTTTGTAGGTACGGGATTTTTAAATATGTCAGGGCAGGTCTTTAGCCATAAAAACCTGAAAGAGACTTTAGATGGAGATTGGTTCTCAAAGGCTTTTTTTACAGTAAGACATTTTCCGGATTTCTGTCAAGCAACAAATTTTTTCTATTCAGTATCCAATAATGATATTCTGTCCAGGTATCTTAAAAAAAATAAAGAGGAGATTGACGGTATCGATACTCCGTTGACTGGAATTCTAAAAAAAGTTAGTTCAGAAAACAATCCTGTCATCATTAAATTCAGGCTTAAGGAGAAATATGAAGCCAAATAAAACGGATATCTGGATCGTAGTAGTGAGCTTGGTGATGGGCGGGGCCATGGGGCTTTATTATGATGACATAAAAAGGTTGTATCGGAGCAAGGATACCTCGAACCCCTACACGGTCATTGGGGTACTGGAAAAAGAGATAGACTTGGGGACAATCGCACAGGGTCAGGAAGCGAAGGCCTTCTTTGGACTGGTAAACAAAGGGGATGAGCCGTTAGTAATTAGCAGGGTGGAAACTACCTGTCACTGTACCCAAGGGGCATTTCAGCTATTGCCCACAGCGTCTGGGGATACGGCGTTTGTCGAGGTGGTGTATGACAAGCATGCTCCCGGTTTTTTTTACCAGGATGTCCGTATTCACGGGAATTTTGAAAAGTCCCCGTTAGTAGTAGGTTTTATGGGGCGTGTCGAATTTGAGCAAGGCAATGGCAAGTAATACGACATGGTGTAAAAACATAGGGGAATATCTCCACCTGAACACTTCCTTTTCAGACCATTTAGGGCTGGAAAGTGGCAAAAGCGCATCCATCCTTTATTTTTCCAGTTTAGAGCGTTCGTTTTATGCTGATGATATCTTTTACTCCTTCATGGAGGCAGGTGTCATGATAAGAAAATTAACGCTCACGAGTTGAGACACTACGTTCACGGGTTATTATGGTACACTTTCCCTTTGGTATTGGTTTATTTTATAGGTTAAGGTTGTAAATCAATATTTTAACCAAAACCAATTTTAAAAATATAAAAAAGAAAAGAGTATTGCCAAGAGTTTTAATGGCTGCGAGTGTAGCTGCGATGGGGGTGGGAGTTTTCCAGACTTTTGATGCGGAGGCACAGACAACTGGAGCAGGCACAATGTGTTGTGCTTTTGATGGAGATGGTTGTTTTGATGAATTTGGATTTTTTTATCCAGAAGATGTTATGGTTGATAGGGAATTCCCAGGAGACACGTGTACAAATCATCAATAGGGTAGATTGGAGCGATGTAATTCGCTACAATATTTTAATTAACTTATATTATTAAGTATGTATATCGCCAGATTAAGCTTTAGTTTATCTATCCTCTTAATTTCTTTGTTGTCATGTTCACATAAAAAAGAGAGGTTTCATAAGACATTTTCTTTTGAATCAATATCAGATGTGAAATCCTTGAAAGGGGTTAAGTACGAATTTGTTGAACTGATAAACCCCAAAAAGATAGAGTTAAAAAATGAATTCCTAATAATAGGAGAAAGTAGAAGAATTGATGATTATAATTTTCCGATACACATTATTGATAAAGTAAAAATGAGGTATTTTTCAGGAAAAGGAAAAATAGGGTTTGGGCCTGGAGAAATATCAGATGCCTATGGAATTGATGTAAGTGGGAAAGACAGTATGCTGTGGGTATATTCAGCACTTGAAAAGCGATTTTCTAAGTTTAATATATATGATCAAGAGCAACTTTCGAAGTATCAGATTAAACAAGACGAGAACTTTTTTATGGCTACGGCAATGGCATGGAGTTCAGATAGTTCTGTGGTATGTCGGATGGCCAATGATCCAAACATATTTGTAGAGTTTAAAATAGATGGGACAAGGTTAGCAGGTTATGGGTCTTGGCAGAATTTAGAAGTTGGTAAGGATCTAAACGATTTTAATAAGGGACAACTAAATCATGGTTGGTTCAAAGGAAATAGAGCAAAGAATATTTATGTCAACGCTGGATATAATCGTGACCATATTGAAATTCTTCATAAAAGAAATGGAGAAATATATACCATGGATGGCCCTAGAAATGAGATTCCTAAATATCAGTTTGTTTCTGGAGGAAAAGGAAGATTAAACAACGTAATTATAGATGAAGATAACCCAAAAGCCTACAGGGATATCTGTATTGGAGCCAATTATATTTATGGGTTATATTCTGGGTATACTAGAAAAGAAATATTGCGTGAAGGTAAATATGCCAATGATATCTTTGTGTTTAGTTTTGAAGGAGATATAATAGATCATTACAAAACTGACATATCTTTAAGTGCTTTTACTGTCGATGATAAATCAGGGAAAATTTATGGAATTACTGTGGATGAAAATCCAGGTATTGCTGTTTTTAATATGCCTAATTAATCTTATTTTTTATGATAAACTATCTTCATCTTAATTTTTATTTCTCTGATCACTTAGGTTTGATAGATGGAAAAAGTTCGACCGTTATTTACTTTTCCGTTATCAAAAACGAATTTTATTCAGAAGAAATCTCATTTTTATTTTTAGAAGAGCTCTTAGGTCAAATAAATCAGGGTGTTTCACTGAATTATGGAAATGGAATGGCCGGAATTGGCAGTCTTATCAATTACCTGCATCAGAAAGACCTATTGGCAGAAAGCCCATTTGAGCTATTTTCAGTGCCTGAAGATACCTTGCTGAAAGTGCTTTTTGGAGCCCGGTGTCATGAGATTACGCTTTCGCAGGGACTGCCCGGGATAGGGATGTATTTTCTGTTCCGTCTTAAGGATAAAGGACTTCCGGAAGATTCCTTTCAGGCCATGCGGTATAAGGAAGCGATCATCGCGACCATCGATCAGTTGGATCACCTTCTCAAGACCAAGTCAACGGGGGAATTAGATCAGTATGACTTGAGTATTTGGCATGGATGGAGTGGGATTTACTTGTATCTGCTGCAAGTGGGACAGTTGGGATATATAAAGGAGAGAATACTCGGAATGGCCCATCAGATACGGCAGATGATGATAGGAAGATATTTGAAAAGCATAAGTTGATTGAGGATTGACCTTCGAGGTGGATCAAGAATTGGAAGGACACAATACCTACTCTGATTCTGTATGATAGGGATCCGCAGTAGGCTGGATACGCAGAAAAAGAGTGTGGTAATCCGCCTGAGGCGGGCTGCCACAACTCCTTCCCTCAAACTCTCTTCCCACACTTCACAGTGACGATTTTTAAATCGAACTGAGGTTACTAAGCTGTTGTCTCTATAAATTCCTGCCGAGGTTGTTGAAAAATAATATATTGAGTATGAGTATTATTTTACATTAAATACGTATTTTTTATTTATGACCATGTTAAAATTATGTGTTATAGATGAAATACCCAATATTGGGTATTTTGTATCCTTTGAATACTTTTTATATTGCCGGGAAACTACGCTTTACAAAGAGTCATGAATACCCAAGATTTCTTAATTCTAAAGAACGAAAGTAATTTAGTAAGAATTGAACTTGAGCATATCGTTTATCTTACTATTAAGGATTATATTTTGACTTGTGCGACAGTATGCGGCGAGCGATTTAAGTGCAGTAATTCCCTAAAAGCAGTAGAGGGTGGCCTTCCTCCCCATTTTGTCAGAATTAACCGCAATACCGTTATTAATACTGATTGTGCCCGGGTGCTCTGTTCAAAAAAACGAACGGTAGTAATGAAAGACCAATCAGCGCATCATGTGGCATACAGACGGATGGGGGAAGTGAAAACGTTTTTTGGATGAATATGGATCAGGTAAAAACCATGCTGGCCAATAGGAAATTTCGTCCCAGGCGAATTTACTGCTTCTCTGGATGTGCCGGCAGGTCAAGTTTAGGCACAAGTCTTACTATTGACCTATACTGCGCTTGCAGTCGATATAGGAAAAAAGCATGTAACACAGGGAGCTTAAACAGTCATAATTCCATCCATTAAAACGAACATTTTTTACACTCACGGGATGAAACACTACGCTTACGGGATATATTGTGCACTTGACCTATTGTGTTTGTTTTTTTGTAGGTTGCGCTTGTTAATCAATCTTTTAACCAATAAACTTTAAAATTTTATGATTAAAGAACAAAAAACAATGAAATGGCTGCGCTGGGCAGCCGCGGGAGTTTTCGGTGCAATGCTGGTACTGAACATAATGGTCGGTCTGGATTTTGAAAAGGACAAGGTACTGCCTTCTGTGACCTTGGTAGAGCTGGGGAACCAGGCTTTTGCACGGGGTGAGAGTGACGATGATGGATACTGGTTTACTGATGAAGAGCAGAAGGACATATACAATAGTCAAGGGAGTGTTGGCGGTATTTTTAGATATGTTGGAGTTGGGGCAGATTGGGAATATGGTATAGTCGGCACCCACTACTATTGTGACGGCTGGGGGCTTTATTGTGACTACGATGAGCCTTACACAGAGCGATACTAATTAGTCAATATTGAAAATGATGATTTCCTATATTATCCTTTACGGGATGCTGTCCTGGTCATTGCTGTCATGCGGAAGTGGCGGGGACAGCAGCCCTGTAGTATGCGGGGACGGCTGCCATCAAGTGGATGTGGAGTTTGGCGGGAAGACAGTCTTTTCCGATATATTGGATTCGGTGTTTTACGTACAGCTGGAGACCACGGAGGAAAGCCTTATCGGCAAAATATCAAAGGCCCTGGTGGCGGACAGCGTCATCTATATAATGGACAAGCGCCTTGCGGAAAGGGTCTTTGCCTTCGACATGGAGGGCAAATACCTGTTTGCGGTAGGGGAAAAGGGCGCCGGTCCGGGAATGTACCGTTCCGTCAAGGATATCTGCGTGGACCGCAAAAAAGGGATACTGTACGTTTTGGACGGCAAACGTTATAAACTGTTGGAGTATTCGCTGGACGGAAAGTTTATCCGTGAAAGGGTGCATTTCAAAAACCTGGGCGTCCGTGAGGTGGAGGTCTACAGGGACGGTTTTATTGTGTACACGGGAAATTCCTGTTTCAGGAACTGTGGTTCCGTCTATATTACGGATGGACAGGGGAATATTTCGCGGGAAGTTTTGCCTTCGGACGACCGGCTTCCGGACCATCAGGCGGTGAGCAATAATCTTTTTGCCCTCAACGGGGAAGAAGGCCTGATCGCGCCCATATACAGGAATACGATATACAAATACGGACCGGAGGGCATCCGTCCCCATGTGGTGCTGAATTTTGGCGATAAAAGCATGGACAGGGAGAGATTAAGCAGGTACAAGGATGAAATGAAAGCTTACATTGATATAGCAGAAGAGATGTTTACCCATATACGGTGCCTGCAGTCGGACAATTCCGGGAACCTGTTTCTGACGGTCCCCTTGGAATATGCGCTTCAGTCAGGGATATATAATGTAAACCGATCTGGAAAACTATCCATGTCTGCATCAAACTTTTCCCGAACGTTGGATGGAAGTTTTATATTTGAACCGATCGGGGCAATGGGTGATTTTATCATCAACCCGATCGAAAGCGGTCGCTTGTTTAAATTAAAGACAAAATGGATGTCAGAGGAGGGGAGGAATGTCTTCGACAGAGAAGAGGTGAAACAAGTGTCGAGCCCCCAAATGAGAACGGTGCTTAAATCGGTCAAGGCCACTGACAACCCCGTCCTCCAGTTTTTTTCCATGGATCTCAGTAACCAGCGTGCACAAGAAACAGAACACGGCACGGTCGGTGCACAGGGGGAATGATTGTCCATCGTGCGGGTGGCTCCCTGTTTTATCGGGACAGACAGTGCCCACTGAAATAAAATTAATCATAATGAAAGCAGCAGTAACCATTAGTTTTATCCTGAACATCCTTTTGTCCCGTGAGTGGCAATCAATGTCTTTAATTTAACCTGAGTTGGGGGGTAAACAGACCATTTGACGGTGATTTTGTCATCTCGCGGCGGCGAGTGACATATGTTTCTGTTTTTATGCCGTTTATACTCCGAACTGACGTTAATTTAAAGACTTTATTTACACTCACGGGATGAAACACTACGCTCACGGGACATATTGTGCGCTTGCCCTATTGTGTTTGTTTATTTTGTAGGTTGCGCTTGTTAATCAATCTTTTAACCAATAAACTTTAAAATTTTATACTTAAAGAACAAAAAACAATGAAATGGCTGCGCTGGGCAGCCGCGGGAGTTTTCGGTGCAATGCTGGTACTGAACATAATGGTCGGTCTGGATTTTGAAAAGGACAAGGTGCTGCCTTCTGTGACCTTGGTAGAGCTGGGGAACCAGGCTTTTGCACGGGGTGAGAGTGACGATGATGGATACTGGTTTACTGATGAAGAGCAGAAGGACATATACAATAGTCAAGGGAGTGTTGGCGGTATTTTTAGATATGTTGGAGTTGGGGCAGATTGGGAATATGGTATAGTCGGCACCCACTACTATTGTGACGGCTGGGGGCTTTATTGTGACTACGATGAGCCTTACACAGAGCGATACTAATTAGTCAATATTGAAAATGATGATTTCCTATATTATCCTTTACGGGATGCTGTCCTGGTCATTGCTGTCATGCGGAAGTGGCGGGGACAGCAGCCCTGTAGTATGCGGGGACGGCTGCCATCAAGTGGATGTGGAGTTTGGCGGGAAGACAGTCTTTTCCGATATATTGGATTCGGTGTTTTACGTACAGCTGGAGACCACGGAGGAAAGCCTTATCGGCAAAATATCAAAGGCCCTGGTGGCGGACAGCGTCATCTATATAATGGACAAGCGCCTTGCGGAAAGGGTCTTTGCCTTCGACATGGAGGGCAAATACCTGTTTGCGGTAGGGGAAAAGGGCGCCGGTCCGGGAATGTACCGTTCCGTCAAGGATATCTGCGTGGACCGCAAAAAAGGGATACTGTACGTTTTGGACGGCAAACGTTATAAACTGTTGGAGTATTCGCTGGACGGAAAGTTTATCCGTGAAAAGGTGCATTTCAAAAACCTGGGCGTCCGTGAGGTGGAGGTCTACAGGGACGGTTTTATTGTGTACACGGGAAATTCCTGTTTCAGGAACTGTGGTTCCGTCTATATTACGGATGGACAGGGGAATATTTCGCGGGAAGTTTTGCCTTCGGACGACCGGCTTCCGGACCATCAGGCGGTGAGCAATAATCTTTTTGCCCTCAACGGGGAAGAAGGCCTGATCGCGCCCATATACAGGAATACGATATACAAATACGGACCGGAGGGCATCCGTCCCCATGTGGTGCTGGATTTTGGCGATAAAAGCATGGACAGGGAGAGATTAAGCAGGTACAAGGATGAAATGAAGGCATACAAGGATATAAGCCATGAGATGTTTACCCATATACGGTGCCTGCAGTCGGACAATTCCGGGAACCTGTTTCTGACGGTTCCCTTGGAATATGCGCTTCAGTCAGGGATATATAATGTAAACAATCCCGAAGAGCTATCCATATCCGGATCTTATTCTACCCGAACATTGGACGGACGTTTTGTGTTTGAACCAGCCGGGGCAATGGGCGATTTTATCATCAACCCGATCGAAAGTGGTTTTTTATTTGATATAAAGACAGAACTTATCTCAGAGGAGGGAATGAATGCATTCGAAAAAGAGGCGGTGAAACAAGCGATAAGTCCGCAGTTGGGAACGGTGCTTAAATCGGTCAAGGCCACTGACAACCCCGTCCTCCAGTTTTTTTCTATGGATCTCACCAAACAACGTACAGAAGAAATCGAACACGGCACGGTCGGTGCACAGGGGGAATGATTGTCCATCGTGCGGGTGGCTCCCTGTTTTATCGGGACAGACAGTGCCCACTGAAATAAAATTAATCATAATGAAAGCAGTAGTAACCATTAGTCTTATCCTGAACATCCTTTTGTCCTTCATGGTGTTTACGTTTTATAAAGCAAAAGAACGGAACATAAAATATAGCGTGAAGCAGGCAGTTGAGGTGGTCAGAAAAACAAAAGAACTGGAATCCATTCAGGAATACGCCTCCCTTATGGAGGGCTATACGGAGACCCTACGGGGTACCGCAACGGAAAATATCAGGCTCCAGCAGGAACAACTGGACCTTACAGGTTTAAGCCTAAACAGAACGGACGGTCATTACCTTATTTTACTGGTCGATGTAAATTCCTGCACGAGGTGCTTGGAGATAGAGATGAAAAGAATAAAGGAAAAAGGATTGGTGGGAAACATCAATATTTTAACGAACGAAAGTTCGGAAAGGCAAAGGAAAGTTTTTAAGAACAAATACAGCTACAATGGAGATGTCCATTATACATCTACTCCTTTGTTCAAACAAACTTCCTCCCCTGCCTATTTGGTCTGTGATTTAGATGGAGTTGTTATGGACGCTTGTGTAATTCCAAAAAACTTTCCTGAAATTTCAGGTCTGTTTTTGGATAAATATGGATTAGAATAGCGAGAGAGCAACACTGTAACGTTTAGCCCCATTTTGCCGTAAAGGTTGGGTATGTTTACTGATTTTTTCCAGACCTATAATGGCCTCTGTTTGAGAATCACGTTTTTCCTTTTACTGGACTCCTGGACTTTGAAAATGGCAAAAGCGCATCCATCCTTATACTTCGTGGTCCGTTATGAAGAATACTTTCTGTTCAGTGCCAAAAACCCTTTGCTTTTAATTAAATAATTAGTTAATTGAAGGAGTGAACATTTTATTATCTTTTCAATGAATGCAAACAGATTGTTTTTATTGCTGATTTTGGTTTTTCCGTTCTTTTATTCCTGTGAAAACAGTACGGAGCAGCAGGAGGAAGTCCCCCTCGAATCCATGCGCAATGAAGTGTCCGCCACCAAGGTGACGGTGGCCAAGGCCGAAAAACGCTCCTTCGACTACCTGATCAATGCTTCGGGCAAGGTGGAGGCCGGCCGGCAAGTGATGGTGGTCATCGAGCGGCAGGGCTACCTCAAGGAACTGAACATCCGGGAAGGCCAGTATGTGGAGGCCGGAACGGTCATCGCCCGCCTGGACAATACCGACAATGTCTTCAGAAAGGAAAAGGCACTGGTGCAGCTGAAAAATGCGCAGGCTTCCTATAACAGCGAAAAACTGGGGTTTGGATCCATCCTGGAAGGAGAAGACCAGGATCAGGTCCTCCAGCTTGACGAGCAGCTGAAGGCCAGCAGTGGCCTGCTGTCCGCACAAATCGACCTGAAGGAAGCAGAGCTGGAGCTGGCCAAGGCCACGATCAAGGCGCCCATCTCCGGCAAGGTGGCCGACCTACAGCTGAAGCCCGGCAGCCTGGTCAATGCAGGCGATGAACTCTGTGAAGTGCTCAATACCCATAACCTGTTGCTCAGTGTAAAGGTACTCGAATCCGACATTCCCTTTATTTCCCTCGGCCAGACGGCAGAGGTCTACCCTGTTTCTGCCGGCACTGGATCTTTGACAGGCAAGGTAAACAGCATTAATCCCAAGGTGGACGAAAACGGCCTGGTGGAAGTGGGCATCAAGCTGGGCAATTCCCAAAAGCTGCTTCCCGGCATGAACGCCCGCGCGGTGATCCGCGCCCCGCAGTCGGACAATGTGGTGGTGCCCAAGCAGGCACTGGTCTACCGCTCCGGCCGCCCGGTGGTCTTCACTGTCAACGGCAAGGAGGCCAAGTGGAACTATGTGGAGGTGGGCAAGGACAACGGCCGTGAGATAGAGGTACTTGACGGCATCAAGGATGGCGAGACGGTCATCACCAGCAACAACCTGCAGCTGGGGCACCAGGCACAAATCCAAATCGCAAAAGAAAACGAATAGCCATGGTCAGATTTTTATTGGCACGGCCGATTGCGGTGACGATGGTCTTTGTGGCCCTGATGGTGTTCAGCCTGATCGCCTTTACGAAGCTTCCCGTGTCGCTGTTGCCGCCCATCGATGTACCGCAGATCGTGGTGAAGGTCAATTATCCCAATGCCTCGCCCGAGGCGATCGAGCAGAACGTGCTGCGCCCGGTGCGGGAAAGCCTGATTACACTGAACGGCCTGGAGGATATGCAGAGCAAGGCCGGCAGCGAAACGGGCACGGTGAGGCTGCAGTTTGCCTATGGCACTTCCATGGAGCTGGCCTATATCGAAGTGAACGAAAAAATCGACCGGCTGACCAATAGCCTTCCCGAAGAACTCCCCCGCCCCCAGGTCATCCGCATCAATACCAACGACATCCCCATGGTCCGCATCCAAGTGGTCCCCAAGGAAGGCACCGACTATGCCGAGGTGACCAAGCTGGCCGAAAATGTGCTCAAAAAACGTATCGAACAGCTGGAAGGGATTTCCCTGGTGGACATCAACGGCAAGCAGGAGCGGGTGATCACTGTGCGTCCAAACAAGGCTGTGCTGGCAGGGCTGGGCATGACCGAACAGGATGTGATCAATGCCATCACCTCGGGCAACCGGGAGCTCCCCGGCATCAGTGTCAAGGACGGCCAGTACCGCTACTTCCTGCGGCTGGCCACACGTGTGGATACGCCGGAGGACATCGAAAACCTGCCGGTCAGCGGACCCGAAGGCCGTGCCGTACCGCTGGGCAAAGTGGCCGGGGTGCAGTACCGGATGGAAGAGACGATGGGATATCACCTGTATGGGCAGCGGCAAGGGCTAGTGATTACTGTCCACAAGCAGGCTGCGGCCAAAATGAACGAACTCATGGAAAAGGTCCGGGAGTCTGTGGGCCATTTTAAGCAGGATTACCCGCAGGTGGACTTTGCCATGACCCAGGACCAGAGCACCCTGCTCAACGCGGGGATCAGCAACCTGCAGACCAGCCTGCTCTTCGGAGGGCTTTTTGCCTTCGGGGTGCTGTTTGTTTTTATGGGTAACTACCGCATGCCGGTGATCATTGGCCTTAGTCTGCCCACTTCACTGGTGATCAGCTTTTTGGTCTTCCAGGCCGCTGGCATCTCTATCAATGTCATCTCCCTGAGTGGCCTGGCCCTTGGGCTGGGCATGCTGATTGATAATGCCATCATCGTCCTGGACAATATCACCCGCAAGCGGCAGGAGGGACTGCCGCTGTTCGAGGCCTGCGTGCAGGGGGTAAACGAGGTGATGTCCGCGCTGATCAGTTCGGTGCTGACCACTTTGGCGGTCTTTGTGCCGCTGGTATTCCTGAGTGGTATTTCCGGTGCCCTGTTCCTGGACCAGGCGGTGTCGGTGGCAGCGATCCTGTTTGTCTCGCTTTTGGTGGCCTTTGTACTGCTTCCACTGCTGTACAGGGTGTTCTTTGCTCATAAGACCTGGGAAGGCAACCGCGAGGACAGCCGTTTTTTCAAAGCCATAGTAGCCTGGTACAAAAAAGGCTACCAAATGGTCATGGCCAATAGGAAGCTGAGTCTGGTGCTGCTCCTGATGCTGATTCCGGTGTTTTTGCTTATTGGGATGGCCCTGCCCACGGAGGGGCTTCCGCCCATTGCCAAAAAGGATGCCGTGCTGGAGGTGGACTGGAACGAACCCATCGGCGTGGAGCAGAACCGGGACCGTATAAAGGAGGTTATGGCCAGCCTGAAAGGGGAGTTTGAACAGGCAGAAGCGGATGTGGGCGTGCGGCAGTTTTTGCTCTTTGACGGAGAGAATTCCGTGCAGCAGGCCACGGTGTACATGGATTTTAAGGACCAGCAGTCCAAGGATGCACAGACCGCGCTACTGGAAAAGATGCTGAGGAATACCTTCCCGCAAGCCACCGTAGGGATCACTGATGCTCCGAGTGCCTTTGACCAATTGTTTGCCTCCAATATTCCCTATTACGAAATGCGTTGGAAGGAGCTGGAAAGCAAGCGGCCGGTTCCCGCTGCCGAGATGGGCCCCTGGCTGGAGGAGCTGCCTGTAACTGATTGGAAAAAAGGACCCGGGCTGCAGGAAGAATCAGCGGTGCTTTTTCGTGTTGACCTGGAGAAAATGGCCCTTTACGGGATCGATATCAGTACGCTGACCGGTGAGATCGAAAGGCTCTTTGGCCGCTACACCATTGATGAGATCAGGCGGTTTAGTGAAGTGACGCCGATACGACTGGAGGGCAACAAGTCGGACTTTATGGCCATCCTCCGCAGCAACCACCTGGAAGGCAATGAAGGCCAGCGCTATGCACTTGCCAATTTTATCAACGTAAGCTATGAAAACCATTATAAGTATGTCACGGCAGACAAGACAGGCATCTACCAATCGGTGAGCCTGACAGGTTCCCATCCCGAGGAACGGGAAGGCGAGCTGAGGGAGTGGGGTCGTGGAAAGAATTTCAGTGTGTCCTTTGCAGGGCAATATTTTAAGGACCGGGAAAATATCCGGCAGCTGATGGGGATTTTGGGTGTGGCAGTGTTGCTGCTGTATTTTATTTTGGCCGCACAGTTTGAGAGTTTTGTGCAGCCGCTGATCGTGATCTTCACCTTGCCGTTGGGCATTGGCGGTGCCCTGTTGATGCTCTGGCTGACGGGCACCTCACTGAACGTGATGTCCGCCATTGGGCTGGTGGTCATGCTGGGCATCATGGTCAATGACGCCATCCTGAAGATCGACACCGTGAACCGGCTGCGGGAGCGCTATGCCCTGGAACAGCCCCGGGAGACAAGCAGGGAAATTCTCGACCGGGCACTGTTCCGGGCAGGGGAAATCCGTCTGAAGCCCATTCTGATGACCTCGATTACCACCATTCTGGCGCTGTTGCCGGTGGTGTTCAGCTCTGGATTGGGAGCTGATTTGCAGCGGCCCCTGGTGTTCAGCGTCATCGGTGGCCTGACCATCGGCACGCTGACGGCACTGTATTTCGTGCCCCTGGCATATTGGGCAGTAAGTAGGAAGAAAGTATCAAGTAGTGAGACATGAGACAAATATTTCTCCCCGCCGCGGCGGGATAACGCTAAGACGTGGTTGTACCGGGTCTCTGCTCCGGTACTGGGAAACATTGAGTCTCTGTTCAAAAATATAAGGTTGAATCTGGAGACTCGGTATTTGTTGTCCCGCATCAGAGATAGCGGGACAACATAAAAATGGATAAGAACGTGGTTGTACCGGGTCTCTGCCCCGGTACTGGGAAACATTGAGTCTCTGACTCAAAAATATAAGTAAAAAATGAGTAAACAGGATAAACCCTATCGTATTACGGACCAGCATGGAGTTTATTTTCTCACCTTAACGGTAGTGGACTGGCTTGATGTGTTTACGAGAAAAGAATATAAATTGGAAGTGGTGGACAGTTTGAATTATTGTGTACAGAAGAAAGGGTTGGAATTGTATGCTTGGGTTTTAATGAGCAATCACCTGCACCTTTTAGGTAGGACAAGGGAGCCGTTTCGGATAAGTGACTTCATAAGGGATTTCAAAAAGTACGTTGCTGCGAGAATTCTAGATAGTTTGGGACGTGAATCTATTGAATCCAGAAGGTCATGGATGCTTTCACGAATGAAATTCAGGGGTGGCCAGGTTAAGCGTGTGCTTAATTATAAGTTCTGGGAAGACGACAATCGGGCGATCTGGATCGAATCAAATAAGTTCTTGGAACAAAAGCTTCATTATATTCATGAAAATCCTGTTAATGCCATGATTGTAGAGGAACCAAAAGAATATCTATTTAGCAGTGCTCGGGATTATGCAGGAATGAAAGGCCTTGTAAAAGTAAAGTTGGTTTGAAGGAGTGAGTCGGGAGACTCAGGCTTTGTACTCCCGCGTCAGAGACGGCGTGATAACGCTAAGGCGTGCTTGTACCGGGTCTCTGCTCCGGTACTGGGAAACATTGAGTCTCTGATTCAAAAATATAAGGTTGAGTCTGGAGTTCAGTATTTGTTGTCCTGCGTCAGAGATAGCGGGACAACATAAAAATGGATAAGAAGAAAGAAAAGTATCAAGTAGCTAGATGCAAGTATCAAGAAAAAGAAAAGAGTAAAGTGTTGAACCAATGAGCCATAGGCTCACGGCTCACTACTCAGATCTCAAGACTAAAAATGAGTTCATTCAGGATCACGATATCGTTTTTTGTGCTGGCCATCATAGGCTTTGCGCTGGTGCCACGGCTGACCGTGGAGCTGAACCCGCGTGAGCAGCAGCCGGTGCTGAGCATCTCCTTCGGTGTGCCGCAGGCGGCACCGGAGCTGGTCGAAAAGCTCGGTACGGCACCGCTCGAAGGGTTGTTTTCCCAGCTTTCGGAGCTGAAAAAGATCGAGTCGGTATCCAACTATAACAGCGGCCAGATCACGCTGCGCTTTGACAAGCACACCGACATGGAGTTCAAGAAATTTGAGGTGGCTTCCCTGATCCGGCAGGTGTATCCTTCGCTAGACCAAAAGGTGGGGTATCCGTTGATCTACCAGTCTGCGCAGCGCAATGAAGAGCCGCCCATTCTCCAATACAGCATCAATGCACCCTTTGCACCCTTTGAGATCAAGAAAGTAACCGAGGACGTGCTCAAATCAGTGCTTACGCGGTTTGACGAGGTGGAGGAAATCCAGGTGTACGGAGCCAACGACCTTCAGCTTTACGTGACGTACGACATCCAGAAATTACAGGCCCTGGGCCTTACCCGCAGCATGCTTACGGGAGTCCTGCGCAATGCCTTCGGGACAGGCTATCCGGGGATGGCGGTAAACCACCAGGGCGAAGCGCTGTTTATCCAACTGGACCGTAGCCTGACCAGTTTGGAGCAATTGGAAAATCTCCGGATCATAAGCCGTGGCGGCAAGGACATCTACCTTCGGGACCTGGCCCGCCTTACCTTGGAAGAGGCCGAGCCCAGCCGGTATTACCGGATCAATGGCAACAACTCGGTGACCATGGGCATCACCAGCCGGCCAGGCGTGAACAAGGTGGTGCTGGCCAAAAAACTGCGGGAAGCAGTCGAACAGGCCGGAGAATTGCTGCCATCGGGCTATGATGTGCGCCTGGAGCAGGACGATACCGAATACCTGTCCAAGGAACTGCACAAAATCTACCAGCGCTCAGGGCTTTCCATCCTGATCCTGGTGGTCTTTATCTTTCTGATTAACCGCAACTGGCGGTACCTGACCGTGCTGTTCCTCGGGATCGTGGTCAACCTGAGCGTAACCGGGATTATCCTTTATGCACTGGGTACGCACCTGCACCTGTACAGCATTGCGGGACTGACGATTTCCTTTGGATTGATTGTGGACAATGCCATCATCATGATCGACCACTTGCACAAGCACCGCAACAGGAAGGTCTTTCTTGCGCTTTTGGCCGCATCGTTGACGACGATCGCTGCATTGCTGATGGTGTTCCTGCTGCCCGAGGAGGACCAGCGCAACCTGACCGATTTTGCGGTAGTGGTGGCGGTGATGCTGGCGGTGTCCCTGCTGGTGGCACTGTTGTTTACCCCGGCCATGTACGGGCTGTTGTTTGGCGAAGAGGCCAGGAAGGGACGAAAGTTGACCTTGCCGCAGCTGCGGAAAAGGGCGGTCTTGTTCAGGAGGTATTTTGGTATGATCGGCTTTGTGGCCCGGTTCCGGAAAACACTTGTTATGCTGCTTGTATTGCTCTTTGGCCTGCCCATATTTTACCTTCCGGCCAAATGGGAGGAACAGGACTGGTACAACAAGACCATTGGCAGCACGGTTTACCAAGAGGATATCCGTCCTTATGTGGACAAGGCACTGGGCGGATCGCTGCGCATGTTTGTGCGCGGGGTGTTCGAAAAGTCGGGTTACCGGGAAGCGGCACAGACCAGACTGTACGTGAATATTCGGCTGCCCTTTGGCAATACGCTGGATCAAATGGACTTTATTGTGCGGGAGTTTGAGGAATTTCTGAAAGGCGTGAAGGGGGTGGACAAGTTTGTCAGCAGTGTTTCTTCTGGACAACACGCTTCGATCACCATCACTTTTGAGGATGCCTATGAAAATTCTGCACTTCCCTATCAGTTGAAGGGGAGGCTGTCGGTAAAGGCAACCGACTGGAGTGGTGCCAATTGGAGCATTTATGGTGTGGGGCAGGGCTTCTCAGCAGGTCCCGGGGGAAAAGGAATCCCTTCCTTTACGGTCATGATGAAGGGGTACAACTTTGACGAGCTGGAGCGGCAGTCGGAGTTGCTGGCCGAAAAGCTGCTGCGCCACAAGCGTATCCAGGAGGTAAACACCAATGAACGGATGGGCTACAGGGAAAGGACCTCTGAGGAGTTTGTCCTGCGGTTTGACCAACAGCAGCTGGCGCTCCAGCGCGTCAATCAATACGAGGTGATCAGCGCACTGGAGGCAGTCTCCAAGCCTACCCGCACTTCCCTTCATCTGAGTCTGGACGACACCAATTACGGCGTGATGGTGAGAGAAGAAGATTCAGAGGTTTTTTCACGCTTTGACCTGGAAGAGACCACGCTGATCAGTGGGGAGGACCGGATGTTCAAGGTGTCCAGCTTGGGTACCCTGGAGAAGGAAACTACCACCAATTCCCTGCATAAGGAAGACCGCCAGTACATCCGCAGGGTGGCATTTGAATACATGGGCTCGCGGAAGTTTGGTAGCGAATACTTGGATGAGGTGCTGGAGGAAATGAAGGCCAGTATGCCCATCGGTTATTCTGCAGAGACTTCGTCATACTACTGGGGCTACGACAAGGCCAAAAGGCAGTACGCCTTGCTGCTGGTACTCATCGTGGCGATTTTCTTCATTTGCGGCGTGCTGTTTGAAAACCTAAAGCAGCCCTTTTATATCATTGCGGTGATTCCCATTGCCTTTATCGGGCTGTTTTTGATCTTTTCCCTGTTTGATTTTTACTTTGACCAAGGGGGCTATGCGGCCTTTGTGATGCTGGGAGGATTGGCTGTAAATGCGGCCATCTTTATCGTCAATGACCTGAACAACCGCCAGACCGGACGCTATAACCGGAATGTGCTGAAGTCTGTTGCGGGAAAGGCCATTCCGATCCTGCTGACTGTACTTTCCACCTGCTTTGGGTTGATTCCGTTTATCATGGAAGGCCAGAACGAAATTTTCTGGTTTTCCCTGGCCATTGGCACCATCGGTGGACTCGTGTTCAGCATGGTAGGTGTGTTTTTGGCCTTACCGGTGTTTTTGTGGAGGAATAAAAGTGAGCGGACAGCGAAAAGAACATCAAGCAGCAAGATGTAAGTATCAAAATTAGAGAAAAGAACCAGATCTTATTACTGGCGAAAAAACGGATAATCATTGAATTCATTATTCAATCTTCAGCCCCACTTTAAAAAGTTGGAAATAATCCCGTTCTATCTCCCCGTCCGGTTTTCCCAACATCCAAAGTTCGCCATTTCGCACAAGCATGCTTGTTGCCCATAATCCATCAGGTACAAAATCGTTGACCACCTTTCCATGAGAATCCAAAATTGCGATTCGAATCGGGTATTTTTTCCGCATCCGTTCCCAAAACCCCGGACTTATATTGTCTGAAAAACTCTCTTCGACATCTCCGTGGTCATAGCCTGGGAAATAAGCAAGAAGAAAATAATCTTTTATTTTCTTTATGTTTAAAATTTTACCAGAGCTCCTTTTATGACCATAAAATCGAATGTCATCCCTATTGTATTTTTTTGCTCCTTTAAAATAATGGTAATTTGATAATTTTATAGGAATCTTTGAGATAAGAGAAAATGGAGATTGGTTTTCAAATACATAAATAGTTGGTTCTAATCCAAATACAACGAAAAGTTGATTATCTTCTACATCAAAGGTAGGTTCCCAAGCATACCTAAAAAAGAAGTTCCCCTTTCTAAAAATGGAGGTTTCTGGTAGAGGAATAATGGATTCCGTTCTTCCTGTTTTAGGATCCAATAATGACATTGCGTAATAGTTATCAAAAAAGTCCTTGGAACCATATTCGAAGTCCCTACTTCCTAAATCCATATATAGATATTTCTCACCCAGCTTAAGCAAACCCCTTCCCATTGCAATCCTTCTATAATTAGGGTTATGAAAATCCACAAGTTTTATGCGAGAAATAAGGTTGCCAGAAAAGTCATAACACATAAAACCATTAAATGCATAGGCCATAAATGAATTTTTTCCATCGATTACAAGTGGAGCCATAATATGGCCATAAGTGTCTCGAGTATCTCCATCTTTGATAAAGGATGCCAGGATATTTCCATTAAAGTCCGCCACAAAGATCTCTTCTCCTACACTATATCGATTGTTTTCCATAAAAAGTACTGTCTTAGACAAAGGATCAATGTCATGGACAATCGGATTGCCTAAATAGTGAATTTGAATGCTATCCAACTTATCAAGGGTGACAGGGAGATGGTTGCTTTCTGATTCGGAAGCCTTTTTCTCTTTGCTGGTGCAAGAAAAGAGGAGCAAAAGGAGGATGGTTGTGCATGAAAAGGCGATGTTCATCGTATTTAGGATTAATTTTGGGATCGTTTTTTTAAATGGTAGAGCGCTAGGATTCTTCCACTGTCCCTGTTTAGGTTTTTGGCCAAGCGGGTGAAGGGATTGTCCACTTCGGCGAGCTGATCACTGTTTTCGTTATAATGTTCCATTAATAGATCTGGAGGATAGCTGTTAAATACAATATTGCCCTGGAGGAATCTCGGATAGAAATAGTCAAGACCAAAGTCAATGTCATTTTCAAAACGCGAAGCAGAAATGGATAGATGACTTTTTCTGTCGTAAATCACCGTGCCATAGTTGTTTTTTTCAGTGTAAGAGGTAATAAGGTAGTCCTGATTGACAAAAATGTTGGCCCTGTGTACAATATACCTTTCCCGTGTGGTGGGGTTATTGAGAAATTCCACCATGTCATTTTCTTGTAGGCGTTCGAGAGGGAGCATTTTCCCCTTGAAATCCAGGTGATATTTTTGCTGTACAGTGGTGTCTTTGATCCAGTAAATAGTATCGGTGAAGGTTTTGGTGAAAAAGTAATTGTTCCCCGCCTTTTTAAGGTTGTGGTGTTCTGTGATAAAAGGCAAGGGTTTATCGTAAGGGTTGGTCAGTATTGGTGTTAGCGCGTTGGTTTTGGAATTCCATTGGAACAGTAGGTGATGGCTTAGTTCTTTATCATTGTTGGCAAAAGAGCTTTTGACACCTGGATGGATATGGATAATATAATGATCTCCTTCGTGATGCTCCAGTTTGGAAATAATGAAGGGAAACTTTATTTCTTCTTTAAAGTCCCCGTCAAGGTCATACCTAAGTAGCTTATTGCCAGAAATAATTTCAATGGTTTTTTTTGATGCATTGATACAGGCATCGCTGATGTATTGGTATTCACCAGGTCCCTCTCCATAGGCTTCTATGGTGGCTGTTAAATTGAAATCCTGATTCAGAATGGCAATTTTATAGGTGTGGCCGAAGTCGCAGAAAAAATACTGGCCATCCAAATAGAGTATTTTATCCACAAAGAAGAAATTGAAGTGGTTTGGGAGTTCGATATAGTCAATTTCACTGAAAATTTGGCTCATCTTCATGCTCCTATGCTCGGATAAAGAAATAGTTTCTGTATCATTTGTGGGCTTCTTTGATGAATTACATGAAAAGCCGCCGATGCAAAAAAGAAGGGCAAATCCCCAAATAATAGTATAAGATTTCATAGGCTGAGGTATTTGCTAAGGTCGAACGTTAGATTTTTCTAACATTTGATCTAATTGACGATGGAAATAGTCGGCCATCCCTATATTTGCAAATTCAATAACCTGCTGATTCTTGGTTAGGTATGCGATAAAATGTTTATTGTCAAAGGATATGGTGTCCAAATGGTTTTTGTTGAAAAAGGAGTTGGATGGGTCATGTATTACAGGATAGGGGAAATCCATCTCTGATAATTTGTTTTTGAGCATTTCTTTATCCCTACCAGTAAAATAAAAAACAAAACCCACTTCAGGGTACTTTTCCTTTGTTTCGTTCCATCGAAAAACTCGAGAAAAAGGATGGAGGGACAGTTTGTCATAATTAAAATGTACCACTACCTGGTTTTGGCAATCCAAGCAAATTTCTGTCGAGCCGTTATTTGATGAGACGATGTCAAGGTGCTGTGGAAGGTCTAAGGGTTGCGTTTTTTTTTGGCAAGAGGCTATACCTGTAAGGAAAAGCATTATATAAAATGAACGAAGAAAGATCATGAGCTAAGGGGTTAAGGTGGTCGAAATGATGATCGGATAATCAAATTCCTGTTGGGGAAGTTGAAAGCCAGGAGATTGTCCGGATTTTTTTAGGAAATCCAAAAGTGCCTGATGATACGTGAGAAACAGGATGTTGTCGTCTTGATCCATACCTATGGGATGGTAAAATACGGGAGTATCTTCCTCACTTACTTTGATCTTGGATATGGATTTGTCAGGATGATTTACAAAAATAAGTTGTTTGTATGTGCCAAATGGACCTTGAAACATGCATTCCAGCGTAGTGATTTCATTACTTTCAAATAGTCCGACCAGGTTGGCAAAGCCTTTTTCATTGAGCATGGCGAAGCTTTCCATGATGTTCATCTCCCAAAATGAGTTAGGAATAGCATAGGATCCGAAATCAACCTCGAATGCAGTAGCAAGGGAGTCGTTATGGAATCGATAGGCTCGATTGTTAAAAGATTCAATAAAATAGTGTTTGCCGCCTGTTTGTAAAAAATTTCTTTCTGTCATGGGGAGCAATTCTCCGGAATACTCGTTGGGTAAATAGCGGTCTGTAATTTCTCCTGAGGGAGTGACTTTGATGATACGGTATTTAGTGACCGGGAGGTTATAACTGCCATAGAGTAAATAGTCCCCGTTTGGGAGTTTGGTAAAAGAGCTGGCTACATAATCCATTTCCAGAACGAGTGTCTTTTCCCCTGTTTCGCCGAATTGATAGATCGTGGATTTGTTTCCAATGGTGGACAGGATTTCCAGTTCTCCATTAGTATTTACATAAAAATCATTAAGGGAAGGGATTTTTTCCGGGCCATCACCTTCTTCAGCCATCTTCCCACTGTAGGTGCCTGATTTGTCAAAAACGTGAATACTTTTTTGTTTACTTTCTTCATCCATAACAAATAGCTGTGAGTTAGATGACCTGATTCTTAGCCATGCTCCCATCAGGTTTTCTGAAGTGGTCTCCAGCGGAATGGCTTCGATGATCTCCAGGTTGGAGCTTGGCAATTGTGGGGCATCTTTGATAGAGATTTGGGATGAGGGTGACTGGTTTTCCTTTGACTTATGATTACAGCCAATAAATAAAATCACTAAGATGAAAACAAAAGAGTATTGCATAACTAAAAATAGGCTACATGAGAAACTTAATAAAACTATGAAAATAGTTTCTAAACTAAAAGGTTTTTAGTTTGTTTTATTTATCTTGGAGGACCATTGGCCATTGAGTTTGCACCCTTGGAAAAACATTTAGCACCTAAAATAAATATATCAAGTGAAATCGTTGAAAACTACCATAGTATGCACTGTAATTGTTTTAATAAGTTTGGTTTCCTGTGGGAAATCTGAGAGGAAAACGCCCATGGGGCCAACTGCCCAAGTGGAATTGGAAGTGGTAGATTCCTTAATAGTGGATGAACTGGAGCCTTTGGTGATGGATGACCATCGGGGTGATTTGGGATATTATTTGTTCCGAAATACCAAAAGCCGTCAGCCGCTGTTGGTCGATGAACAGGGAACTGTGATCCAGGAATTTGATATTCTTAATGAAGGGCCGGATGGGATTGGAAGCTTTGGCTCAGGATACAGGCTGCTCAATGATACCAGCTGGATCGCACAGAATTTGATGCAGGGGTATTATGTATTTGACTATCAGGGAAACCGGAAGCAGCACCTCCCGGCCCATTGGGCAGGTATGTTTTCGATCTCCGTTTATACCAATCGTACGACTTTTAATCCCTATATCAAGGAAGGTAAAGCTTATATCTTAGGAGAAGAACCGAATGCTTTTGACCATAAGGCCATTAGTGCCAAGGAGCTGGGAAGCGAATTCTATGATCAGGCCAAGACGATTTTTGATTATGATATTGCTGCAGGGGATTTTGAACTGATCACCACTTTTCCGGATGCCTGGAAGCCCAAGGCGGAAAGTCGGTATGTAGGCCCTTCGTTTCCGCTGGTGACCATCAATCGCAAAAGCCTAAAAATGGCTTTATTGCCTACTGTTGGTAATCAATTGTTTATTTATGATTATTCGGGCACTGCACCGGTGTTGGAAGATACGGTCTTGCTTACCCATCGATATCGCCCGGACCAAGCTCCAGAAGCCAATTTGGATGCGGAGAAGTGGCTCGAGGATTACCCGATATTTACAGACTTGAGGGTATGTGGTGATGGTTTTTTGGTGGGTTTTTATACCCGTGTTCCTGCTGAAGTGGTAAAGGAACTCCGTGCCAAAAGTGAGGAATATTACAAGTTACCGGAAGCCAAGGAGGCGACCGAAAAGTACGCCAAGCCATACTATATACTCGTTCAGGGCGGGAAGCAAGTGGGCGTGATCGATAAATTGCCCATACACGGGGTGATCGATTTTGCAAACGAGGATGGGTTTATCTATGTCAACGACAATCGGGACCCGGAAGTGGAAAGGGACTATAATGTGTTTTATAAATTAAAGGTGAAGCAGTAAAATCTAACGTGCTAAAAAAAAAATCGAGGCTGAAATTACGAAAAATGTAAATAATCGGCTTAATCCCCCTAAAACAAGTACTATTTCGACGATGCAAACGGTTTTAATTTCAAAATATTGAATTTGTATATATTACATATAAATGTTTCCAAAATGTTAATTTTATATATTTATCATTGACATATTTGCAATAATGAATTCTCTTTTTTACGTTTGAATTACAATCACGTGATTCATTAATAGTACCTGCCCAAAATAATTAGCCTCAGAAATATCCAGTGAAAGGCACTGGGAGGTTTTTACAAGAGTTAGTTTGTTAACCCTTTAATCACTAAAACCATGAGATTAATTATTGCAACATTGTTGGCCTTGAGCATTTCACTAAGTGCTACGGCCGTAACTGTAGGTCATACCGACCTCACGAAAGAAGAAAAAGAAGCTAAAGCGGTCCTTGAAAAAATCGGGGACAAAAAAGTTCAGTTAAAGTTCTTGACCGAGCCTAATGGTAAAGTATTGGTAAGGATTAAGGATGCTGATAGCGGGGTGATTTATAAAGAGATCATCAAAACCGAAAAGGAATTTAGAAAGAACTACGATCTATCTGCTCTGGCAGAGGGTGACTATGAATTTGAAGTATTTACCCGCCAGGATGGCACGATCAACAATTTTGAAATCACATTAGGCGAGAAAAAGTCTGCCGGATCCAATTATTTTACCAAGGTGAAAGTAATTGACTCTAAAAAGGTGGCATTGTTGGTGAAGGCAAAGGGTGCCAATAAAAAATACGTTCGCATCTTGGATGAAGGCCATGTGATCTTTGAAGATACTTTCGAGGGAAATAAATACGGGAAATTATTCACTTTCGAAAGAGTATCATCTCTTGAGGGCCTTGTATTCGAGGTGAGGGATGAGGATGGAGCTGGCAAATACCTGTCTGCTTTATAAGTAAACTTCTTAGCTAAGAATTGAAGGACTGTCTTTAGGGGCAGTCCTTTTTATATTTTGTTCAAATTTTAGATGATTCCGAATCACCTCTCCTGAAGATTACTCATTTTGACATCCTTGGCCCTTAAAACCATAAACAATAATTTCTCCACTTCCAAAAATGTAAAAGCAGCTCCCCTATACTTTTATCCTTTGACCATATTTTGCAGCACGATTTGTACAATGAATTAAAAGCGGTTGATTTTGAGAGGGGAAAACGTCAGGATGCTTTTAAAAGTTTGCGTAAACGTTTGAAATGAATCCCGAATTTTAATGATGAAATTTATTATAAAAAATATCAGAAGTAATTATATTTTGTTTTATGTTTATTATAAAGAATAATATTTCATAAAGTGTAGAATGGCTTTACTGTGTGAGAAGTAATGTTGCAAATGCGATATAATTAATGTTACTGGTTCATTATTACCGAATCGTTAATTATAAATATTTATCATTGAATATTTGGTAAATATATGGTTCATGTATTACATTTGTAGTGTAATCAAAAACCATAAACAATTACACGCCCAAAATAATTAAGCTCAAAAAAACTAAATACCCAGTAAGCCAAATAGGTCAATGGGAAAAAGAAATCTAAAACTCTATAAAATTTTCTAGTTATGAGATTAATTATTGCAACACTAGTAGCGTTCTGTATTTCAGTAAGTACATTCGCGAAGACAGGATCTGACCTGGACGAAAAAACCGTTACAATCGAAAAAGTAGGAGACAAAAAGGTAGAACTGAAGTTCATGGCTGTGCCTAGCGGCAAAGTGCTGGTAAGAATCAAAGATGAAAACAGTACTGTGATCTTCAAGGACATCATTTCAAGCGATAAATTATTTGCTAAAAAGTATGACCTTACAGCACTTGCTGATGGCGAGTACCACTTTGAAGTATTTACTCCTGAGCAAGGAACGATCCAAAACAAAGATCTTTTTGTAGGAACCAAAAGAGAAAAAGTTGATTACTTTACTAAAGTTAAAGTACTTGACGATAGCAATATTGCCTTCTTGGTGAAGTCTTCTGATGACAGCAAGAAATTTGTAAGAATCATCGATCAAGGAAACGTGATCTTCGAAGAAACCTTTGAAGGTGACAAGTTTGGAAAAGTATTCAAATTTGAAAAAGTTGCCTCTCTTGACGATTTGGTATTCGAAGTAAGAAATGAAGCAGGTGACGGAGAATACATTTCTGCCCTGTAATCAAAATAATATTTAATAGACTTAAAAAGGTGTTTCCAAAGTAGGAAACACCTTTTTTTTTTATTCGGTAGAAAGGTAAAGGGCATTTTCAAGATTGCCGATAATGGTCAGGTAAATGTCCCTGTTGCCATCCAAGTTGTTAGGCTCTATCTCTACCGTACCGTTTTCATTACCATCCATGGCCAGCGTCAGGTCTACATTTTCCAATAACCTGTTAATGTCAAAGTTAAGGTAAATGTCTTGATTGCCGGAAATACTGATGTTTCCCGATGCGGCGGCCGCAGTGAGCATTTCTTCGGTGTCGGTATAAATGGTCATCAGCTGATTGTTGACATTGCCATCTATTTTTAAGGTTTTTTCATACATGGCATCAGTTTCGGCGAGGTCGCCGTTTTGCTGAAATTTCAGTGTAATGGCTGAATAGTCACCTTGGCTTAGCGTTATCGTTCCCATCGTTTCAGTCAGCGGCAGGGCACTTTCCAAAAGGCTCAGGCCAATGGAATTTCCCTCATCGAGTGGCAACTGGACGGAGGCAGCACTTTCTTCAGCACCATGAAGGCGTATATTTCCGAATCTCAGCTCAGTGGCGATGATATTGGCACCTGAGATGGTTCTGGCATTTTCGTCAGGCTGTTTATCCTCTAGGGAGCTGTTTTCAGCAATTGCTCTTGCTTTTACATTCACCGTTGCATTAGGCATTTCGTCCTGATCTTCATTATTACAGGAAAATAGTCCCAGTGTACCGGCGGTGAATAGTCCGATTACCAATAATTGCTTTTTCATAATCATATTAATAGTTGGTTTACTGGATCAGTACCAAGCCTAATGCCAAGAGCCATAAGGAATAAAAAAATCCTGTAAAACGCCCTGTTTGAAGCATTAAGAGCTGTGATGGGAGGAAATGGTAAGTTGGTCTTATGAAATAAAGGTTGGTTTTGTGGTGGTTATGGATAATGTGTGGAGCATTTTTTTAGTGAGATTAGGCGGGTTTTGTGTCAGAATAGAACATTCGAGTGTTCGAAATAGTACAGTTGTTAAGGACTAATAGGGTGAAGTTCAGTTAGGTGAGAAAGAAAAAAATATTTTTTTCAATTTATTTTTAAATAGCAATACAATAATTTCAGGTCAGCTAAAGGCTTGAAAATTGGAAAAAGCTGTATTGTTTCCGATCATTTGTCCGAACACCTTGTTGATTTTGATACACTTTTGGCGTTGATATCCGATGCCAATAGCTTCTGTTTAGAGTTTTTTTAATGTTTTGATAATCTTTTGGATAGCGATTTTGGCCATGCCAAAGTAAGAAAAATGGTTGTGGTATGCGATTGGTGTATAGGGAAGTACAAACGCAATCAAATTTTAAAAACTTACAATTAACATAACAAATACCGTCATGAAAGCATTATTCACATCCGTTTTTGTATTAGGAATGATTTTCCTTGCCAATGCATCAGCTAATCCCGATACTTTGGCAAAAAAAGAAAGTTTAATGGCCAATACCATGGTAGAAGCCACTGATAAACATATAGCTGTTACATTAGGTGCCCCGGTTGGTAAGGTGAAGATCTTCATCTTGAATGAAGATAATAAGATTTTGGCTGTCAACAGGTACAGGGCAAACCAAGCATTGAAAATACCTTATAACCTGGACGACCTTCCTGAAGGAGCGTATAAGATCAAGATTAAAACAAAAGAGGAGGAGATTACTTATGAGGTGATGACGGAGGACAAAAAAGTGGTAATGGACATGCCGATCGTGGCTTATGGCAAAGCGAGTGATCAAAACACCATCAACCTAAAAGTGCTTGGCATCGAAGTGCCTGGTACCCATGTGGATATATTCGACGAATCCAATTTGCGCATCGCTTCGGACGAAGTCAATGTGGAAGAAGGGTTTGAGCGAAACTATAGATTTACCAATAGAAAAGTAGAAGGTCTTTATGTGCGGATAAAGGATGCCCAAGGAAGAAAGAAATACATTTATTTCTAATATTCCACCAATTAGCATAGGTTTGGGCATGGGGCTGTCAATACGTGACAGCCCTTTTTCTTTTTTTGTCAAAAATAAAATGTCCTTTGATCTATAGCTAAAACCATGAAGTCTCAAAGACAGCAAAGAGTTGTGGCTGATTTTTTTTTGAAATGAAGGATGTAGGTTTATGCTTTCATCCTTAATTGACTACTGTATTCTTTTACGGTATTGATAAACACCTTCACTTTTTCGGGATCGATATCAGGGTAAACGCCATGGCCAAGGTTGGCGATATGCCTTCCGGTACCGAATTGGTCCAGCATTCTTTTGGTGGCGGCTTCCACTTCTGCTGCTGAGCCATATAGGGCAGCTGGATCCAAGTTGCCTTGGAGGGTTTTCTGGTCGCCAATGAGCCTTCTGGATTCGGCAATGCCCATGTTCCAGTCGAGGCCGATGGTTTCACAGTTCAGTTTTGCCATTTCCTCTCGTGCGAAGAAAGCGCCTTTGGCAAATACCGTTACAGGTACTTCCGTAATGGCGTCGCAGATTTCGGAGATATATTTTAGTGCGTATTTTTGATAATGGTCCGGCGGTAGGATACCTGCCCAGCTGTCAAAAATCTGTACAATGTCCGCTCCAGCGGCTATTTGCGCCTTGAGGTAGTTAATGGTGGATTTCGTGATCATGTCCAGCAGGCGTTCTGACAGTACCGGTTCCTGATACAGCATGGCCCTGGATTTGGAGAAGGTCTTGCTTCCTGATCCCTCGACCATATAGGCAAAGATCGTCCAAGGTGCGCCTGCAAATCCGATCAAAGGCACACGTCCGTTCAGGGCTTTTTTGGTGATCTTGATGGCTTCGATGACATAGCTAAGGTCATCCACTCCATCTGCAATTCTCAGTTTGTTGAGGTCTTCTGCTGAAGAAACGGTGTTGGGGAATTTTGGCCCCTGCTTTTCGATCATTTCATAGGGCAGCCCCATGGCTTCCGGAATGACCAGTATGTCCGAAAAAATAATGGCTGCATCCACTCCCAGCAAGTCCACCGGCTGCAGGGTGACTTCTGCTGCCAGCGCTGGTGTCTGGGCGAGTTCGATAAAGCCACTTACGCTGCTTCGTACTTCCCGGTATTCGGGCAAAATCCTTCCGGCCTGACGCATCAGCCAAACAGGGGTGCGTTCCACCTGCTCGCCGCGGGCCGCTCTCAATAACAAGTCGTTCTTCAATTGCATGGCGCAAAGATAGTTGATTGCGCTAAATTATACGAACTGTATTGGGGAAATGGATGTAGGCTTTTATTCTAGTTCAAAAAAACTTTGCGCCTTCGGGTCTTTGCGGCATTATTTCGATTACATATGAGATGCTAAACGATTGGGATAAAAAAAGCCACCGAAATTTCTTCCGGTGGCTATAGTGATATAATTTTCAGTTTTATTTTTGAATTTTTACGAAGTCACTTTCTTCGATGTTTAAGTATTCCATGGTATCATCATAATCTGAGAAATCCATTCTTCCACTCGCAGATAATAAATCAGCAGGAACAATTACAACCCGGAACAGGATATTATCTGTCCAATGAGGCGTCAATTGATTAAAGTCAATAGGGGAATTATCCAAGAATATACTGAAATCATTCGGTGAATAATCAAAGTTATAGACTAAAACGCCCTCTTCTAAATAAAAAGTCTGAGGTAATAATCTCCAGGCATAGAACTCTGAATCCACTGGTGATGCTTCATACATATATATTAAGACTGCATCACCATCAAACAGTGTCCCTCCAAAGTCTTCAAAGTTAAAAATATCGATATAATCGTTTTCTGAATTAAAGGATATTTCAACCTCGTAAGCGTCTCCTACGATATTTACACCTGGCTCGCCCTGTGGGCCTGGAGGTCCTTCACAGCCTTGGATCATAAAGGCGGAAGCAACAAACAAAAGCAAAAATAGTTTTCTCATATCTGAGGGGTTTAGTTTCACGATATTCTTATTAGACGGTCAATTCGGAAATATGTTTTATATCACCCGAAAAGATCGGCCATAAATTTTATTTCTCCAAAATCATACCAAAAAGTACAAAGCCACTATTTCTTCTTGGCAATTGGTGCCCAGACTTGGACATGGTCTTCATGGAGCAAGCGATCGATGAAGATGCCGGTTAGGGTGAGGTGGTTTTCCTCGGCAAAAGCTTGCATGTCTTCTTTGATGGTTTCTGGTCGTGGCATGACCCATTTGTTATACCTTAGATCGGCCACTAGGAATTGATTTTCCGGGAATACTTTTTCTTCCCAATCTGCCTCGATCCTGTCATTTGCTTGGTCCAGCCCCACGAAGACTTTCATGGTGTCCAGTTTGCCGGCAGGCTCCACGTAATATATGGTGTGCAAGGTGGCTTCAGCTTCTTCGGCTAAGGCTGCCTCTATCTTTTGGAAGGTGGTTTTTAGTCCTTTGTCTTGAGGCGTGCCCCTATAGGTGAGTCCATAAAGTTGAATGGATTCCCCTTGCTTTACTTCAATGGGATAGTCCTTAAAACCACCCAAATAAGCAAAGGCGACAAACCCCAATACGGCCAGTATACTGATGATGATTACCGTTTTCTTCATTTTCTGATTCCTTGATTGCCCTTGGTCTTATTGCGTCAGAGACAAGCCTGCTTGGTGTAGACAAGCTTGCTTGGTATAGACAAGCTAAATGTTTCTCAGTGCTGGAGCGAAGCCCCTGCACAACGTTTATCTCAAGACTATCTTTTTTTTGAGTTAAAATCATCCCACCTAACCTCCCCGCCGCGGCAGGGAGGAACGTGTCTCAATACTCATATCTCACTACTTGATACTAAAAATGGTATCTGGCGCCAATGCCGCCTTGTAGCTTGACGTGGCCAGGGCGATCAGCGATTTCCATCATAAGCCCCAGTTCTGCGAAGACACTGACCGGTTGGTCTTCGAAATAATATTCTCCACCACCAAATACTTCGAGGCCAAAGTCAATATTGTCCTTGCTTTCGTACAAGACGGCAGGAACATCCGCTGTTTGTTGGTAAGCATATTCGACATTGATGCTTCTCAGCTGTAAGCCTGCGCCACCAAAGGCCAAAAGCGTACCTTCTGTAATGTCAAATTCAGCCGTAATATCTTCATGGTAAGCCACCCGGCCATTGAGGGAAATGCCTCCTCCGGCGCTGTGGTTAAGGTAAAAGGCACCAGGTGAAGGTCTGTTATTGTCGAAGACCTTTCGGTAATAGGCGGAACTATTCGCACTACCTCGGCCAATCATTCCTTCAAAGGAAACTTTGTCATCGAGAAAGGTTTTGTACGTGATGCTGATGGGTTCGCCAATCCTCAAGCCGATGGATTGTTCCTGTGCAAATGCCGCAATCGGCAGGCTAAAGATAAACAATAGCAGGATCTTTTTCATGTGTTGATATTTACGTGTTTTGCCGTGGTTTTACGTTAGAACGGCGCAAAATTAAGGCCTATTATGGAAAGGTCTATTTTTCGTACAGGTAATTTTTAGTTTAGGCTTCAATTATATTTCGAACTACTGACGTCCGACTAAATTTCAAATATGATCAAAAACTGTCTTTAAATAGAAATTTGAGGGTTTTTATTCCAATTCCTAAAATGCCCCCATCCCCTAAAGGGGAGCTTTAGAAAGGCCCCTTTAGGGAATTTAGGGGTGAAAACAGTTGGTTTTTTTTCAATTTGACGATTGTTTTCTCGGATGCCGGTAATTTCGAGCCGATAAGTTTTTACTTTTTCCAAACTTTTTCATATTGCTTACTGGCCGTCTTATTGAAGGGGAATTAGGAACAACCTCCAGTGTCTGGGGTCGGGATTGCTCCAGAGGAATGTCTCAATGCTATTAAGCTAAGAGAGAAACCATCATCTAGAACGTAGAACAAGAACGTCATTGCGATGACCAGAAGGAAGAAGCAATCTCCAAACCTCCAGACCTTTCAACTTTTAAACCTGAAACTACTCGCTCACCATCGACTTCAGCTGCATCTGGTGGAGCTGGGCATAATACCCCTCTTTTTCGAGCAAGGCATCGTGCGTGCCCATTTCCATGATTTCCCCTTTGTGCAATACGATGATATTGTGAGCTTTCTGGATGGTGGAGAGCCGGTGGGCGATGACGATAGAGGTCCTGCCTTTCATCATTTTTTCGATGGCACTCTGGATCAGCTCTTCAGTTTCGGTATCCACCGAGGAGGTGGCTTCGTCAAGAATGATGATTTCAGGATTGTACACCATGGCACGGACGAAGGAAATCAGCTGACGCTGTCCTACTGATAGTGTAGCGCCACGTTCCATGACATTGTAATCCAGTCCTCCGGGAAGTCGCTCGATAAACTTCTTGGCCCCGACCAGTTCTGCGGCTTCCATTACTTGCTCTCGGGTAATGTCCGGATTTCCCAGGGTAATGTTAAAGTAGATCGTGTCAGAAAATAAGAAAACGTCCTGTAGAACCACCCCAATGTGTCGACGCAGGATTCCCAGTTCAAAATCCCTGATGTTTTTATCATCTACTTTTATGGTTCCTTTGTTGATTTCATAAAAACGGCTGATCAGGTTGATAATAGAGGATTTTCCTGCTCCAGTGGCCCCGACCAGCGCGACCGTTTCGCCGTGTTTGACCTTGAAGTTGATATCCCTCAGCACCCATTCCTCATCATTATAGGCAAACCAAACATTTTCAAGCTTGATATTGCCTTTGATCTTTTCAGGGGTATAATTGCCTTCATTGGCGATATGCTCATTGCTCTCCAATAACTTGAATATCCTGGAGGAGCTTACGACACCCATCTGCAAGGTGTTGAACCGGTCAGCCAGCATTCTGATTGGGCGGAAAAATAGCTGTAGGTACATGATGAAAGAAATCAATACGCCCACTTTTAAATCGAGCCCAAATACACCCGTGGCACCATACCAAACCACGAGACCTATCCCCACTGCTTGGATAATTTCAGCTACTGGATAGTAAATGGCGTAATAGAGAACCGATTTGACATTGGCCTTTTTATGTTCTGTATTGATCGCGTCAAATTTCTTGTATTCCCTGTCCTCGCGGTTAAATACCTGGACGATGTTCATGCCCGTAATATGCTCTTGCAAAAAGGAGTTGAGATTGGATACAGCATTTCTGACCTCATTAAAGGCCACTTTTACCTTTTCCTTAAAGATATAAGTGGAAATGATCAGCAGCGGGAGGGTGCTCAGGCTGACCAGGGTGAGTTTCCAGTCCACCCAGAACATCACGCCCAAAATGGTGAAAAGCTGAAGCAGGTCCCCGATAATGGCGGCCAAACCTTCGCTGAATACATTTGAAAGGGATTCGATGTCGGAGATATTTCGGGTGACCAAGCGACCAATGGGGGTGTTGTCAAAGAACTTCAGGCGCATTTTGAGCAAATGCCGATAAAGCTTGACCCTGATGTCCCGAATGATGACCTGGCCGATCCAGCCGGAAAGATATGTGTGCGCAAACTGGACCACCGCCTGCAAGATCAGTAGCCCGACCAACAGGTAAATGATGCGAAGCAAGCCTTCCTGATCACCAATGGCTATATGTTCGTCAATGGCTTTTTGGATGAATAACGGCTTAGTAGGGGCCAAAGCAGCCAAGGCCACTGTAAGGAAAATCAGAAAGAAGAACCGACCTCGGTAGGGTTTTACAAACTGATAAAGCTTACGAAGCACCTGGGTGTCGATGATGTCTCCGCTTTTTACATTTTCTTTTTCCAGACTCAAAATCTACTGTCTTTTAGATGAATATTTCTTCCGGGTAGGTCACCCTACTGAGAAACAGGCCATGAGGAGGAGCAGCTATACCAGCCTTTCTCCTGTCTTGGCTGTCCAAAATCTGTTGAAAACCTAATATGTCCATTTGACCTTTGCCTATTTCCACCAATGTTCCGACAATGGCCCTGACCATGCCACGTAAAAACCGATTGGCCGTTATATGGAATACCAAATGATGGTCTTTTTGTTCCCAAAAAGCTGATTTTATTTCACATTCAAAATGATTGACTTCCGTTTTTACTTTACTGAAGCACTCAAAATCCCGATGCTGCAGGAGCAAAGCGGCCGATTTGTTCATATCGGTGACATCCAGCTTGTAAAAACAATGCCAGGACAATGTTTCTTCAAACGGATTTTTACGCAAAGAGATGTGGTATTCATAACTTCTCCATTCCGCATCGAAACGCGCATGTGCCTCCGGAAGCACTTCCCTGAGATCATAGGCACTGATATCCTTTGGCAGGACCGCGTTGATTTTTTTGAGAAAAATATTTTTTTCCAGTTTGTCATTCCAGTCAAAATGCAGGAATTGCTGTTTGCCGTGCACCCCCGTGTCGGTTCTTCCACTGCCCATGGTGGCGACTTCTTGGCGTAATATGGTTTGCAATGCCTTATTGATTGCCTCTTGTACCGTCAGGGCGTTGGGCTGGACCTGCCAGCCGTGATAGCGGGTGCCTTTGTAGGCCACCTCCATAAAATACCTTCTCATTGTCTCCATGAACGTACAAAGATACTTGAATCAGGGTGGTTTCCAATGAATGGCCAAGGTCAAAAAAACAGGAGGTACTTATGTTTGAAATGGCACATTACCCTAAAAAAGGGGTTGGATAATACCTTTACAGAAACAAGACAATTGCTGGAAGATATTTCTGGTTCCGCTTATTTCCAATTAGCCACGAGTATTGCGTGAGAGATGAAAAACATCAGTGCTATACTGTAAGAAATTCCATGTCTTACCTTTCCGGCATTTAAACCTTCCCAACCTTAAACTCTTGTTTCTTGCGATTATTCAAATTACCACCTTTCTTTGTCAAAAGTTTTAAATCAAGACAATGATACAACGCGTACAAACGATCTTTCTCCTTTTGGTGGCTGTGGCCATGTTACTGGAAACCTTCTTTCCCATCTGGACTCAGGTAAACCCTGATCAGACAGAAATGCTGAAATTGACAGCCTGGAATTTGACCCATACGGAGACCGCTTCAAGCAACGTCCTCGAACAGACAGGAACTTTTTATTTGGGAATTTTGGCCTTTTTGGCGGCGATAATCGCGATCTATAGCCTCAGCCAATTTAAGAACCGGACTAAGCAGATGTTCCTGAATATGATCAATTCACTGGTGATGGTGGTGAACCTTGGGCTCATTGTTTACCTGACTTATGTGGAGAATATGGAATTCAATGCTACCGCCAGTGGTGCTTTTATGATCGGTTTTTACTGCATTGTGGCAGCCATGATCTTCAATATTGTGGCCAACCGCTTTATCCGGAAGGATGAAATGCTGGTGAAATCAGTAGATCGTATTCGATAAAACTTGAATGCCTTAAGGCAAAAAAGGAGATTGGCTTCATCTAGTCTCCTTTTTTGTTCTTTAGGAGAATTCAATAATAGATGCATTCTGTCATTCCCGTATAATCAAATCCCCAATATTGATCATAATTCCTGACTTTGATCAATTGTCCTGATTCAGGGAAATTGTTTCTAAAATGCTCCCCTGAAAGGGGCTTAATCCAGCCCAATGAAACGCATTGGGCCAATAGGTGATGATGAGACTACCCGCGGCCTGTAAAGCCAGCTAAAAATCTTAACGGCTAAACGTATTCCCGCGTCTATTGTTTGGCTAGATGGAAAAACTGAGCTAGGCTTTCAGCCTGCGTAAGAGGAGTTTTTTTGACTTATAGCCCCCAAGGCCTTGCCTCGGGTTAATGTTAGGAAGGCTTTCAGCCTTAATGGCTACAAAGGATTTTTCTTGCAATAGGGTTGATTAACAGAAAATGCAGTGCGTATCAACCATTCATCGTCCAAGGATCAATCCTCGGACGATGAAGACATGGCTAGATTTAGCAACCCCAAAGGGACTGAATTTTTTTAAGTACTTTTGTCCTGGCCGTGAATGGCTGTTAACTAATTTCTAAACTAAGATAACAATTACCAAAAACGTACTCCCAGAACCGGATAATAGGTGCTCAGGTCATCTGTGGCTACCACACCTGCTTGGATGTACAAGTGGTTGCTTACCCTGTGCCTGTAAATGGCCCTTAGGGTAGTCCCCTTAAACAGCTCGCTAGGATGGCTGTTGAGCAAATAGCCGATTTGGATGGTCTGTTCATTATTGACAATGGTACTTCCTTTGTTCCATGAAAATTCCCCATTGATAAACCAATTGCTCATCACATCGATTTCGCCCTCTATCTTTTGTGGAAAATACACCGTGTTGGTGATGGCTGCCCCGATGCTGTAGCCTGGTAGCCCTAAGTGTGCCCGAAAGCCCACTTCCGGAGTAAAGTTCCCTCGCGTAAAATCAAGTCCTACAGGAATGCCCAGTTCGATACTTTCGATATGCCTCCCGTATTTGCGATCGATTTTGTTTTTTACCGTAGTAAGGCTCGTCCCTTTGAAATTATTGGCAAGTCGGAAAGCTGTTGTCTCAAATTCGGGAAAACGAGTGGAACGTTTGATGAGTGGCGTCAGGGCAGCTTTTAAGGAATCAGCTGAAAATTCCGTGTCATTAAAATAGAACAGTATTTCGCTTTCGTTGGGTAAGTGGAATTGTAAAGTATCGGTAATAGGCCACTGCCTTTCCAGCCATTGTTGATGATTTTTGGGCAAGGTGTTTTCTGCCTCCTGTGCCCAGCAACAGGCCGCTGTTACCGTTAATATGATAGTGATAATATTCGCTTTATTCATGATTTCGTAGATTTAAGGAAACGCATTAGGTTTAGTGGAAGCCAAATGCACCGAATCTATTTTTCTTGCGAAAGTCTGAGCACCAATTTCCCGGACGGTTTCGCTACTTTGTGCAGGTGAGCTTGATCCTGGGGTGTTTTGGAGGCATAATCTGTTTTTAGTTTTATCCGGTCGTTGATGCCCCAAGAAATAGTCACCTCATGGAAGGACTGGTTTGCTTTTACAGTGTCAAGGCCCGCCTTCGTTTCTTCTGACACTACAATGGATGTAGATGCGTGAAATGATTCCTCAAACGAAGGCATTTGGAGGCGAGGTGGATCATCGTCCTCCAAAATGACAGGTTGTTCAGAAACTCTTTTTACAGCGGTTTTTTTGCTTGGAGCCACTGTATTCGACGATGATTTTGCCTGATGGACTTTGGGTATTTCCGGTATTTTCACTTTCCATGGGATGTCCCGTGGAGAAACGGTTGTCACCAAGTACTCACGGTGATGGCCATTCGTGGTATCCAAAAGGCTTACGGCGAGCAATAGTCCTATGCCAGCCATGACAGCCGCTCCTGCTGTCCACCACCAAAATACCACACGACGACGATCCAGTTCGGTAGCGATGGCAGGCCAAATATTCTTGTTGGGACTGATTGGCGGAAGGTTTTCCGTTTCTCTTTTGAGTTGGGCATCCATATCCAGCTTTGAGATCAGCGCCTCCCAGCTGCTTTGATTTGGCCGGTGTTCCGGTAAGTTAAATCGCTTTTTCATGCCTTCATAAGTTCGTTTAGTTTGCCACGCAGTAGCTTTTTGGCGTAAGAAAGCTGGGATTTAGAGGTGCTTTCCGAGATGGATAGCAGATGGGAACATTCGGCGTGCTTAAACCCTTCCACCTCGATCAACAAAAAGACACTCCTACATCCCGCCGGCAGTTCCCTGATCGCCATATCCAACAGTTGTCCGTCAATCCAACCGTCAAGGGGAGCATGATCCGGTAGTTCAGCTACTTGGTCCAGCGATGTGAACAGCATACGGCTTTTGGCCAGTTTTATGGCTTTCCTGATTGCTATCCGCTTCATCCAAAAGCCCAGGGTACATTCTCCCCGGAATTTCTTGATTCCCTTGAAAATTTCAATAAATGCCTCTTGCAGGGCATCATGAGCCAAATCTTCTTCGTTCAGGATCCTGAAAATAGAAGAATACAGGGCTACCTTGTACCGTTCGAAAAGCTCAAACTGGGCTTTTCGATCATGCTTGGTACATCGCTCGATTAGATCTTTCTCAAAAATTGATTTCATTTTATTTGGCTTCCTGCATAAAAGAGGCTGCTTACGGGAAAAAGGTTGGAAAGCAGCTGAATATTTCTGTACTGAAAGTATGGTGGATTAATAGTGGGCCTGTCCCGGTCTTTTTGTGAAAGAAAAGCTCAAAACAATGCCTGTTAATTTTGAACCCCTTTGGGTAAATCATGGTTGCTCTTGGGAATTGACTTTATAATTTCCCTATTTTTATATTAAAATCATAGCCTATGAAATTTGAAACATTAGCAATACACGGAGGAGAGGAGATCACAGGGCCGCACAGGCCGGTGGTACAGCCCATTACCCTGTCCACTACTTTTGAGCATCATGAGGGTTCGCTGATCTATTCCCGCGCCAACAATCCCAATCGGATGGCACTCGAAAAGTTATTGGCTGAACTGGAAATGGGAGAAGCAGCAGCAGCTTTTTCTTCCGGGAATGCAGCTGGAATGGCGGTTTTTCAGGCATTGCCACTAGGAAGTCACATCGTGGCTCCGTCTGACATGTACCATGGACTTAAAAAGCAACTGGTGGAACTGTTTAAGGATAGGCTGGAGGTGACATTTACGGACCTGAGTGATCCGGAAAACTTTGAGAAGGCCTTGCAGCCAAATACCAAGCTGTTGTGGATCGAAACCCCTTCCAATCCTATGCTGAAGATCAGTGACATCAAAGCGCTCTGTGCCATTGCCAAAGAAAACGAGGTAATGGTGGTCAGTGATAATACCTTTGCGACGCCGGTGTTTCAGAACCCACTGGAATTGGGAGCTGATGTGGTCATGCACAGTGCTACCAAATATTTTGGAGGCCACAGTGATATTCTCGGTGGTGCTTTGATCACCAAAGTGGTGGATGAATTCTGGAAGGAAGTGGTAAATGTCCAACAAACAGGAGGGGCCGTATTGTCTCCATTTGATTGCTATATGCTGATTCGAAGCATCAAAACCCTTGCGTATAGGATGAGGGGACATGCCGAACATGCTGGCATGATTGCCTCGTTTTTGGACCAGCACCAAAAAGTGGAGCGGGTTTTTTACCCAGGGTTGACAGATCATCCCGGTCATGAGGTGGCAAAAAGACAAATGACTGGTTTTGGCGGTATTCTTTCTTTCCTGGTGAAAGGCGATCCTGATGATGCCGATAAATTAATATCAAATCTAAAATATTACACTAATGCTACAAGCCTTGGTGGGGTAGAAAGTCTCATCGAAAGAAGAGCTGCTGTGGAAGGTCCAGATACCAAAACACCTCAAAATCTGATTCGGCTTTCCGTAGGTTTGGAGCATCTGGATGACTTGCTCTCGGACCTGGATCAAGCTTTTCAAAAAATAGGCTAAATCGCCTTATATGCAAAAGACCATTCGCCAAGGCGAATGGTCTGATGGTTTAACTGACTTTTAATAATCGAAAAAGTGTGTTGAACAAGTTGGATTGTTTTAATTTAAGCGGGTGATCACAACTTTTGCTAGCAAAGTAACGCATAAGTTTTGCTTTAAGCAAAATTTGAGCCTCAAAAAAGTACAATATTACTCATAAAAATAATTCAATATAATTATTCATATTTTTAATGTATCTACATGTATTTTTCACTTAAATTTTATAAAGTAAAAATTCAATTTCTAATCTCTAGTGGTTGGTTGTCAGCCGGCCCAGCCTTCCCTGTCTAAGCTGCGGTATTGGATGGCTTCTGCCAAATGCTCGACTTTGATATTTTCGGAATCGGACAAGTCGGCAATTGTTCTGGCCACTTTTAGGATCCTGTCATAAGCCCTGGCGGAGAGTCCTAGCCTTTCCATGGCGGTTTTCAACAGCGTTTTTCCTGCTTCATTTATTTTGCAAACTTCCTTGACCAAATGCGAAGGCATCATGGCGTTGCAATAGATGTCTTTGTGCTCCTTAAATCGCTCTACTTGCCGATCTCTGCCACGGACTACACGGTCACGGATTACGTTACTTTTTTCTGCTTTTCGGGTAGAGGTCATTTCGTCAAATTTTACAGGGGTAACTTCCACATGAAGGTCAATTCGATCGAGTAGAGGGCCACTCACTTTGTTCAGATAGCGCTGTACTACCCCTGGGCCGCAGACACACTCTTTTTCTGGATGATTATAGTAGCCACAAGGGCATGGATTCATGCTGGAGATCAGCATGAAGTTGGCAGGGTAGTCCACGGAAATCCGTGCTCTACTGATCGAAACTCTTCTTTCTTCCAGTGGCTGGCGCATGACTTCCAGGACTGTGCGCTTAAATTCAGGCAATTCGTCTAAAAACAAGACACCATTATGTGCCAAGGATATCTCTCCAGGCTGAGGATTACCTCCGCCACCGACCAAGGCTACATCGCTGATGGTATGGTGGGGAGAACGAAAGGGGCGCTGGGCAATCAGTGATGCTTCTCTTCCCAGCCTTCCTGCCACCGAGTGGATTTTGGTGGTTTCGAGTGCTTCCTGAAGGGTGAGTGGAGGAAGGATGGAAGGCAGCCGCTTGGCCAACATGGTCTTGCCTGCTCCGGGAGGCCCCACCATGATGACATTATGTCCTCCGGTAGCAGCGATTTCCATAGCCCTTTTGATGTTTTCTTGGCCTTGTACATCCGCAAAATCAAATTCATAATCCTCTAGGGAATTATAAAAAATATCCCTGGTATCGGTGACCAAAGGGGTGATTTCCAGTTCGCCTTCCAGAAAGCCAATGGCCTGCGCTAAATCTTCTACTCCGATCACGTCCAAGTTGTTGACGATAGAGGCTTCTGCAGCATTGGGTTGAGGTAAAATGATACCTTTGAATCCATTTTTTCTTGCTTCTATGGCGATGGGTAACACACCTTTGATGGGGCGCAATTGGCCGTCAAGGGATAGTTCACCCATGATGACATATTCATCAAGTTCGGCAAACTCCACTTGTTCGGAGGCTTTTAGTATTCCCATAGCAATGGGCAGGTCATAAGCAGATCCTTCCTTACGTATGTCTGCGGGAGCTAAGTTAATGACTACCTTTTGGCGCGGCATTCGGTACCCAAAATACTTCAAAGCAGATTCTACCCGCTGCTGACTTTCCTTTACAGCACTATCAGGAAGGCCTACCATATAAAAACTTGTGCCCTGTCCTACGTTTACCTCTATCGTAATCAATATGGCATCTACTCCAGAAACCGTACTACCATACGTCTTTGTTACCATTTTTAATAAAATTCTACTTCCATAAAAAAAGGAAATCTCCAAAGAGATTTCCCGCTAAATTAATTTTATATCTCCCTTTTTGGGCATCTTTATTTGATGTTTTGCCTGGGCTTGATACCGGAGCCATCAGCGTCGTCCTCTTGACTTGGACCTGTAGTGGGCGGGATAGAGCCTCCTGCGGGGTTTGCTTTTGCCTTCTGCTCATGGTCATAAAGCCGGGCTTTTAATTTGTCATTTTCCGTTTCCATCCTTTTGATCTTTTTCCCCATGCTGCTTGCATACATGGATACGAGCAGCCATGTGATCAGATAGAGGACAAAGCCAGCAAGAAGCCAGATCACCACTTTTCCAGCAGTGAGTTCCTGGATTCCAAAGCCATTCTTAATGCTGTCGAAAACCAGAAAAAACACCAGTGCTACTCCAAAAAAAAGTGCTACCAAAAGCTGAAATACACTTGATACCTTTTTCATAAATTTAAAATTAAGATTTGTTATCCAATATACTAAACTGATTGCATAGTGGAAAGTTTCTTATACAATCCTTCTTGACTTATTAGCGCGTCATGCGTGTTTATCTCGACAATTTCGCCATTTTGGAATACTCATTGGTTTCCATGTCAAATTTTTCATGCACATACACCAGCATCCCGAATTCCCCATAAGCGTCAGAGCCTGCATAAAGTAAATAGCTAATCAGGTCCGTGAAATATCCTATTGTAAATGGACATTCCGGCTGGGTGGCCTGGCGTTGTAATTCAGCAGGATCCACCTGTTCGAAGATGACATCAAACAACGGCTTCAGCAGGGCGAAGTTAAGCAAACCAAAAATGATGGCCAGCAAAGCGAATAAATTATTGTCCAATAGTCCAGCTCATTGTTTTTTGACTGATCTGGTCAGTAATTATACGTTTCCCTGGCAATATTGAGACGCAGTGACAAGTGGGAATAGTTACTGACGGCTGGCGCGTCCGAATCTTCCGAAGTATGCCTTCTGTAGCTGTGCCCAAGGTCAATAAATAAATTATGCTTGAGCATGTATGATGCGACGACATTGCCCATGATCAGTTTGTTTTCCACTCCTTGTCCGATCCTGTGACCATATAACCCAAGGCCGTCTTCTCCCTCTAACCTGTTTTTTAACAAATCCCCTCCCATATTGGTGGCTTCGTCAGGATCAGTACCGTAAAGATGGTATATACCTGTAAAATTAAAGGAAAGTTTTGGAAGGGGCTGATAGCGGATGATTCCGATAGCCTCCCGGAAGTTGGCTCCACGTGGGTGGGCGATGGGCGTTCGATAGTTGGTGTAGGCTTGATGCTCAAATTTCTCTTGATAAGTATAAGGCCGGGCTTGGTTGTATTCCAGCTGTAAATCTAGGTTCGGGATGTTGAAGGCATTGATGTATTTGTAGCCCAGCTGGAGTCCATGTTTATTGCGTTTGGAGTTTTTGCCTTCTACACCAAAAAACTCTCCGAAGACAAATTCATCCAAGGCAAACTGGCCATAGAGCTGCATGGCACGGGCAAAGTTCCATTTGAAGTCCGTTCCCAGCATTACCTTGTCGGGTGTTCCCAGTTGATGCTCCACCCATCGGTAAAAAATCACCGGATTGAGGTAAGTCCAGTCGGCTTGATTGGCCATGACGGATTCGAAGATGCCAATGTTCAGTTTTTTGCCAATGTTCATGCCAAGCCGGTGGAGCGAAAACCACTTTTGGGGGTAACGGCCGTCTTCAGGTCTGTTGCGGCTATTCAGGAATATGTCGGCTGTCATCTGTGCCCACATGGTCGTGTACTGTAATTTCCAGACGTTCACGTTCAGCTTTAGAAACATGTAGGGGTTGGAGAAATCCGATAGGATCATGGAGCGGTAGCCTTCGCCGACAAAGTTCCTGTCATGTCCCATCTGGGCTTCAATGTGTTTGGAAGCTTTAAAGGTAAAATACCCCCTGGCAGCGAAATAACTATACCCATGATCACTATATGGCTTCCAGAAACCCTGGCCGGGCACTGCGCCGTTGTGGGCGGCATAGTCTTCTGCCCAGGTGGGGAAAATCACCTCGTTGCTGGTAAGGTAGGTGTAGAAACCTACTTTCCTGTCGATGCTTCCCCTAAGGGTGATCCCGCGCGTGTTTCTGAAATTGGTGCCTTCTGCGCCAGACTCCGTGCCGCCGCGGAAATAGATCACCGGATTTACATGGACGTCAAAATCCTTGTCCCTGTGATAATAAAAGTCTGAGGGCTTTTTATAGATTTTTTTCCAAAGTGGCTTTTTGGAAAGTGATGTCTCTTCTTCTACAAATTCCCAGTTGTCATTTCTTAAGTAGCGGAAATTGAATTCGTCCACCCTTCCAGTGGCCTCTTGGTCCACTTCATTCAGGAAACGGGCTACATTGTCTCTCCTTAATGGTTTGAAACCTGTCTGGTAATGAGGGGCAAATTCCCCCCTTAAGATCTCGTAGCGATCCAGCAAGTGATAGTATTCCCTATTATAAGGTATCAATGCACTCTGTGCCATACATACTTCCATCACGCCACATAGAAGTCCTACGGCTAGTAAAAATTTCCTTAACATGTTGTGTAATATGATTAACGTCAAACTCGGTTTCAGTCCCAAAACTTAGGACAATAATCCCTTATTGCCATAAAACTACATTAATTTTTGGTCAGAAAAAGAAGGGAGAAGCAAGTGATATTCCCCTGAAGGCTGGTATTTTCTTTAATTTTTCCACATTTTTGTTAGTAAATAGTGCGCTGACTACCTTTGGGTTAAATAATTCATTGATAAACATTTGGAGGCTTTTATAAAAAAGGATAACTTTGTGCCTCCATTTGAAAAAGCGACATTTAATATAAATAGGGATTACCATGAAAAAAGACATTCATCCAAACTACAGAGAGGTTGTTTTCTATGACACTTCCAGTGAATATAAGTTCCTTACCAAATCTACGATCGAAACTGACGAGACGATCACCTGGGAAGATGGAAACGAATATCCTCTTTATAAAGTGGAAGTGAGCTCTAACTCTCACCCTTTCTACACCGGTAAGAAAATGCTTCTTGATACCGCCGGTCGTGTGGAGAAATTCAACAGAAGATACAAAAAGAAATAATTCATTTCTTTGTAGTGAAAGCAACTTTAAAAAGTCTCTTGGAAATTGTATTCCAAGAGACTTTTCTATTTTTGTAGCATGGAGCAAGTTACACTATTTGATGACCCTGCTTATAGAGGGTCGTTGTTACCGTTTACTTTTACACGTCCAGTAGCTGAGATCAGGGTGGGCATCTTGAAGATCCGTGAGAAATGGGAGAAATATCTGGATGCTACAGCCGGTTTTATGACACTGGATTACCTACAGGAAAAATTTCCTCCATTAGCGAATAGTAGGTGGTTCATCAATGGAGGGCTCTGTCCTGACCATGGAGTGGTCACAGCCATCAAAACCTTGGAAAAGGGGCAGTGTCTCTATAAAGACAGCGTTCTACTGGCGGCCTTTCCAGAAGATCCTTCTTCCTTCAGTATTGATACTGCCAAAGAAAAGGGGGCGGTTAAGTCTTATGAGGGTGAAATCACCCTGGTCCACCGTAATTGGCACATATTTCAATTTAATGCCCTGGAGCTGCGGAAGGATTTTGTCCTGCTCACCACTAATCGCACTTCAGTGGGGATCAATGATCCCCATACGATCGCTTACCATCCAGAGATGATTTTTGTGGAGGAAGGGGCGAATATCAAGGCAGCAGTGCTCAATGCTGAAGATGGTCCAATTTATATAGGCAAAAATGCCGAGGTGCAAGAGGGGGCGTTGATCAGAGGGCCTTTTGCATTGTGTGAGGGGTCGACCGTGAACATGGGCGCAAAAATGCGCGGGGACAGCACCATTGGTCCATTCTCCAAAGTAGGAGGTGAAGTGTCCAATTCCGTGATTTTTGGTTATAGCAACAAAGGGCATGACGGCTTTATCGGCAATACGGTGATAGGGGAATGGTGCAATTTCGGCGCTGATACCAATATTTCCAACCTGAAAAACAATTACGCTCCTGTCAAGGTATGGGATTATACCAAAGGCAATTTTGTCAATACTGGATTGCAGTTTTGTGGCCTAATGATGGGGGATCATTCGAAGACCGGTATCAATACCATGTTTAACACCGGTACAGTGGTGGGCGTAGGTGCCAATGTGTTTGGTGCTGGTTTTCCAAGGACGTTTATCCCGTCCTTTTCATGGGGAGGAGAGGACAGAAGTACTTTTCAGATGGATAAATTTGAGGAGACTGCAAGGAAAGTGATGGAGAGAAGGGGGGTGGCATTTGACCAAAAAGAAAAATCCGTTTTGGATAAAGTGTTTGATTTGACCAAAGCATATCGCATTTGGGATAAAGAAGTATAAGCAAAATCGCTAGCAATGTTATTTTCGTCCATACCAGGCTTACAGGAGACCAAGGAGCGCCTCATTCAGGCCATTAACAATAATCACCTCGCCCATGCGCTGTTGTTCCATGGTCCAGAGGGAGCTGCCAATCTTAAGATGGCGTTGGCCCTGGCGACTTATGTAAACTGTGAAGATAAAGGTGCAGAAGATGCCTGTGGAGTTTGTAGCTCGTGCCAAAAAATGGCAAAACTCGTCCATCCGGACCTAAGTTTTACTTTTCCGGTTCCGGGAAGCCTGATCAAGGAAGACGATGATAAAAACAGGAAGGTGGACATTTTGGCACCATGGAGGGAGTTTGTGCTCACAAGGCCTTACAGCAGCCTTCAAGATTGGATTTATCATAATGGTTTTGAAAAGAAGCAGTTGAACATATCTAAGGCCGCGGCCAAGCAAATCATCCAGACGGTATCATTAAAGTCCTTCGAAGGGGGCTACAAGACTATTTTGGTGTGGATGCCAGAGCTTATGCATACTTCGGCCGCCAATGCGCTGCTGAAAGTATTGGAAGAGCCGCCAGAGAAGACCCTTTTTCTCATGGTAGCCCACCAGCCCGAGCAGCTGCTGACCACTATTCTTTCCCGTACCCAAAAGGTTCTTGTCAGGGCTTTTTCCGATGAAGAAGTCAAGGAGCATTTGATCAACGAGGGCCTTTGTTCCCGTGAGGGAGCCCTACAGGTGGCGCCACTTGCCAATGGCAATATGAGGGAGGCCTATCGGTTGGTAGACCAAGTAATCGATGAAAATACGGCAAAATTTAGGGATTGGATGAGAATTTGCTTTACATTGGATATCAATAGTATTATGTCACTGGCGGAAGGTTTTCAAGGGGCTGACAAGGAAGGGCAAAAAGCGTTGTTCCTTACCGGCCTCAATATCCTCAGAGAGAGTCTGCTAAAGAGAAGCCAGCTGGAAGAGCTGATGAGGACAGCACCTGCTGACAGGGAGTTTGTGGAAAATTTCAGCCTTAAAGCTCTGACAGAGGAAAAAATCCTCAACATCTACCGATTATTAAATACCGCGCATTACCATTTAGAAAGAAACGCCAACGCCAAAATATTGTTTGCAGACCTTTCTTTTGACATGGCCAAAGTACTTCGCAAAAAAGAAACCGCATGAAAAAGCATGTTATCGGTCGAAGAGAAAAGATCAGCCTGCCTGATTGGGGGCTGGTTATGATTTCTGCAAAAGTGGATACAGGTGCCTATACCAACTCGATCCACTGTGAGTGGGTGGAGGAAAAAGAGGTGGAAGGAGCACGTGTCCTGGAGTTTAAGGTTTTGTCACCCAAACATCGGCTTTATACTGGAAAGGTAATCCGCACCAAGAGGTACACACAGAAGAAGGTGAAAAATTCCTTTGGGAATGCGGAACTCAGGTACAAGGTCACCACCAAGGTGCTGATGTTTGATGAGGTTTCTGACGTGGAATTTACGCTATCAGACCGATCAAAAATGAGAAATGCCCTACTGCTCGGCAGGAAGATGCTCCGTGGCAGATTTATAGTAGATGTAGACCAAACAAACTTATCCAAAAAATATAAAGTAGCTAAGTAATGAGAATAGCCGTACTTTCCCGAAATCCAAACCTATACTCTACACGCAGATTACGTGAAGCGATCGTCGCCGCAGGTCACGAAGCGCTTATCATTGACCATTCTCTTTGTGATCTGGTGATTGAGCAGGAAGGGCCTTCCATCTTTTACAGGGGTGAAAAATTGTCCAATATCGATGCGATCATTCCGAGAATTGGCGCGTCTGTGACATTTTATGGAACGGCGGTGGTCCGCCAGTTTGAGCTGATGGGCGTCATATCTGCCGTGGAGTCACAGGCCATTGTCCGGAGCAGGGATAAGTTACGTAGCTTACAAATTCTCTCCCGCGAAGGATTGGGGATGCCCAAAACGGCTTTTACGAATTTTTCCAAGGGAGGAGAAAAACAACTCATCGATCAAGTAGGCGGAGCCCCATTGATCATAAAGCTGCTGGAAGGCACGCAGGGATTGGGGGTGGTACTTGCCGAAACACGCAAAGCGGGCCAGTCTGTAATCGAAGCCTTCCACGGGCTCAAGGCGCGGATCATCGTACAGGAATTTATCAAAGAAGCCAAGGGAGCCGATATCAGGGCCTTTATAGTGAACGGCAAAGTAGTGGGAGCCATGAAGCGCCAAGGGGAAGAAGGAGAATTCCGCTCTAACCTGCACCGCGGAGGCAAGGCCACTGTTATAAAGCTGTCGGCTTTAGAACGGAAAGCTGCATTGGGCGCTGCCAAGGCCCTTGGGCTAGCCGTGGCCGGAGTGGATATGCTACAGTCTTCGCGAGGCCCTTTGATCCTGGAGGTGAACAGTTCTCCGGGATTGGAAGGTATCGAGAAGGCTACAGGAGTAAATATTGCAGGCAAAATCATTCAATACATTGAAGAAACTGCCAATAAAAAATTATCGAAAAGAAAAATCAAAGATTAATGCAGCCTATACGAATAGGAACACGGGGCAGTAAGCTAGCCCTTTTTCAGGCACATCATATTGCCGACCTTTTACAGGCCCAGGGCCTAGAAACAGAAATCGTTACCATCACTACCAAAGGGGACAAGATACTGGATGTGGCGATCTCCAAAATCGGCAGCAAAGGGGTGTTTACCGAAGAACTAGAGGAGCAGCTTGCCAGTGGAGATGTGGACATTGCCGTTCATAGTGCCAAGGATATGCCTTCCTCATTGCCGGATGGTTTTGAACTCATTTCCTTTACCAAGCGGGAAAAAGTAAATGACATTATTTTGAGCCATCGCGAAGATATTGACTACAAAAATCCAGAAAAACCCTTGCTTTTGGGGACCTCTTCTACCCGAAGGGTGGCTACGCTCAAACACTATTATCCTCACATCAAAACCGTGGAGGTGCGGGGAAATCTACAGACACGCATTCAAAAGATGGAATCAGGAGCCTGTGATGCCTTACTCCTGGCCTATGCCGGTGCGCACAGGATGGGGTATGATGACCTGATCCGCCATGAGCTTTCATTGGATGAATTCACCCCTGCTGTGGGGCAGGGGAGCATTGCTGTGGAAGCCTGCGATAGATTGGATATTGAGCTTAGAAAGCAGATCGTGGCTGCGACCCATCACACGGAAACTGGGTATCGCCTGCGTGCAGAAAGAAGCTTTTTGAAGATCTTGGAAGGGGGATGTAGTATTCCTGTGTTTTGTCTTGCTACCTATAGATCAGGACAGGTAGAAATGACAGGTGGAGTGGTTAGTCTGGATGGCAAAGAACGCATCCAGCATCAGGTTTCCGGTCCTGCCGAGGAGGCTGAAATGGTAGGGAGAAACTTGGCGGAAAAGGTGATCCAGTCAGGGGGAGATCGCATTTTGAAAGAGATTAAACAGCAACTTAACACGTAATATGAAAGTACATTTCTTCGGACTGGCCTTATTGCTGTCCTTGCTGATTTCCTGTTCATCCCAAAAGGATTCACTCATTAAAATCCATACCAGGCACGGAGATATCTATGCGATTCTTTATGATGAAACGCCAAAGCATAAGGAAAACTTTATCAAACTTGCTGAATCCGGGCGGTTTGACAGCACGGAATTTCACCGTGTCATCGATAACTTCATGATCCAAGGTGGCGATGTCTTTACGAAGGAAGGACTGCCAGAGTCAGCGTGGTATACGATCCCTGCGGAACTTGATAAAGGCTATCTCCATGAGAAAGGAGCTATTGCTGCTGCTCGTCAATCCGATAATGTCAATCCGGAAAAGCGATCCAGTGGATGTCAGTTTTATATTGTGGAAGGAAGAACATACACCGAGGAAGAGCTGACCACGGATGTCAAGAAACTCCAAAGACAGTTTATGAAATTTATTTCCCTTGAAAGTCAGCGCACACTTGCTGAACAGTATGCTAAGCTGTATGAGGAAGGGAAGTATGAAGAGATGACCAAGCTGATGCTGTCTAAGAAAGAGGAAATGGAGGACTTTTTGCACGTCAATTTGTCAAAAAAAATGGATGATGCGTCCAAAGAGACTTTTACAACTGTCGGCGGGACACCGCACTTGGATGAAGGAGGATATACGGTTTTTGGGAAGGTGATCAGGGGAATGGATGTGGTGGAGAAAATCGCTACAGAAAAGACAGCAGCTATGGACAGACCTGTAGATCCCGTGTATATTACCGTGGAAGTGGAAGAAGTACCTAAGAAGAAAATAACAAAAGAATATGGCTTTGAATACCCAGAAGATAAATAAACCGAGCCTGTTGATTACCGGCGCAAACGGCTTGTTGGGTCAAAAGCTGGTGAAGCGTTTGCTCGAAAAAGGAACTTTCAATGTGATCGCTACAGGCAGAGGAACCTGTAGATTACCCAGTGAATGGGAAGGGTTTACCTATGCTTCCATGGATATCACCAATAAGGAAAATGTCCTGGATGTTTTTCAGAAGTATACACCTGAAGTGGTGATCCATGGTGCCGCCATGACCAATGTCGATGAATGCGAGACTTCCCAAGAAGCTTGTTATCAGCAGAATGTTGCGGCGGTTGGGAATATCATTGTAGCGTCAGAGAAATGCAGTAGCTTCCTGGTTCATGTGTCCACCGATTTTATCTTTGATGGTGAGGAGGGACCATATTCTGAAGATGCAGTTCCTCGTCCTGTCAACTATTATGGAGAGACCAAGCTGCAAGCAGAGGCGTTGATTCAGCAATCATCCTTAAATTGGGGGATTGCCCGGACAGTGCTGGTTTATGGAATTTCCCATGATATGAGTCGATCCAATATTGTGCTTTGGGTCAAAAAGTCCCTTGAGGACGGAAAAGAACTTCAGCTGGTAGATGATCAGCTGCGGACGCCTACGCTGGCGGAGGACTTGGCGGAGGGCTGTATTCTAATGGCCGAGCAAAGAGCAAAGGGTGTTTTTAACATTTCTGGAGACGAACTGCTGACGCCGTATGATATGGCTGTTCAGACAGCCGAATTCTTTAAATTGGACAAAACCAAGATCAATAAAACGGACTCAAGTGCTTTTCGCCAGACCGCAAAAAGACCCATGAAAACGGGGTTTATCGTTCAAAAAGCTAAAGATCAGTTGAATTTTAAACCAAAAAGTTTTACAGAAGGAATTGAAATTCTAGCAAAACAGCTTAATTTAGCCAATTGAAAAAAAGAACATTCATCAGAATAAATCCAATTTTGCCTCTTTACCTTATGGCTTATATCCCCAATATCAATTGTTTCCTTTGTAATAAAGGCTGCGTTCCCAACGAGGGAAGGTGGAGTTCAGCGTTATAACGCGCGCTCCCAATAGAAGGATGTAGGAGTATACAAGTCAGGTAACCAGTGGTGTTGGGAGATTAAGGTGAGGTTCGTGTGTTAAAGGGCTTTAGTATACCAATCAAATATAAACGTATCATGTATAGAAAACTTCTATCCTTCTTAATTTTTCTTTTCCCTATGTCGCTTCTTGCACAAGAGGCCGCTCCAACTGAAGAATTGAGTTTTGGACAAAGAATAGACCGGTCTTTCCAGCCTTTTGCAGATGCTTGGGAGGGCTTAGTACTATATCCAATTCCTATAGCTGGATATGACATTCCGATTGTGTTGATCTTGCTTGTTTCCGGAGCTACATTTTTTACAGTTTACTTTGGTGTACCGGGTATCACCAAAATGCGGCTTTCCATCAATACAGTACGGGGAAAATACGATGACTTAGAAAGAAACTATAGAGATCCGGAAAATCCCGATGTGATCCCAGATGAGGCCAAAGGCGGTGAAGTGAGTCACTTTCAAGCTTTGGCTACGGCTGTTTCCGGAACAGTAGGCTTGGGGAATATCGCCGGGGTGGCCGTTGCCATTGCCTTGGGTGGTCCAGGTGCTACTTTTTGGATGATCATTTGCGGTTTGTTGGGGATGAGTACAAAATTCGTGGAATGTACCCTTGGGGTAAAGTACCGCGATATAGAAGATGACGGTACCGTGCACGGTGGGCCGATGTACTACTTGTCACGTGGCTTGGGCCATGACTTAAAGAAAGGCCGTCTTGGCCAGTTTTTGGGAGGGCTTTTTGCCGTGCTGTGTGTGGGGGCTTCGTTTGGAGGAGGGAATGCTTTCCAGTCTAATCAAGCGTCCTCTCAGCTCGCTAACCTGTTAGACATTAATTTCCAAACCAATGGTTTCTGGATAGGGGTAGTCTTAGCGATTTTAGTGGCTGTGGTAATTATCGGAGGAATAAAGAGAATTGCGACCATTACAGAGAAGGTGGTGCCGTTCATGGCAGCCATTTATGTGCTGGCATCATTGGTCATCCTGGGCGCGCACTATGATTATGTGGACGATGCCATTGGGCTGATCATCGATGGTGCATTTACGCCGATGGCAGGTTTAGGCGGTATGCTAGGCGTGCTGATCGTAGGATTCCAAAGGGCGGCATTTTCCAATGAAGCGGGCGCGGGTTCTGCAGCGATTGCCCACGCAGCGGTGAAGACCAAATTCCCTGCAAGCGAAGGAGTGGTGGCCTTATTGGAGCCATTGATCGATACGGTGGTCGTATGTACCATGACTGCTTTGGTGATTATTTTCTTTAATATTGACGGAGGATTGAATAATGTAGAAAGTATTTTTAACTACGGAGGAGATGGAAGTGGCAATGTGGTCCTCAAAGAATCCGGGGCTTCTCTAGGAGGTGTCGAATTGACCACCATGGCTTATGATTCTGTTATTCCCCATTTCTCTTATGTGCTGACTGTGGCCATCATTTTGTTTGCATTCTCCACAATGATATCTTGGTCTTACTACGGCCTCCAGTCCTGGAAGTATCTGTTTGGAAGAAGTAAAGCGGCTGATTTGACCTATAAATTGCTTTTTATTGCGTTTATTATCATTGGCGCTTCCACGACCCTAAATGCAGTGGTGAAATTCTCTGATGCCATGATCCTTGCTTTGGTCTTTCCTAATATGATTGGGCTGTTCTTCTTGTTTCCTAAAGTAAAACTTGAGCTTAAAAGATATTTGACTGCCATAAAAACACAAAAATAAGAGCTTTGTCCACCATTAAAAGGAAGTCTTTCCTGTTGGCAAGGTATTTGAATTTATAATTCACATTAAGTAAGTGTTTATTTAAATCGTAACTGAGTAATGAAAAAAATTTGGATATTGGTCATCGTCCTGGTAGGCTTGGGGACAGCTGCCAAAGCGCAGGAATTTAGTATAGGGCCTAAGTTGGGGATTTCCCAAGGGAATATTAAAGTAGATGGAGACGGGTATGAAAGTGGTAGCGAGAAATTGGGCTATCATGTAGGTGCTTTTGTGAGAATGGGCGGGAATTCGCTTTACCTTCAGCCAGAGGTGTTATACGTAAACACGGGAGGGGAAATCAAGGAAACCCAGGGATCAGAGGATAAGACTTATGAAGCATCTTTTAACCGCTTTGATGTGCCTATTATGGTAGGATTTAAAATTGGAGAGGTGTTCAGAGTCCAAGGTGGGCCAGTGGCCAGTTTCTTACTCAATTCAAAATTCAAAGATAATATCGCTCCGGATCCTGAACCAGAGTATAAAAATGCTACTGTGGGCTACCAGGCAGGGATAGGATTTGATATTGCCAATATGATCATTGACTTAAAATATGAGGGGTCGCTGAGTAATCAGGCAGAAAGTATTGCCGGGTTTGATACAGATCAGCGGCAAAATCAGCTTATCGTCTCCTTGGGGCTTCGGCTATTTTAACCCGATGCTAAAAATCACCACAAGGCGGCTCTATCGGAGCCGCCTATTTTTTTGTCGGTTTTTAAGGGATTGGGGGACAAACGGCAAGCAGAATCCAATTTATCGGAACGCAGATAACGCTGATTGGATAGGTTTTTGCTGGTTCTATTTTTTAAATTGGAAAAGCCAAGGAAAGAAAAAAATGCTGGTTTTAACCGACGTCACCTTTCCAGGTTCTATGACTTCACGCTAAAACCCGGTCCATGCAGATTAGAGGATTGTTCCAATAATTAACAGGGACATGGATTCTTAAAAAAAAGCATAACGAAAGTTATGCACCCGCCCTCCTTAGAAATATTGCTTGATCCGGGATCGGCTACTTGAGTTGGTCTAAGCCGGAACGGGGTTTTTCCTTGAGCTTTTTGTAGGCTGAAGGGGTCATGCCCGTGATTTTTTTGAACTGACCGGATAAATGTTGGACACTGCTGTACCCTAGTTTCCAGGCAATTTCGCTGAGCTGCAATTCTTGATTGAAAAGCAATTCTTTCGCTTTTTCTAGCTTGAGTTTGATAAAGTACTTTTCTATGGTGGAGCCTTCCTTACTGCTGAAAAGGTGACTCATTTTACTATAATCTTCACCAATTTCGTCTCCAAGGTATTTGGCTAGGCTTAAGGAAGCGGGGATTTCTTCCAGTAGCATCAGTTCGTGCAGTTTGTTTTTGATCCGCTCAATGAGGCGGCTGTCAATGTCTTGGATAAGTCCAAAGCCAAGTTTTTCCAAGTGGGTCTTCAGTTCGTTCAGCTTGGACGGTTCAAGGGGCTTTTCAAAAGTAACCTTCCCTAGAGCCACCTGCTCAAAAGGAATGTTTTTTTCCTTCAATATACTTTCCACCGCCATGATACAGCGTGGACAGACCATGTTTTTCACCAATAACTCAGACATACTCCTTTAAACTGAATTTGTTGGGTATAGGTTTGCCTTTTTGATAGTAAAAGTCCTGCATGGGGTTTTGGTTCCGAGAACGCCTGTGATGGGTTTGGGGAAATCATAAAACTTAGTGGCTGTGATGACATATTTTTAGACCATTGTTGAAGAATTGGGTGGACTGGAGTAGCTTTGTTATAACCACGCTGAAAGATTATGGCCAAAAAAATGGTTTTTGACAGAAAGGGACTGAGCGATAGTGATCTGTTACTATTTTATGAGAAGCTGCTTATGCCTCGAAAGATTGAAGAAAAAATGCTTCTCTTACTTCGGCAGGGCAAGATCTCCAAATGGTTTAGTGGATGGGGACAAGAAGCCATTTCCACCGCCGCTGTCATGGCCATGAAGGAGGATGAGTTTTTGCTGCCGATGCACCGGAATCTTGGTATTTTTACTGGCAGGGATGTTCCGTTAGACCGGTTGTTTGCACAGTTTCAGGGTAAGTATTCGGGTTATACCAAGGGACGTGACCGTTCTTTCCATTTTGGATCGATAGATCATCATATCGTAGGAATGATCTCCCATTTGGGTCCGCAGCTAGCGGTGGCCGATGGGATCGCACTGGCCAGTAAACTGGGAGCAGAAGATAAAGCAACGTTAGTGTTTACCGGTGATGGCGCTACTTCTGAGGGCGACTTTCACGAGGCACTAAACGTGGCGTCGGTTTGGCAGCTTCCAGTGATTTTTGTCGTCGAACATAATGGTTACGGACTTTCTACTCCCAATGAGGAACAATTTCGTTTCAAACAGTTTATCGAAAAAGGTGCGGGTTACGGTATGGACGCAGTAAAAGTGGATGGGAATAATGTGCTGGAGCTGTATCATGAGTTGTCTCGAATCGTCGAGGACATCCGGGCACATCCAAGACCATTTTTGGTGGAGGCCATGACTTATCGAATGCGAGGGCATGAGGAATCTTCAGGAACCAAGTATGTGCCAAAGGCTTATTTTGAAGCGGGAAGTAAATGTGATCCTGTGAGCAATTATGAAGGCTATTTGCTGGAGATTGGAGCGCTTAGCAAGGATACCAAAAAGGCCATTGAGAAAAGGATTGCTGAGCAGATAGAGACTGGGCTGGCAGCAGCTTTTTCATCAGCATTTCCTGTGGCGGGAAAGGGGGAGGAGCTGGATGTGTATTGTCCTTTTGAGGTAACTCCCCGAGCACCAGGTGCTTCCGGTACAGCCAGGAAACGATTAGTGGATGCCATTAGTGACGCTTTACAGATGAGTATGCGGAAGTTCCCGAACTTGGTGCTGATGGGGCAGGATATTGGAGCTTATGGTGGGGCATTTAAAGTAACAGAGGGATTTTTGGATGAGTTTGGTGCAGATCGGGTGCGCAATACGCCGCTTTGTGAAAGTGCAATTGTCGGCGTGGCTTTGGGACTTTCCTTAAAAGGCTATAAGGCAATGGTGGAAATGCAGTTTGCGGATTTTGTGAGTTGTGGCTTTAACCAGATCGTGAATAATCTCGCCAAAATCCATTATCGATGGGGACAGCATGCAGACGTGGTCATCAGGATGCCTACCGGAGCTGGTGTAGGTGCAGGGCCCTTTCATTCACAGTCAAACGAGGCATGGTTTTTCCATACACCAGGGCTGAAGGTGATTTATCCATCTTCCCCTCATGATGCCAAGGGGTTGCTTGCAGCAGCCATCGAAGACCCCAATCCTTGTTTGTTTTTTGAGCATAAGGCACTTTATCGATCCATTACAGAACAGGTGCCGGATGATTATTACACCCTGGAAATAGGTAAGGCCAATTTGGTGAAAGAAGGGTCTCAATTGACTGTGGTGACCTATGGAATGGGAGTGCACTGGGCGAAGAAGGTGATCGAAGAAAATGAAATCAGCGCAGATTTATTGGATTTGCGCACGCTGCTGCCCTGGGATAAGGAATGTGTGGCGCATTCCGTGAAGAAGACCAATAAGGTGATCGTCCTTCATGAAGATTGCCTGACCGGTGGCATTGGGGCGGAAATTGCCGCCTGGATCAGTGAGCACTGCTTTGAGTGGTTGGATGCGCCTGTTATGCGTGAGGGAAGCCAGGATACTCCAGTGCCTTTTGCGGCTAGCTTGGAAGCGAATTTTCTGCCTGAACAGCGCTTTAGGGAGAAGCTATTGGCATTGCTGAGGTATTGATGGGGTCATTGGATGACGTTGACCTGATCCCCTACGTTAATCACTCCTTTTTCCAATGTGATCAGATTTTGACCGAAAAGCACTTTTTTTTCGCTCAGCCGATATTTGGAAAGTGTTTTTAAGGGTTCTTTGCCTTTTATGCCTGTCTGTTGGTCCACCGTGGTCATGACACAACGTGCGCAGGGCTTAGTCCGTTTAAATTTACACTTTCCGATTTGGAGTAGCTCCCATCCATCTTCTTCAAATGCCTCGCATCCACTGATGACGATGTTGGGGCGAAAACGCTCCATGGGGACAGGCTCTTCCAGGCGCTCGTTAAGATCGTCGAGGGAAGCCTGGCTGATCAGGAGATAAGGCATGGCGTCTGCAAAGCTGACGGTTTCGTCGTTGACTGCGTATTTTTTTTTGATCGATCGGGAAGTGTTTTCTGGCATAAAGACCAAGTGGCAGGAAGTGGCCAGTATATCTGAGAACCATTGGTCCACTTGGGGGTTTACTATTTGTCCTGATACCACATCATCCCAGACTTTTACTTCCATAAAACGATCCGTTTCAGGAGCGAAGGGGATGCTGATCTTTTGGTGTGGATGGAGTTTGTGCTGGACCTCTAGGCCTTTATCGGTAAGGTTTACCTGAAGAAGGGCCATGGTATGCAGAGCGCGCTGGGTCATAAAGGTACCGGAATCATCTACTAACATCCATCTTCTGTCCCACTTCAAGCCTTTTATAAATACTTGAGATGTTTCCAAACGGGTTCCGCCAAGGGATTTGATGGGGTAAATGTAAATGTCCTGTACTTTCATATCGAGGTTTTAATTCCCAATTTAAGATTTTGTCCCGAAAAATCATGGAAAGAATGTGTTCTGTTGGCGTGGTGGATTCTTTTGGTTTGGCATGTGTAATGTTGTTTTCGGAAAGTGATTCTTCCTTCCACTCAGAAATAAAGAAAGAAACGATCATCCCAATGAGAAGTACAAGTAACCATCTTAATCGTTCATTTCGCCGTGAAGGATTCATGCCAGCATAGATTTTTAATGTTCTTAATCGTGAGCAGCCATTCCAATATAAAAGTGCTTAGACCAACTGACTGCTAACAGTCGAAAGTCTTGCTGCTCTAAATTAATAGATGCACCTTGAGGTGAAATGGTTGCATGAATTACTTCAGAATCAGTCTTTTTTTAAAATAAATGTGATCAAAAGGCGGTAGAAAGGGATGAGTTGATGAGGGAAGAGGGGGCAAGTGTGAACCTTGTCCCGTCTAAGCCAAAAGAGAAGTATGGTTGGGAAGTAAGCCGTGTCCGGTGGGCAGTGTCATGGGAGATGATTTAAAAAGGTGACAAGGATGCATGAATCCAGGGCCGGCTTGACAGAATTACTACCTGAAGGTAGTGGGATTTGTCATATTTGCTGCCAATCTGACACAGGGAAAGCGGAAAATCGGCTTGGCACATGACTTGTTAATTAAGTTTTTGAGCAATCAAGCGAATTAAGAAAACAAGAAATAAATTAAGAAATAAAATTAGTTATGGGAAAAATTATTGGTATAGACTTGGGAACCACTAACTCCTGCGTAGCCGTGATGGAGGGTAACGAGCCGGTGGTTATCCAAAACAGTGAGGGAAGAAGAACCACTCCTTCTATTGTGGCATTTTTGGACAATGGAAACGGAGAGAGAAAAGTGGGTGATCCAGCCAAAAGACAAGCTATCACCAACCCAGCCAATACCATTTCTTCTGTGAAGCGGTTCATGGGTAAAAAATTCTCTGAGGTTTCGGATGAGAAAAAACATGCGTCCTATAAGGTAGAGCAAGGTGCTAACGATACGGTAGCCGTAAAAATTGGTGACAGAAGTTATACTCCTCAGGAGCTTTCTGCGATGATCCTTCAGAAAATGAAGTCCACCGCAGAGGATTTCTTGGGCCAAGAAGTAACGGAAGCCGTGATTACTGTACCCGCTTATTTTAACGATGCAGAACGTCAGGCCACTAAGGAAGCTGGCCAAGTAGCTGGCTTGGATGTGAAACGTATCATTAACGAGCCTACCGCTGCGGCCTTGGCTTATGGTATGGATAAAAAAGACCAGGATATGAAGATCGCTGTGTATGACCTTGGTGGGGGTACATTCGATATTTCAATCCTTGAGCTGGGCGATGGCGTATTTGAGGTGAAGTCTACCAACGGTGATGTACACCTGGGCGGTGACGACTTTGACCAAGTGATCATCAACTGGCTGGCAGAGGAGTTCAAGAGCGAAGAGAATATCGATCTGAAGCAAGATCCGATGGCCCTTCAGCGTTTGAAAGAAGCTGCTGAGAAAGCTAAAATCGAACTTTCGAGTTCTTCTTCTACAGAGATTAACCTGCCTTATATCACTGCTACACAGACAGGGCCTAAGCACTTGGTGAGAAACCTTACCAAAGCGAAATTTGAGCAGCTGTCTGAGGATTTGGTGAAAAGATCCATGGAGCCTTGTAAGAAAGCATTGTCTGATGCCGGACTGTCAGCTTCTGAGATCGATGAGGTGATTTTGGTAGGTGGATCTACCCGTATTCCTAAAATTCAGGAAGAAGTAGAGAAGTTCTTTGGCAAGAAACCGTCCAAAGGCGTGAACCCTGACGAGGTGGTTGCGATTGGTGCAGCGATTCAAGGTGGTGTGTTGACCGGTGAGGTGAAAGACGTATTGTTGTTGGATGTGACGCCACTTTCCTTGGGTATTGAAACCATGGGCGGCGTGTCAACAAAACTGATCGAAGCAAACACCACGATCCCTTCCAAGAAGTCAGAAGTGTTCTCTACTGCTGCGGATAACCAGCCGGCCGTGGACATCCACGTGCTTCAGGGAGAGCGTCCATTGGCCAAGGACAACCGAAGCATCGGTAGGTTCCAGTTGGCGGACATCCCGCCGGCCCAGAGAGGAGTTCCTCAAATCGAGGTGACCTTTGATATTGATGCCAACGGTATCCTGCATGTGTCTGCTAAAGACAAAGGAACTGGCAAAGAACAGAAAATCAAGATCGAGGCTTCTTCCGGCCTTTCAGACGATGAAATCGAAAGAATGAAAAAAGAAGCTGAAGCCAATGCTGCTTCAGATAAAGAGGAGAAAGAGAAAATCGAGAAGCTTAACCAAGCGGATAGCCTGATCTTCCAGACGGAGAAGCAATTGAAGGAATTCGGTGACAAGTTGTCTGATGGCAATAAAACCAATATCAATGGTGCATTGGAGAAGCTGAAATCGGCTCACCAGGCCCAGGATCTGGCAGCCATCACTCCTGCTATCGAAGAGCTGAACAAAGCTTGGGAAGCAGCATCTACCGAGATGTACAATGCGACGCAAGGCGCTGCTGGTGCTGAAGGTGCCGCTGATGCAGGAGCTGGTGCATCAGCTGATGCTGGAGCCGAATCAGGTGACGGTGTCTCTGATGTAGACTACGAAGAAGTAAACGAAGAAGACAAGAAATAACATTCTTCGGGATTCATAAAACAAAAGCATCTCGAGCAATCGAGATGCTTTTTGTGTATCAGCCCAAATCTGCTTGAGCTTTTGCAGGATGGCAGTATGGTTTTAAGGACAACAGAAAAGGTGAAAACAATGCGTTTGACAGAGGATAATAAACTGAAAAAACTGGTGGTCGTAGGTGACCGTGTACTGGTTAAGCTCAAAAAGGCAAGTGAAAAAACTTCCAGTGGGCTTTACCTGCCGCCAGGAGTCCAAGAGAAAGAAAAAGTACAGCAGGGGTATATCATGAAAGCCGGCCCTGGCTATCCAATCCCCATGCATGTGGAGGAAGATGAGCCATGGAAAGAAAAGGATGAAAATGTCCGTTATGTGCCTTTGCAGGCAAAGGAAGGGGATCTGGCTATTTTTCTACTTACAGGAGCACATGAGGTAATCTATGAAGGCGAGAAATTCTATATTGTTTCCCAAAATGCCATTTTGATGCTGGAAAGGGAAGAGGAACTTTGAGGAAAGTAGCAAGATAGAGGGAAGAGTAAAGAAGAAAGACAAAGTATCAAGTAATGAGATATGAGTATTGAGTTCTTTGTGCATTGCCTAGATACAAAAAAGGCTTGGTTCAGATTCTATATCTGGCCCAAGCCTTTTTTGTATTTATACCTTATCGGTTAGTCATTTTTCCATTGTTTCACCCGACTGGGTTTGTTTTTCGTAGAGTTCGGCATAAACACCTTTTTTGGCCATTAATGCTTCATGTGAACCCTCTTCCACTAATTCTCCATCGTCCAATACGATGATTTTGTCGGCCAGTTTGGCAGATGATACCCTGTGGGAAATGATGATGGATGTCCTGCCTACCATGATGTCTTTGAGTGCGTTTAGAATGACATTTTCCGTTTTGGTGTCCACGGCAGAGAGGCAGTCGTCAAGCAATAAGATGGAAGGGTCCTTGGCAATGGCCCTTGCGATGGAAACCCGCTGTTTCTGTCCGCCGCTGAGTGTGATACCTCGTTCCCCCAGCCGTGTTTCAAATCCTGCGGGGAAGTCCATAATGTTTTGGTACACATCAGCATCTTTGGCCGCCTGCTCCACTATTTCCTGTGGAATAGTGTCCAGTCCAAAGCCAATATTATTGGAAATACTATCGCTAAAAAGGAAGACATCCTGCGGTACATATCCGATGTTTTTGCGGAGATGGGAAATATCGTAAGCCTTTATGGGATGGTCGTCTACGATGATCTCGCCTGATGCGGGGTCGTACATCCTCATCAAGAGATTGGCGATGGTGGATTTTCCTGAGCCTGTAGTGCCGATAATGGCCAGTGATTCTCCCGATTGGATGGAGAAAGAAACGTTTTCCAAGGCTTTTATTCCCGAATCAGGATATTCAAAGGAAACATCTTTGAAGATTACCGTTCCCTGGATATTGTCGGTAAGCTGCTCATTACTGATGATGGTGTTTTTCTCATCTAGAAATTCATTGATCCTGGTTTGTGAGGCAGCGGCTCTCTGCACGATGCTCGTGATCCATCCTAGAGAGGTTACTGGCCAAGTCAGCATATTGACATACAGGATAAATTCAGCGATAACCCCATAGCCAATAGTGCCTTCGATCACCTGATTGCCGCCTACATAAACGGTGATGATAGTGCTGATTCCCACCAATCCCATGATCAACGGAAAAAACAGGGACTGGACTTTGGTGAGGCTGATGGATTTTTCTTTGTAATCTTCACTTGCTGCAGCAAAATTCTGGCTGCTGTCTTCTTCCCTTACAAATGCTTTGAGCACACGGATGCCAGAAAATGATTCCTGAACAAAGGTGCTTAGTCCGCTTAAGCTGCGTTGGATTTTTTCAGAGCGCTCATTGATCATGTTATTGACAATGTATATGCTTACAGAAAGCACAGGAAGCGGCAGCAATGAGTAAATGGTCAGAGGAACATTGACTGTGAGCATATAGCCAATGACCAGTGGGAAGAGTACAAGTAGGTTGATGCCGTACATCAATGCAGGACCAAAATACATCCGGACCCGGCTTACGTCTTCGGTGATCCTGGCCATTAGGTCCCCGGTGCTGTTTTTTCTGTAAAAACTTAACGGTAACTGCTGGTAATGCGCAAAGATCTCATTTTTTAGGTCATACTCGATCAATCGGGACATTACGATGATCGTCTGCCTGATCAGAAAGAGGAAGAATCCCCGCAAGAAAGCCATTGCCAGAATCAGTATGCCAAAAACGAAAATAAAATCAAGGAAAGCTGAACGGATACTGTCCGTGCCTGCTCCTTGCTCAAACATCTGGTAAAAGCTGAAGCTTTCCACCACATAATCAATGGATACCCGCACCAGTTGAGCGGGAATCATGACGAAAATATTCGAAATGATCGTAAAGAGTATCCCCAAAAGGAGATATCCTTTATATTTATAGAGGTATTTATTCAGTCTCCAAAGTGAGCTCACGAAATAAAAATTTTTAAATAGTTAGTTTTGTTTTATAATAGTCTTTTTGTTAGCTTTATATAAGGATTCTTTAGAATTAAATTCTAAAGCGTTACCTTTGTGGCAAGACTTACCCAAATATAACACAATCTAAACGTCAAAGTTCAAATGATAGAGGTTAAAACAGAGGAAAAAGTAAAAGAAGCATCCATATATGGACAGATCACTTCTTTAGGACATGAGCAATTGGTCATCTGCTATGATGAACCGACAGGCTTGAAAGCCATTATTGGTGTTCATAACACAGTACTGGGGCCTGCTTTGGGCGGAACCAGGATGTGGAATTATACTTCCGAACAGGAAGCCATTACTGATGTGTTACGTCTTTCAAGGGGGATGACCTTTAAAGCTGCCATTTCCGGCTTGAATATCGGGGGTGGAAAAGCGGTTATTATCGGTGATCCAAAGCTAAAGAATGAGGCATTTCTTCGAAGGTTTGGACGGTTTGTAGAGAGTCTTGGAGGCAGGTATATTACCGCTGAAGATGTAAACATGAAGACCAGGGACATGGAATATATCGCCATGGAGACTTCCCATGTTACCGGCCTTCCAGAAATCCATGGTGGCGGTGGAGATCCTTCTCCTGTTACCGCGTACGGTGCCTATCTGGGAATGAAGGCAGCTGCCAAAAAGGCGTTTGGAAATGATGCACTGAGCGGCAAAAAAGTGGCTGTTCAGGGGATCGGACAGGTCGGAAGACACTTGATAGACCACTTGGTGAAGGAAGGTGCGGATATTTATGTCACTGATATTTTCGAGGACAGGCTGAAAGAAGTGGCCGAAGCTACGGGTGCCACTGTGGTGGCTCCTGATGAAATCTATGACGTAAACATGGATATTTATGCCCCTTGTGCGCTTGGTGCTACTGTGAATGATCAAACAATAGATCGATTAAAGTGTTCAGTGATTGCTGGAGCGGCAAACAACCAGCTGGAAGATGAGCAAAAGCACGGCAAGTTGTTATTGGACAGAGGTGTCGTGTATGCTCCCGACTTCCTGATCAATGCCGGCGGACTGATCAATGTTTATGCAGAGTACCTTGGTGGGTACAACAGGGAGGCGGCCTACCAGCAGGCTGAAAAGATCTATGACACTTGTCTGGCGATTCTCAGTAAGTCAGAGAAAGAAAGTATTCCTGCGCAGCAAGCGGCGATCGAGCTGGCTTGGAACAGGATTCAAAGCATTGGGAAAGTGAAGTCGTCTTATTGAGTTAAATGTCAATATCTTTCAGGGAGATGTGAATTGAGCTCTGACCGTCAAAAGGTCCCGTAGTGATAATGCGGGACCTCTTTTTGGTGTGATATGACGCAGGTTTCTGGTTCTGTCCTTATTTTGTTACCAATACCATGATCAGATTATCCCAATTGAGATAAAATCAGGTTCTACCGGAAAACTAACGTCACTTTATCAATTTATAGAACAAGCGGGTCATCCGTATGTACGCCGGAAACTTTTGAGTAGAAGAGCCCCGGCCAAGGGAAAGTCGTACTTGTTGATAAACCTACCGTATTATGCGGGAACGAGATTGCCGCGTATATCTAATATTTTTATATCCAACTTTTAATCAAAATGCAATGGAACATAAATTCCGTGCATTTGGTTTTTTTATTTAATAACTTTGCGAGTAAATGTACAGAAGGGGGGCAACTTAATGGCCTCACTGATAAACCAAATCAAAATTACGTTCTTTATATTCAGGTAATGTTAAATAGAAGAATTCTCAGAGTAAAGGCTTTCCAAAGTTTGTATGCTTACGAGCAGAGCAAGGCTTCCAATCTCAACCTAGCCAAGGATTATGTTAGAGAGGCTTTTCAGCCAGATCTGAACAGTATGGAAGTGCAGGACAAAGGTCAGCTACGGAAGGATGCCGAAGAAACCATCACCCTCTTTTCCAAAAACCTGAACAATAAAGCGTTGATCGCTTCTGGAGATTATGCCACTAAGGTCAAATCAGAAGCCATCAAGGCCATTAATCTCTACCATCAGAAAAACCAAAAGGACTTGGATTTTCTCCGTAATAACATGGTGGATGCGGCCGAGAGTATTCCAGAGCTATACCTTACGGCCATCCAGATGCTTATTGGGTTTAGTGAGCATGTCCGGCGGGAATATGGACGTAAGCGAAAGCTTAACCAAGAGCAAGTTTCGTCCGTAAGCGGAGAGCTAAACCTTGCCAATAATAAGGTGATAAGCTTCTTGAAAGAGGCTCCGGACTTTACTACCGCCAGTATTCGCCAGCAGGCAGATGTGGCAGATATGGAGCTGGAGATCCAAGAGTGGTATCGTGAGTATGTAAAACCTTGGGAGCGCTACCAAGCGTATATGCAGCTAAGCGAGCCGACATTGGAAGAGGATTTGGATATATTGATGGACCTGACCAAGAAGATTCTTTTCAAAACCGACGCGATTCTTAGCAGTTTTTCAGAAAAGGACCTTAGCTGGACAGAAAATAAGGCGGTGGTGAGAAGTTTGGCAATCAAAGTACTGAAAAATGTACTGGAAGTAGAAAATAAGGAAGATTACAGTCTTCCCGAAATTGCCATAAACTGGGAAGAGGATAAGGAATTTTTTCAAAATATCTTTAACTTGACCATTGAAAGTGACGAGGCAAATAGGAAGTTGATAGCGGAAAAGACCAAAAACTGGGATATTGAGCGAATTGCCTCTACGGATAAGATTATTATTTCAATGGCGGTCACAGAGATGTTATTTTTCCCAAGTATCCCTGTGAAAGTAACCATCAATGAGTATATTGATATTTCAAAAACGTACAGTACGCCTAAAAGTAAGCAATTTGTCAACGGTTTACTGGATGTGTTAGCCAAAGAGCTAACCGATCAGGGGAAAATCCGTAAAAGTGGCAGAGGGCTTTTGGACAACAAATAAACATTATTTAACTATGAGCAAACAGAGTAATTCGATTTTGGCTTTCGTACTCGGTGCTGGTGTGGGTGCTGCATTCGGGGTTTTATTTGCACCTGATTCAGGTAACAATACTAGGGATAAGCTGTCCTATCAGCTGTCAAAATATAAGGCAGAACTGGAAGATATTATCCAAGACCTGATGAAAGGAAAGGACCTCCCGCTGAATGAAGCTAAATCAGAGGGGAAAAAAGTGATTACCGACGCGAAAAATAAAGCAGAAAACCTGCTGACAGATGTCAATAAGCTTATTGACCAGATCAATAAAGAAAATAACTAACCGTTTTAAGTTATGAAATATTCATTCTTACCTGCAATTCTACTTGCAGGTTCTCTTTTTGTTGGTGGATGTGATAGCAAAAACAAAGAGAAAATAGAAGAGTTGGAGCAGAAGATCGCCCAGCTGGAGCAAAGCCAAACCGCCCAGCCTAAGCAGCCTTCCAATGTACAGAGTGTAGCCAAAATAGACCCGTCTACCTTGGGCAAGTTTAAATTTGATGATATGCAATTTGACTTTGGTGCTATTGACCAGGGCAAAGTAGTGGAGCATACATTTACCTTTACCAATGACGGTCAGTCTCCACTGATTATCTCTAATGTACAGGCATCATGTGGGTGTACTACGCCCGATTGGAGCAAAAAGCCTGTCAAGCCCGGGGAAGAGGGCCATGTGAAGGTGAGGTTTAATTCTGCCAATAAATCAGGTGCACAAAGCCCTACGGTGACGATCACTGCCAATACCTCTCCAAGCATCACCAAGCTTAAACTAAAAGGAACCGTAAACACAAACAATACCGCCAGTAATGTAGCTGGGCCAGTGAAAAAGTAGCCATGACCAATACAATTTTATTACAAGCGCAAGGAGCCGGAGGCAGCGGCATTATGGGACAAGTATTCCTTTTTGGAGGAATTATCCTGATCATGTATTTCTTTATGATCAGACCTCAGCAAAAGAAACAAAAAGACGCCAAGAACTTTATAGAGTCCATTAAAAAAGGAGACCAAGTGGTGACCATTGGCGGTATTCACGGAAAAGTGTATGCCATAGAAGGGGAAACTGTCCTGATTGAGCTGGACAAGGGCTTGAAAATAAAAGTAGAAAAATCAGCCGTGTCAGCGGAATTTTCCAAAAAATCCAGTGGTACTAAATAAGTCGGGGTCTTGAACAGATTTCAAAAATACTTCGGTAAGTTAAAGAAAAATAAAACTTCTGATATCAAAGTGGTGGTCCTCTGTGTTATAGCGGCCACCACTTTTTGGGTTTTAAATGCCCTCAATAAAGATAATTATGTAACGGTGGTCGATTTCCCGATCGCCTTTCAGTATAATTCGGAGGAGTATATGGCCATCGAAGAGCTTCCCTCCGAAATCCGAATCGAAATCAATGGTAACGGCTGGGATCTTTTTAGGAAGTATTTCAATTTTAATGTGACGCCATTTAATATAGAATTGACCAATCCTGATGAAAGGGACTATTTGCTTTCTTCGGAGTACCGACGAAATTTAGGGGAAATACTAGAGCCAACCAATTTGGTGTCTATCTTGACGGACAGTCTGAAATTTGACTTTGATAAAATTGTCGAGCATCAAACCGAAATTGCCCTGGATACCGCAGGGATGGCCTTGGCACCTCATCACCAGTTTGAGGGAGACATTGCTTGGGATCCTGTGAATGTGATGTTGAAGGGGGCAGAGAGCAAAGTGGAGGAATTGGGAAGAGAATTGATGCTCACCCTTGATGAAAAAGAGATAGGGGATGATTTTGACCAATATGTGCCCATAGTACTTCCTGAGCGATACACGTCTTTTGTAAGTGTCGAGCCGAAAACAATCCATGTTCAGTTTGACGTTGTAGCTTTTTTGGAAGGGAATAAACGTTTAAAGCTGAGAAAGGTCAATTTCCCTGAAAATGTAAGCCTCGATAATGACCTTAATTCTGTATTGATGAGTTATCGTGTGGACGAAAGAGAAGTGGAGTCGTTGAGGGAATTGGAGTTAGAGGCGGTCATAGATTACAGGAAAAGGAATAGTGACGATAGTACCGTAGTCCTGGAAGTGAAAGAAATGCCTGATTATATCAATTCAGTAGAGATAGAACCAAATACATTCAAATTAATATATGCAAAGCCCTAGGCCCATATTGGTAGGGATTACAGGGGGGATTGGTGCAGGGAAAAGCACCGCCGCCAAGATTTTTCAAACACTTGGCATTCCCGTGTATTATGCAGATGATCGTGCAAAATGGCTCATGGCCAATTCCGAAGAGCTCGTAAGGCAAATCAGGGCCCAATTTGGCAAGGAGTCCTACTTTGAAGATGGAAGGCTGAACAGGGAATTTCTAGCAGACAAAGTGTTTTCAGATCAGGAACAGACCAAACTGATCAACGGGCTGGTACACCCGGCAGTGAAGAGAGATTTTGAAGCTTGGGCTGCCGTGCAAGATACCCCGTATGTGTTAAAGGAAGCGGCGTTGCTCTTTGAAACAGGGGCTTATAAGGACCTGGATCAAGTGATCAATGTTTTTGCCCCGGTGGATTTACGGATTTCACGTGTGCTGGCAAGGGATTCCCATCGATCAAAGGGCCAGGTTGAAGCCATCATGGAGCGGCAAATGTCGGATTCCCAAAAAAATAAATTAGCTGATTTTACCCTTTCCAATAAGGAAAATCAACTGCTGATTCCCCAGGTATTGGAGATTCATAAGGCTTTGTCGAAGAAGGATTAAGGGAATGGTAGCATGAAAGAGGGTAGTCTACTATATGTCCAAGTTAATCTGGTCAAGATAGAATTTCATACGGGTATGATCTTGGTTTAGAAAATCAATTTTATCGATCTTGTCAAGTTTGTGGTTATAGAAAACCTCGATGTATTCATTTTCGAGAAGATATAAATTCACCTTGTGCGCATAGTATCTGATCCCTACTACAAAAGTGCCTTCTGTATATAGCTTGTGGATCTTTTTGTGCAAAGGTAGTTTTTTGAAGTCTTCTCTAATCATCTTGTATTCAGTCTTTTGGAGCAGGTGCTCAGCAAGAAGCTATAAATCTATAAACCTATTGTTTGAAGTTCAAGTTTCAGGGAAGGATTATTTATTTTCATTTTTCGGGAAATCCCATGGAGTGCAAAGTTGCATCATGTCTTATACTTAATTATAATTGAGAAAATTTGAAGATATTCATGAGCAAGTATTTCGTCCAACGCCCAAGCACCACACTGATTTTTATCTGCTCGCTAATGGCAGCGGTAGTTTTCAGTTCCTGCTCAGCATCCAAGAAGGCTTACCGAAAAAATGTCAGCACGGTAATCCAAACCGCCAAATCATACAGAGGGACTCCTTACCGTTATGGGGGTACCACGCGTTCGGGGATGGACTGTTCGGCCCTGCTCTACCTTTCCTTTCAGCGTGTCGGTATCCAGCTTCCCAGAAGCTCCTCCGCACAAAGTAAAGTCGGTAAGAAAGTTTCAAAACGAAAGCTGGAAAAAGGGGACGTGGTGTTTTTTGCTACCGGGAGGCGTAAAAATAAGGTGACGCATGCCGGAATAGTGACCGATAAGGGGAGGCGAGGGATTCAGTTTATTCATTCTTCCTCGTCACTAGGGGTGACAGAGGATAATCTGTCCTCTGGTTACTGGAAGCCAAGGTTTGTCAGGGCAAGAAGGTATTTATAAATACTGCAGGATAGGAAGGACCTTTTTTGGGAGAAAACGCCTGTTTCTAGTTGCCTGAGCTATGGATTTGCTGTTGGAGCGGTTGTTTGTTAATTTGTAGGGGTGTCGGGAGAAAGAAAATGAGAATAAAGTGGATTAATTTTTAAAACATCCTTTGGTATTAATCTTTATTAGTTAATTTTGCAGTCGAATAATAGTAATGCATTAATTCCTTTTACATTAATACACAAAAATGGCGAATACTGGTAAGATAACTCAGGTGATTGGCCCCGTCGTAGATATCTCTTTCGAAGGGGGGAAGTTACCGAATATCCTGGACGCACTCGAAATCACTAAGGAGAACGGTCAAAAAGTAGTATTGGAGGTTCAGCAGCACTTAGGGGAAGATCGTGTAAGAACGATCGCTATGGATTCTTCCGAAGGCTTGAGAAGAGGCTTGGAAGTGATCGACTTAGGAGCTCCTATCTCTGTACCCACAGGGGAAGGCATCAAGGGCCGGCTTTTCAATGTAGTAGGTGAGCCTATCGACGGCCTTCCTGCTGTAGAGTCGACTACCAAGCTTCCTATCCACAGACAAGCTCCTAAATTTGAAGACCTTTCTACTTCCACCGAAGTGCTTTACACAGGTATTAAAGTTATCGACTTGATCGAGCCTTATGCAAAAGGTGGTAAAATTGGTCTTTTTGGTGGTGCCGGTGTAGGTAAAACCGTATTGATCCAAGAGCTGATCAACAACATCGCCAAAGCTTACTCCGGTCTTTCTGTATTTGCCGGTGTAGGTGAAAGAACCCGTGAAGGAAATGACCTTCTTAGAGAGATGATCGAATCTGGTATCGTTACTTACGGTGATGACTTCGTAGAATCTCTTGAAAAAGAAGGAGGATGGGATCTTTCTAAAGTAGACGTAGAAAAACTGAAGGAGTCCAAAGCTACCTTTGTGTTTGGTCAGATGAATGAGCCTCCAGGTGCCCGTGCACGTGTGGCTTTGACTGGTCTTACACTTGCCGAATATTATCGTGATGGTGAAGGCGATGGTGCTGGTAAGGATATCCTTTTCTTTATTGACAATATTTTCAGATTTACCCAAGCGGGTTCCGAGGTGTCCGCACTTCTCGGGCGTATGCCATCTGCGGTAGGTTACCAGCCGACATTGGCAACAGAAATGGGAGCCATGCAAGAGCGAATCACCTCTACCAAGAACGGCTCCATTACTTCCGTACAGGCCGTTTATGTACCTGCGGATGACTTGACTGACCCTGCTCCAGCAACTACTTTTGCCCACTTGGATGCAACAACAGTACTTTCCCGTAAAATTGCCGAGCTAGGTATTTACCCTGCAGTGGATCCGTTGGACTCGACTTCCAGAATCTTGGAGCCGGGTATTCTTGGTGATGAACACTACGGATGTGCTACACGCGTAAAAGAATTGCTGCAGCGTTATAAAGAACTTCAGGATATTATCGCCATCCTTGGTATGGAAGAGCTTTCTGAAGACGATAAGCTTGTGGTACACAGAGCAAGAAGGGTACAGCGTTTCTTGTCCCAGCCATTCCACGTAGCCGAGCAATTTACCGGTTTGAAAGGGGTGTTGGTAGATATCAAAGATACCATCAAAGGATTTAACATGATCATGGACGGTGAGCTTGATCATCTTCCTGAAGCGGCATTTAACTTGGTAGGTGACATCAACGATGCCATCGCTAAGGGTGAGAAAATGCTTGCTGAAGTTAAATAATTATTCCCTCTGAGTTTTTAGAGGTATAAATCACAGGAAATGAGCACATTCGTCAGCTTTTTCCTGTGATTTTTTAACACCAAACCAATGGTAGACATGCATTTAGAAATCATAACACCGGACAAAAAGGTATTTCAAGGAGAGGTTTCAGAAGCTACATTCCCTGGAGCTTCAGGTGCTTTCCAAGTGTTGAAAAACCACGCTCCTGTAGTATCTGCGCTGGCAAAAGGAACAGTCTCTTATACTACTAATGACGGCAAGCAGTCCTTAGAAGTGGATGGAGGCGTAGTGGAAGTGAGAGAAAATGAAATCGTCCTGCTCGCTGAAAAGGTGCTGGATTGATCCCAAGATGAATGATATGAATGAGAGCGAACCCGAAATGGTTCGCTTTTTTGGTTTTTAGGCAAGAATAAAGCTAAGTAAATATAGATCAGGGATCAAGCGAAAAATTTAAGGGCATGAATCCCTTTATTTTAATAGGATTTCTTTTTTGTTTTTTTTGCCACAAAGATGCTAAGACCCTAAGCTGTTTGTTTTCCATGAAATTTGGAATCCGCCTACAAAACACTTCGTGTCTTGGCGACTTCGTGGCGACATACCAAATGAATATAAATCTTCTCCCGCCCCCAGAAATATTGCTTGATCCGATTTATGCTGATTTTTTTATACCGGAGCACGCATTACTATTGCTACATTAAAGAGAAATATGCTTACCAAAACCACCTGGAAATCTCTCATCTTCCAGAAATATTGCTTGGTCCTCAAAATGTGTTAAAAAGGAGGCAAGCGAAAAAGTTGAGGGCATGAATCCCTTTATTTTAAAAGGATTTCTTTTTTGCTTTTTTGCCACAAAGATTCTAAGACCCAAAGCTGTTTGTTTTCCATGAAATTTGGAACCTGCCTACAAAACAATTCGTGTCTTGGCGACTTCGTGGCGACATACCAAATGAATATAAATCTTCTCCCGCCCCCATAAATATTGCTTGGTCCTAGATCAGTTGAAAGCTACTTTAATGAGAAAATTGCTTTCTTTCTCAGATTTGATTTCATGTTCCAACGGACTTCCTTTCAGGAGAAGGTATTCCAATATAACCCATCCTTGTAACACACCTACGAAGGTCTTGTTCTTAGCATCGAACGCTTGAAAAGGAGGAAGTACCGTTTTGAAGCGCTGGGTATCTGCCAAGGAATGGGCAGAAGTAATTACCTTCTGCTTATGTTTATCATAAAGTGTCAGGAATGACTTGTGCTTTTTGTCAAAGGATGAGAACAAGATTAAATTCTGTGATTCATACCATTGGCCACTAAAGCCTGCATAGCCCTCATAGGCCTTATTTCTTTCTTGGAAAGGAATATTTAGATCATTTAGAATGTTAATGTGTGGAAGGATGACTTCTTCTTCATAGTTCTCGGGGAGAGGATTGGGTTGATAGTTTAATTTGTACCGCTTAGTGAGTTGTTGATTGGGCAATATATTGTAAATGTATGGATTGAAATTTTGATAAAAACGAACCGTGTCTTTTACTTTCCAAAACGGCGTCCATGGGTTGGTGATTAGCGCTCTGTTTAATTCATCAGGGTAAGTGAGCGCGGTAGCTATAAGTTTAAATTCCCTGTTTAGAAATCCAACCTTATAGCTTTTCCCTTCGAATGGGCCGTTATATCCACTGTATCCTTTGTAGGCCACATATCCTCCGTCCGTTAATGGGATAATATTGTCAAAGAGGATTGATGGAGGCGTTTTATAGGTGCTATCTGGTTCATATTCCTCGTTATAAACCACGACTTTTTTAAGGGAATAATCATAAACTTCCAAAGTGGCCGTGTTATTAAACCAGCAGTCATTTACCTGATTGATTTCCAATGGCCCACTGCCTAGATCAATAAGACTTTTGATAAAATTGCCTTTTTTGTCGTAAAGGAAAATCTGATCCGTGTCATGTTTGTCCACAATAACATAGTGATGGGGACTGACCAGTACTTTGTTCACCATTCCCAAATATTGTCCTTCGTGTTCTTCAAGCCGGGTAATCGTAAAACTCTTGATCCAATTGGAAATGTCTGCAGTGTCTTTTACTTCATCGGTGTTTATAATAATATTTTCGAGACCGCCTTCTTTGAGTTTCACTTGTTTTTCTGTGCATGAAAATATCAAAAAAGCCACGATGGTGACCAAAGATGTGAGGAGCTGATTAAAAATCATATCGGTTTATGTTGTCGTTAGGATCCTAAAATAAGAAATGTGCCTGCTGCCAGGGATGCTCCTAGAAGAGGCCCCAATATCGGTACCCAGCTGTAGGACCAGTCACTACTTCCTTTTCCTTTGATAGGGAGAAGTTGGTGGGCGATTCTGGGGCCGAGGTCTCTGGCAGGATTGATGGCATAACCGGTGGTGCCGCCCAGGGCCAGGCCGATTACCCATACCAATAGTGCAACTGGCAATGCTCCCAAAGCACCGAGCCCAATGGGGGTATTGTTGAGATCTTCGAGGTTAGCACCAGTGGAGTAGAGAATTACTAAAATCAATACAAAAGTGCCTACGACCTCTGAAAGGAAGTTTGAGGAAAAGTTTCGAATGGCTGGTGCAGTCGCAAACGGTGCAAATTTCAGGCCTGGGTCATCGGTGATGTCAAAGTGATCTCTATACATTAGCCAAGCAATAGCAGCACCAAAACCGGCTCCCAATACCTGGGCCAAGACATAGCCAGGAACCAAACTCCAATCAAACAGCCCTGCGATAGCCAAACCAACGCTTACGGCGGGATTGATGTGAGCACCACTGTGGGGGCCTGCCACTACTACGCCGATAAATACTCCCAGCGCCCAAGCAGTGGTAATGACGATCCAGCCGCTATCGCTTCCTTTGGTTTGTTTTAGGACCACATTGGCCACGACACCTGAGCCCATAAGCAGGAGTAAGGCGGTGCCTATAAATTCAGCAATATAGATATTCATCTAGTTCAATATTAAATGTCATGAAAGTTACAAGGTCTTGAGGAGGTCCTGTCATGTTAGGATTCTATGAGCCAAAAAAACTATTCTCTAATCTACATATCTTATTCTTCTACCCAGTCCTTGCTCCTTTCGACGGCTTTGTGCCAAAAGTGGAGCAGTTCATCGATTACTTTTCGGTCTGATTGAGGAGAGAACGAAGCCTCTTCTGCCCATAATTGCTGGAGTTCGTTTTGGTCTTTCCAGTAGCCTACGGCCAGGCCCGCAAGGAAAGCAGCTCCCAAAGCGGTTGTTTCCGTGATTTGGGGACGTTTTACTTCACTCCTTAGGAGGTCGGCTTGAAATTGCATGAGAAAGTTATTGGCAGAAGCTCCTCCATCCACACGCATTTCTTTGGTTTTGGCACCGGCATCTTTTTCCATGGCTGCCAATACGTCGAAGACTTGAAAAGCAATGGCTTCCAAAGCCGCCCTTGCAAAATGGGCCTGGGTAGTGCCTCTGGTGATGCCAAAAAAGGCTCCACGGGCGTCCTGATCCCAATAGGGGGCACCTAAGCCGGTGAGGGCCGGGACAAAATATACTCCTCCATTGTCCTCAACGCTGGTGGCCAGGGATTCGCTTTGTTCGGCTTCTTCAAAGATAGAAAGTCCATCCCTGAGCCATTGGATCGCTGCTCCACCAATAAACACACTGCCTTCCAGCGCATACTGGATTTTTCCGTTTATTTCCCAGGCAATGGTTGTCAGCAATTGATTTTTTGATTTTACCGGTTTTTCGCCGGTATTCATGACCATAAAGCAGCCGGTGCCGTAGGTCGTCTTGGCCATTCCTGGCTGCGTACAGAGTTGGCCGAAAAGTGCTGCCTGCTGATCACCGGCGATACCTCCAATGGGGATTTTTGCTGAAAAAACATCTCCTGCAGTGGTGCAGTACACTTCACTACTGGATTTTACTTCCGGTAAAATGGACGCCGGAATATCAAATAATTCCAAGAGCTCTTCATCCCATTGCTTTTCATGAATATTGAAGAGCATTGTACGGCTGGCATTGGTGATGTCGGTGAGGTGCTGTTGGCCATTGGTGAGCTTCCATACCAACCAGCTGTCCACTGTACCGAAGCAGATTTCTCCTTTTTCCGCTTTTCCCCTGGCTCCTTCTACATTGTCCAGGATCCATTTGATTTTGGTGGCCGAAAAGTACGCATCAATGATCAATCCTGTTTTATTGTTGATCATATCACTGTGCCCATTACGTTTCAAGGTGTTGCAGTAAGCTGCGGTACGTCTGTCCTGCCAGACGATGGCGCGATGTAGGGGTTTTCCTGTTTTACGGTCCCAGAGGATGGTCGTCTCCCGTTGGTTGGTAATGCCAATTCCTGCAATTTGGGAAGGTTCTATTTCTGCTTTTGCAATGGCTTCCAATATTACAGCTGCTTGTGAAGTCCATATTTCTTTGGCATCATGCTCCACCCATCCAGCTTTAGGGAAGTGTTGTTTGAAGTCTTTCTGGGCAATGGCCACGGATTGCCCTCTCTGGTCAAAAAGAATGGCCCTTGAACTGGTGGTGCCTTGGTCCAGGGCCATGATGAATTGTTTATTTTGGGTCATTATTTTAGGTTTTGATCAAATACTTTTCAGCAATTTTATTGAAAGCAACGATTTCGCTTTCTATCCATTTTTTGTCTTTTTTAAGTTCTTCTGCCATTAGCGAAGCCACCATAGGAGCCATGGTCGTCGCGGCCGCAGCATCCAGGAAAAGTATGCGTATTCTTCTAGCTAAGAAGTCTTCCACATGCATGGCCATTTCTTCCCGTACCGCCCAAATGACCTCCCCGGCCACATAAGGGTAGTTGGGGTGCAAAAGCTTGGCATATGGAGGATTGTCCTTTATTAGTTGAAGGATTTTTACGGCGTCGGTGCCGTACAGTTTCCAGTGCTTGTCGTCCAGGGAGGGATCACCATAGCCGTGAAATTTGATCTCCCAGGAATGGCTTTCTTTGATTTCTTCCCCTGTAAGACGAGGGAAATGGTCTACGGTATCTTCTCCCATTTTTCGGAATGTCGTCCACTTTCCCCCGGTCAGTGTGGTCAAGCCCGAGTCCGAAATGATTACTTTATGGTTTCTCGATATTTCCTTTGTTTTTACACTTTCGCCCTGAGGTGCCGCCAGGGGGCGTAGTCCTGCATAAACGGTCAATACATCTTTTCTAGTTGGCTTTTTGCTGAGGTATTGTCCTGCATTGTCTAGAATGAAATTGATTTCCCGGGAAAGTGCTTCAGGTTCCATTTTGGTCTTGGCACGGATGGTGTCAGTGGTGCCCACTACCAATTTTCCCTGCCAAGGTACTGCAAATAACACCCTGCCATCAGAGGTTTTGGGGATCATAAGCGCATCCTGACCACCGAGAAAGTGCTGCGGCAATACAAGGTGTACTCCTTGGCTTGGCTGGATCATCCTAGGAGCCCCTTTCTGATCCATCTGTAGGATTTTATCGGCAAATACTCCTGTGGCATTTACCACCATTTTGGCCTTTACATTATACGTCTTCTGATGGATGGCATCCCTTACCTTTACACCATTTACAATCCCCGCACTGTCTTTGGTTAGGCTGGTCACTTTCATGTAGTTGAGGATACATCCTCCCATATCATCACAGGTTTGAGCTACAGAAACGGCCAATCGGGCATCATCAAACTCTCCGTCATGGTATACAACACCTCCAAGCAGCCCTTCAGTCTTAATTTGTGGCAAACGCCTTTTGGTCTCTTTTTTTGAAATATAGCTGGAATCTCCAAGGCTGAGCCAGCCGGACATCCAGTCGTAAAGTTTCAGCCCTATGCTGTAGTAATATTTGGTGGCATGGCTGTAAATAGGAATGATAAATGGCTGGGTGTAGGCCAGGTGAGGTGCATTTTTCAAAATCCTCCCCCGCTCACGGAGTGCTTCCCATACCAGAAGGATGTCGCCCTGTGCCAAGTACCTCACCCCTCCATGAACCAATTTGGTGCTTTTACTGGAGGTGCCCTTTGCAAAATCCGCTCTTTCGAAAAGTGCCACGCTCAGCCCCCTCGATAGTGCATCGAGCGCGACTCCCAGCCCCGAAGCTCCGCCTCCAATAATAACAATGTCCCAAAGTTGATTTTTTGCTAAAGGGCGGAGATTATTGGCTCTGTTCATAGGGTTTTAGGATGGGTTAAAAGTGTAACTCACATAATTTAGGAAAAATCATAGCTATAAGCCAGTACAAGTAAAGAATTTTGATTGTACGTTTTTGATAAAGAGGTTTTTACTTACGGGTCGTACAGAAATCACGTAATTGATTTTTCTTGCTACTGATTGGTAGGTTGAAATGAGGACATTTTGCTGTGGGAATTCGTAGGCGGTGGATTTGGCAAAGAGGAACAGGTCGGTGCGGTTTTTTCTAAGGGAAAGTTTTGACTCTTACTCCCAGGTGCTGTAATTTTTCTTGGGCTCATCTTTGATTTTGCCCCCTCCAAATTGAATCCCCAAGCCTATGCTGAAAAAATCACTAATGTTTTTTCCAGTGATATGGTACGTCACATTCATCCGGAATTTTCCTGTGACGACCCCTAATCTTGGAGCAAAGCCAAAATTCACTTCATTTCCTACTTGGTTAAAAATTGTGCCATCTTCAGAATCTACTATTTCATAATCGCTTCTACGGTACATTCCTGCCATCATCCCTACAAATGGTCGTGTATTTTCTTTTCCAAAGAGATATTCGCCTGTTAAGGAAAGGTTGGAGATGGCCTGCGCTCTATAGGTGGCCTCCTGGTGGTTAAATAGTGATTCTCCCTCACCTAGGATATTGCTTCCGAGCTGAAGCCCCACATTTAGGTGGTCATTAATACCATAACGCGGCTCTACAAAAAAACCTCCACCGACGGTGAGTTCTGCCTGGGTTGGGAATGTTAGGTTAATACTGACATCTACTTTAAATGGCTTGTATAATCGACCAGTGCCTCCTGAAGATTGGGCGATGGAGGCTAGGGGACATAGGGCTAAGAAAGCAATGATCAGTGTAATATATTTCATTCAATATGTATTTCAATAGTACTTTAATTCTATCATATCCAACGGATATACGATATGATTACGTGCTGATGATGTTAATAATTTCGAAATATAACACTTTTATTTCCAGAGAGGTGCAGCTTTGATTTAAAAAAATGTAATGGTTGAATGATGTCATCTTTACTAAATCAAAAAAGCCTGACATTTGCCAGGCTTTTTTGTATTGAATCAGTTAAATTTTAGCTTCCACACATTTCACAATCATCAGGGTTGTCCAAGGAACAAGCGATTGCATCTTGACTGTTGGCTTTGTTGGCCTCTCCCGCTTGGACAGCGGCCTCTTGTGCGTCTTTTAAGCCGGCTTTGTCTACGGTAAACTGGATGGCACTTGTTGCTGCTTTGGAGCGCAGGTAATACATGCCGGTTTTTAGTCCTTTTTTCCAAGCGTAGAAGTGCATGGAGGTCAGCTTCCCAAAGTTCGGCTCTTGCATAAATATGTTCATGCTTTGGGACTGACAGATATATGCACCCCGGTCAGCAGCCATGTTGATCACTACTTTCTGGGAAATTTCCCATACGGTCTTATAGAGATCTTTGATGTTTTGAGGCACTTCAGGCATATCCTGAACAGAACCATTGGCAGCGATAAGCCTGTTTTTCATGGAGTCGTTCCAAAGTCCCAGGCGGATCAGGTCTTTCATCAGGTGTTTGTTTACCACGATGAATTCACCAGAAAGTGTTCTTCTGGTATAGATGTTTGAAGTATATGGCTCGAAACATTCGTTGTTTCCAAGGATCTGGGAAGTCGATGCTGTTGGCATCGGAGCTACCAGTAAAGAGTTTCTGACTCCGAATTTAGCTACTCTTTCTTTCAGATCAGCCCAATCCCATCTGCCAGATTTAGGGTTTACTCCCCAAAGGTCAAACTGAAACAGGCCCTGGGATACTGGAGAGCCTTCATAGGTCTCATATGTACCGTGTATTTTGGCGAGCTCCATTGATGTTTCCATCGATGCATAATAGATGGTCTCAAAGATGTCTTCGTTTAGGCCAGCGGCTTCTTCGCTGTCAAATGGCATTCTGAGCATGATGAAGGCATCTGCCAATCCTTGTACACCGATGCCGATCGGGCGGTGTCTGAAATTGGACTTTTCCGCCTCTTTTACGGGGTAATAATTGATGTCAATTACCCTGTTAAGGTTTCTTGTGACCACTTTGGTGATCTCATAGAGTTTTTGGTGATCAAATGACCTTTTACCTTGGCTGTCTGTTTTGATAAATTTGGGCAGTGCGATGGAAGCCAGGTTACACACGGCGACTTCATCTGGAGAAGTGTATTCCATGATCTCGGTACACAAGTTGGATGACTTGATCGTACCGAGATTTTTTTGGTTGGATTTTCCGTTTGCTGCATCCTTATATAGCATGTAAGGGGTGCCTGTTTCGATCTGGGATTCCAGCACCTCAAACCAAAGTTCCTGTGCTTTTACGGTTTCCCGGGCACGGCCTTCCTTTTCATATTTTTCATATAATTTCTCAAACTCCTCCCCATAGCAATCAGAAAGCCCAGGGGCTTCATTTGGACAGAAGAGTGACCAGTCCTCATTGGCTTCGACCCTTTTCATAAAGAGGTCCGATATCCAGAGCGCATAGAAAAGGTCACGTGCCCTTAATTCTTCTTTTCCGTGGTTTTTCTTTAGTTCGAGGAAATCCTTAATGTCAGCATGCCAGGGCTCCAGGTAGATCGCAAAGCTTCCTTTTCGCTTTCCGCCTCCTTGATCCACATAACGGGCCGTCATGTCAAAGTTTCTTAACATCGGAACGATACCGTTAGAAACGCCATTTGTACCACGGATATAGGAACCTTTGGCGCGTACATCGTGAATAGAAAGCCCGATTCCTCCGGCTGATTGAGAGATTTTGGCGCATTGTTTTAAGGTATCGTAGATGCCGTCAATGCTGTCGTCCTTCATTGTAAGTAGGAAGCACGAAGAAAGCTGCGGTTTAGGTGTTCCGGCATTGAACAAGGTTGGCGTAGCGTGGGTAAACCACTTTTCAGACAGCAAATGGTACGTTTCGATGGCAGCATCCAGGTCTTCTTTATGGATGCCGATGGCCACCCGCATCAGCATGTGTTGAGGGCGTTCTACGACTTTGTCATCCAGCTTGATGAGGTAACTTCTCTCCAAGGTTTTGAAACCAAAGAAGTCATAGTTAAAGTCTCTGCTATAATCAATAATCTCGTCAAGGCGAGCGGCATGTTTTTTAACGATTCCGTACACGTCCGGCGCGATAAGCGCGGCATTGTCTCCTGTTTTTGGATTGACATACGTGTAAAGCCTTTTCATGGTATTTGAAAAAGACTGGCTGGTCGTCTTGTGCAAATTGGATATGGCGATACGTGCTGCGAGGATCGCGTAATCCGGATGCTTTACGGTCATGGATGCACAGACTTCTGCAGCCAAGCTGTCCAGTGCTGAAGTGGTCACGCCATCGTACAGTCCATCTATTACCTTTTTGGCTACTTCGATCGGTTGGATGTACCGGGAGTCCAGCCCATCACAGAGGTTTTCTATTCTCGTGGTGATCTTGTCGAACCTTACCGATTCTCTTCTGCCATCTCTTTTTATTACTAACATGCTAACGTGGAGTTTAAGGTTGGGATAAGTAAATTAGAAGTCCTCTTCTACAGAAAACTTAGCTGAATCAGAAGCATCTTTGCCTTTCATGACCCCAGCTTTTTGATAATCGCCAACCCGCTTCTCGAAGAAGTTGGTCTTGCCCTGAAGAGAGATCATGTCCATAAAATCAAATGGATTGGTGCTGTTCCAAACTTTTTCACAACCCAATTCCAATAGAAGCCTGTCGGCTACAAATTCAATATATTGACACATCAAATCAGCATTCATCCCGATAAGCCTTACAGGAAGGGCATCAGTGACAAATTCCTTTTCGATGGTTACGGCATCTTGGATAATTTTAGAAACGGTCTCTTTTGGTAGAGGATTGACGATGTGCTGTGTGTACAGGTGACATGCAAAATCACAGTGCAGGCCTTCATCCCTTGAAATGAGTTCGTTTGAGAATGTCAGGCCTGGCATTAAGCCACGCTTCTTCAGCCAGAAGATAGAGCAGAAAGACCCAGAGAAGAAAATACCTTCAACTGCGGCAAAGGCAATCAGCCTTTCCTGGAAGTCCCCTTCGTCAATCCATCGCAATGCCCAGTCTGCTTTTTTCTTTACACAGTCTAAATGCTCGATGGCATTGAACAGGCGGTCTCTTTCTTTTGCGTCTTTAATATAGGTGTCGATCAGAAGACTGTATGTTTCTGAGTGGATATTTTCCATGGCTATTTGGAAGCCATAGAAGAACTTAGCTTCTGTATACTGCACTTCAGCTACGAAATGTTCTGCCAAGTTTTCGTTTACAATACCATCACTGGCTGCAAAAAATGCTAAAACGTGAGAAATAAAGTGACGTTCATCATCACTTAAGTTTTTCCAATCTTTCATGTCCTGGCCCAGGTCGATCTCTTCCGCAGTCCAAAAACTAGCCTCTGCTTTTTTGTAAAATTCCCAAATGTCATCATGCTGAATTGGAAACAATACAAATCTACTGTTATCTCCTTGTTCTAATATGGGTTCGGTCTTTTGCATTAGTCGGTCAGTTTTATATTAATTGCCATCAATTTATTTCATTCACAATATCAAGTGAAAGGCTCCCGTAAATGTTCTTTTGTTCCTCAAAAAATGCCTGGTAGAAAGCAGTTTTTAGCAGAGCCGCAGAACAAATATCACCAAGAATTTTTAAAAATAAAACCATAGATAGGGGTTCGATCCTTATTTTTGACTAAAAGTCAAATTAGTGATAAAATCTTATATATCAAGGTGTAATGTATGTTAATTTAAAGTTACCATTCTATTAAAACGTCATTTAAGGGGCATTTGGGTGGGGTGGAAAAAAAGTAAAAAAAATATCACAAACTTAAATTCAAGCATTTTTTGACTTACAGTCAATAGTAGTGTGGTTTTGTAATTTACTGTAAGTCAGATTGTTGTTTTGTTTTTTTATTTGAAAATAAACAACTGTTTGATTTTCAAATCCTAAACAAAAGCAAGTAATTAGTGAGGAATTTTTAATTGATAATTTCAATGAATCTATCGGAGCCCATGGCCTATGAGAGACAAGGTACTTTCGTTAATACCGCTAATTTAAATCAAGAAGTTTGAAGGCTATTTTCCTTTTTGCTAAAAAGAAGTTAAAATAGATACTGTTTTGATTTATCTAATTAGAAGAGGTGTATTTTTGGCGATTGGCAAGGTGGCTTGTTAAGCAAGTAGTCCTCAGCTTTTTAATGTTTTTGCATAAATCTATGGAGGAAGTTTTTTAATTGTTAAAATCCTGCTTATATTTGCACCTCAATTTTGATAAAAAGTTCTTAGTATGTACGCAATAGTTAACATAGCTGGAAAGCAGTTCAAAGTAACTAAAGATCAATATGTCTATGCACCAAAGTTGCAAGGCGATGTTGACGCTTCCGTTGAGTTCGATGAGGTATTGTTGGCAGATGACAACGGTACGGTATCGGTAGGTGCCCCTTTATTATCGGGTGCCAAGGTGACAGGAAAAATTCTTGATCACGTGAAAGGTGACAAAGTAATCGTTTTCAAAAAGAAAAGAAGAAAAGGTTACAAAAAGAAAAATGGTCACAGACAAGAGTTTACTAAATTACTTATTGAAAACATTGCACTATAAGTTTAATCTTATAGCCTAAAACATTAAAGATTATGGCTCACAAGAAAGGTGTCGGTAGTTCTAAAAACGGTAGAGAATCCCACAGTAAACGACTTGGTGTTAAAAAGTTTGGTGGTGAATCTGTAATTGCCGGTAATATTATCGTAAGACAAAGAGGAACCAAGCATCACCCAGGATTGAACGTGAAAGTTGGCAAAGACCATACTTTGTTCGCTGTGACTGATGGGAAAGTAGAATTTAAGAGAAAGCACGATGGTAAATCTTATGTAAGCGTAGTGCCTGCTGAAGCGTAAGATATTATACCCATACAAAAACTAAAAAGCCGTCCTTACTGAAGGGCGGCTTTTTTTGTTTAATGAGTAGCTAAAACATTGGGTTTTGTGGGGCAAGCGGAAAAATTGGGGCCATGAATCTCTATATTTTAATATGGTTTCTTTTTCGTTTTTTTTTGCCACAAAGACGCGAAGGCACAAAGGGGGTTGATAGGGGTTTTTCGTGCAATTGGCGTCTTTTATTTACAAATAACTTAGTGGCTTGCTTTTTTTTGCTACAATGGCTATAAGCCCCAAAGCTGTTTGTTTTCCATGAAATTTGGAATCCTACTACAAAACACGTCGTGTCCTGGCGACTTCGTGGCGACATACCAAATGAATGGAAACCTTATCAAACCATATTTCCGGGGAAATGTCTTTAGGTTAACCAAATAGGAACAATAGGACTATACTTTCCCAGTCGAACTTTGCTGCACACCTTATGCTTTAGGTGATGACCACTTGAATTGTATTTCCCCCCAAACTTTTCCACTTGATCCTGTAAACCTTACCCCGCCCACAGAAATATTACTTAATCGATTTTTGTCTGTGCCCATAGGTGATTTTTGCCTGTTCCTTCGGATGGTTTGACCCAGTATGCTTTGATATTGTTTCATGGTACCAATTTTATTTATTTAATTAAATTATTTCGTTTTCGCGTATAATCCTGTTTGATGTTATTATTGTGTTTTTTGAAACATATAAAATGATCTTTGTGTGATTTTCAAGAAGGTAAGCAGGGTGATGGTGTGTTTTACCGGTAATAGGTCTTTTTTATTTTGTTTTAGAATGGGCTATATTATTCGTTGTTTAACGTGAGTCATGAATGAAAACGATTTTTCCAGCTACTATAATCAACCAAACCACTGAGTATTATCAGAGCAAAATATCTGTTAGGTCAAAGGTTATTTACCTTAGTGTAATGGCTGTCCTGACCGGAATTTTGGCAAGCCTTCCATTTATTTATGTGGATGTATCTGTCAGTGCCAGGGGGAGGTTCCAGACTTCATTGGGAAGGAATGAGATCCATGCTCCTGTTTCCGGGCGGGTTTCTTCGATTAGCATCGTCGAAAATGAATCTGTCGGGAAGGGCCAGGTATTGGCAGAGATCAAATCTGATCAGGTTGACTTGGAGATCGATGGCGTGGACAGCCGGAAGGCCTTGGTCCAGAATTTCATTAGCGATTTAAGAAAGATGATGAAACTCAGCCCAAATCGCATAGATGAATTTGTGGGGAGGACATTGGTCACGAAGTACTATCAGGCGGCCTTTTTTGAATACGTATCGGGTGTCCAACAGCTGCAGACGGTATTGGAAAAGGAAAAGCGGGATCTTAAGCGGGCCAAGGTGCTTTTTGACAGTAAGGCGATCTCAGCGGTGGAGTATGATGAGTACCGGTCGAAGTTCGAACAATCATTGGCCAACCTGGATATCTATCACAGCAAAAAAATATCCTCATGGGAGCAGGAATTGCGCGATTATCAAAATGAGTGGGATGAACTCTCCAATAACAAAAAGCGGTTACGCGACAGGCTGCACCAGTATACGATCATGGCCGGGGTATCAGGAACGATTATCAATTTTGAAAATATCAAGACAGGGGACTTCGTCTTTGCCAACCAGAAGATCGCTGAGATATCACCTGACAGTACCCTGAAGGCCGTAGCCTTTTTGGATCCTGCTGATATTGCCTTTGTCCAGCCTGGACAACCCGTCAATCTGCAAGTGGATGCCTATAATTATAACCAATGGGGATTGCTCGAGGGAACTGTGGAAGAGATTTCGAAGGATATTAATATGATCAGTGAAAACCAAGTGGCCTTTCGCGTGGTATGTAACCTGAACCAAGAGGCGCTCTATCTTAAAAATGGCGTCAAAGGAGATGTGAAAAGGGGCATGACCTTTAATGGCCGCTTCCTTGTGGCAAGACGCTCATTGTATCAGTTATTGTATGACAAAGTGGACAATTGGCTTAACCCTGCCATGTAAAACGATTGAGAAGGTATATTCATGAGTATAAAAATCAAACAACGGGATATTACGGATTGTGGAGCGGCATGTTTGGCATCAATCGCCAGTAATTATAAGCTGAAGATACCTATATCCAAAATCCGCCAATTGGCCTCTACCGACCAAAAAGGCACCAATGTGCTTGGTTTGATAGAAGCTGCGGGGAAATTGGGGTTTTCTACCAAAGGTGTTCGAGGGAGTTTTGAAAGTCTTTTCCAGGTGCCAAAACCGGCGATTGCCCATGTGGTACTGAATAAGACGCTCCATCATTATGTGGTGATCTATCATGTGAACAAGCGGTATGTGAAAGTCATGGATCCGGCAGAGGGCAGGATGAAGAAGTTTACCCATGATGAATTTAAGGAGATTTGGTCCGGGGTCTTGGTGCTATTGATGCCCAATGAGGAATTCAGGGCCATGAACGAGACGGTCTCTGTGGCCAAGCGTTTTTGGTTCCTGATCAGCCCGCATAAAAGTGTAATGCTACAGGCTGTTTTTGGGGCGGGCATTTATACTATCCTGGGCTTGTCCACTTCCATTTATGTCCAGAAAATCATCGACAATGTCTTTATCAGCCGCAATACTAATTTATTGAATCTGATGAGTGTGGTGATGATATTGCTGCTGCTATTCCAGGTTTTTATCGGAGTATACAAGTCGGTTTTTGTGATCAAGACAGGGCAAAAGATCGATGCCCGATTGATTTTGGGCTATTATAAACATTTGCTCTCTTTGCCACAACGTTTTTTTGATACCATGAGAGTGGGAGAGATCATTTCCAGGATCAATGATGCCGTAAAGATCAGAGCATTTATCAACGATGTATCGATCAGTTTGGTGGTAAATGTTTTTATTGTGTTTTTTTCCTTTGCACTGATGTTTACCTTTTATTGGAAATTGGCCCTGATCATGCTGATGATTGTTCCACTTTACCTGGTGGTCTATCTTATCACCAACCAATTGAACAGGAGGGTGGAGCGGAAGCTGATGGAAAACACTGCTGAGCTGGAGTCGCAGTTGGTGGAATCAATTCATTCAGTGGGGACCATTAAGCAGTTTGGAGCTGAGGACTATGCCAATATCAAAACAGAGGGCAAATTCATCAATATGCTGGGTTCCATCTATCAATCAGGAATGAACAATGTGTTTTCCAGTAATTCCTCTGAATTCATTTCCCGGCTATTTACGATTCTTTTGCTGTGGATAGGGGCCGGCTACGTTCTGGAGAATGAGATTACCCCTGGAGAGCTGCTGTCTTTTTATGCCTTGATAGGATACCTTACGGGGCCATTGGTGGGGATAATTGGGATGAACAAAACCATGCAGAATGCGGTGATAGCAGCCGATAGGCTGTTTGAGATTATGGATTTGGAAGTGGAGGAGAGGAAAGAGAAGTTTGAGATCGAAAGGGATGCCATTGGGGATATTAGCTTCAATAATGTTGTTTTTCGCTATGGCTCCAGGGCCAAAGTATTTGATGGCCTTAACCTTACCTTTCAAAAGGGGAAAGTTACGGGCGTCGTGGGCGAGAGCGGATCCGGGAAGTCTACCTTGGCATCGCTCCTCCAGCATTTGTATTCGCTAGAGTCTGGACAGATCAAGATAGGTATCCATGATATTTCGTATATTGAGCACAGGTGTCTACGGCGATTGGTAGGGGTGGTGCCACAGCAGGTTGATCTATTTGCCGGAAACCTGATCGATAATATCGCATTGGGAGATCATCAGCCGGACATTCAGAAAATTGTGGGGATTTGCCATGAATTGGGAATGATGGAATTTATAGAGGGACTGCCAAATGGCTTAGCGACCTTTCTGGGAGAGAATGGAGCATCTCTTTCCGGTGGACAAAAACAACGGGTGGCCATTGCGCGGGCCTTGTACCGTGACCCAGAGATTATCGTCATGGACGAGGCCAATGCATCTCTGGATCCGAAATCCGAAGAATACGTCCAAAGGGTGATCAGGACTTTGGTCAAAAAAGGAAAGACGGTTGTTTTTATTACGCATAGACTGGCAGCGGTAAGGGATTTTGATCGTATTTTAGTGTTGGATAAAGGGTCGCTTGTCGAACAGGGTGAGCATCACGATTTGTTTGCTCAGGAAGGAGTTTACTATCAAATGCTTCAAAAGCAGACTTTTGTTTTGGATTAATCACTGACAACTTATGAATTTTATCAAGCATATTGAACGTCTCCAGCTCATTAATAAATTGGTGAGAGAAGAAAAAACAGGTTCTCCCGAAGAGTTGTCTACTCGCTTGGGAATAAGCAGAAGGCAACTATATAATCATTTGGAAAGTCTTAAGGATATGGGACTAGAAGTTGCGTTTTCCAGGAAAATAAATAGCTTCCATTATGTGGATGAAAAACACCTGGAGATGACATTCACCTTAAAGGTGATCGGCCCTGAAGAAACGGAAAATATCTATGGGGGAACATACATTCCGATTATTCCAGAATGGCTGCCTGAATGGGAATGGTTAAATGAAGCAGGTTGATGTTTTTTTGGTAGCGCGGGTTCTGTGTTAATAGGTGATGTACAGGTATTCGCTAAAGAATCCTGTAGACCTGAATATGAATTTTATTTTTTGGATGTGAATAGCTGTTTTTTGTGGATCAATTCACCAGTTTAAGGATTTATACCCCATTTTGTCTGTATTTTTTTGTCCTGATAATCAGTTAAGTAGATTAAAAACACTCTCCGTGCAAGTTTTGTGCACGCATTCAAGGTACCTTTATTATATCGAAAGCGGGTAAGGATAAAATAAGTACTTATGTTTAACGTTGATCGATATTTAAGTGCATTATGCTTTTGATATGATGCGATTTGAGTAAAGTGAAACTACCGCAAAAGATGCAGTCATTTATGATATAAGCACCTGTTTTTGATCGGGAGGTGATGATAACAGAGGTAAGTTGCATCTTTTATGAAATAAATAATGTTCTTGGCACTGATATTGAAGTGCTTTGGATACATAGATTAAAGACAATATTTTTTTAATTACTATGTTGGTGATTTTTTAGTTCTCGTGTTGATTAACGTCAGAAGGGATACATGTGTGGTGTATCCCTTTCTTTTTACCATAAAGGCTCTAAGACCCATTTCTCTTTAATTTAGCAATAGGAATGCGTGCTCCGTTATAAAAAAGATCAGCGCAAATCTTATTAATCAGCGTCATCTGCGCGCTATCCAAAAGCGAAGCTACATAGCCCCCGCTTTTCCGCTTGATCCGAAACCTTACCCCGCCTCCTGAAATATGGCTTGATCCCTTAATCTCTGAAAACCGTTAACGCTAATCTTTTACTGGCTTGAGGTCAAAAACCCTTTTTATTGGTAACTATATTCCGGTTTTGTGCGGAGTGCGTATATTTAAGTAACCAATAATTTGCTAGTTTATCTTATTAAAAATACATTTATAGCGGTCTTCTTGGATTGAGTGGTTGTTAAAAACGGTGGTAGAGAACATCAATAAGGAGACGCTATTTAGGTTGATTTCCTTGTATTGTCCAGGGTTTTATTACTTGGATGATATTTGTGTTCTTGTTGTAAGGATTGCCATTCTGGGAGAAATTGAAAGGTGATCGATATGTTCACCAGGATAATCAGATAATTTTTAAAATGATTTAATACAAACTATTTAAGATTCTAAAAGCTCACAATATATAAATACCCAAGTATGAGAAAAGTCTGTTTTTTAATAATGACCATAACCAGTATGCTGGTTGTTCCGGTCATTGCACAAAATGAAATTGAATTTCAGGAGTTTAACCTGGATAATGGTTTGCATGTGATCATGCATAAAGACAACACGACGCCGATCGTGGTGACGTCTGTTCTGTATCATGTAGGTTCTAAAAATGAAGATCCAGAAAGGACGGGATTTGCCCATTTTTTTGAGCACTTGTTGTTTGAAGGAAGTGAACACATCGGTAGAGGGGAGTACATGAAAAAGATCCAGTCTGAAGGCGGAACACTGAATGCGTATACGAGTAATGACATTACTTATTACTATGAGACGCTTCCTTCCAATAAACTGGAATTGGCCCTTTATATGGAGAGTGAGCGCATGCTTCATGCCAAAATAGACCAAGTGGGAGTGGACACGCAGCGGGAAGTAGTGAAGGAAGAAAAAAGGCAGCGGTACGATAACCAGCCATATGGTACCATCCTTCCAGAGACCCTGAAGCGCGCTTACACCAAACACCCTTACCAATGGGCGCCTATTGGCTCCTTGGATCACCTTAATGCGGCGACGCTGGACGAGTTTATGGGTTTCTACAACGAATTTTATGTGCCCAACAACGCGACATTGACCATCGCCGGTGATATTGACTATGACCAGACCAAAGAATGGGTAGAGAAATATTTCTCGGAAATTCCCAAGGGCAAAGCGGATATCTATCGTCCCAATATTACGGAACCTGCCAAGACAGAAGAGATCAGGGATATTATCTACGACAATATCCAAATCCCGGCAGTGATTCAGGCGTATAATTTGCCTCCAAAAAACGATCCTGATTCTTATGCGATGGACATGCTGTCCACTTACCTTACTGGCGGAAAATCATCCCTGATGACGAAGGAATTGGTGGATAAGCAGCAAAAGGCCTTGGCCGTGGCTGCCATTCCTCTTGATTTGGAAGATGGAGGGATCTTTATCATGTATGGCATCACTAATATGGGAGTCCAGGCAGAGGAGTTAGAGACCGAAATTGATAAATTGATCAAGCAGGTACAAGAAGAAGGTGTTTCAGAAAGGGACTTTGAGAAGCTGCAAAATATTATTGAAAATAATGTGGTGAGCAGTAACAGTACCATGTCGGGAATTGCCCAAAGCCTGTCACAGTCCTATGTGTTTTTTGGAGAAACGGGACATATTAACGAGGTGTTGGAAAAATACAGAGCGGTATCCCGAGAGGATTTGAAGCGTGTGGCCAATAAGTACCTTACCCTAGACGGCAGGGTGGTGCTCTATTACTTGCCAAAATCATCACAGCCTCAAGATTGATTTTTAACATGAACGTGGACAAACTTATGAAAAAGAGCATTTTATATTTAATTCTTTGCATGGCAATCACTACGTTGGGCCATGCGCAAGTTGATAGAAGTAATTATCCAGTGGCTGGACCGGCCCCTAAGATAGAGCTGAAAGATCCTGATACCTTTACATTGGACAATGGCCTGAAGGTGTTCGTGGTAGAGAACCATAAACTGCCAAGGGTGGCTTTTTCCTTAGTAATTGACAGGGATCCGATTTTGGAAAAAGAAAAGGCTGGCATGACCGGATTTGTAGGTGAAATGTTGATGGCAGGAACCACTAACAGGACCAAAGACCAACTGGATGAAGAAGTGGACTTTATTGGGGCTTCGCTGAGTGCAGGTTCTACTTCCTTGTATGGTTCCTCACTAAAGGAGCATCAGGGGAAGATTCTCGATTTGATGGCAGATGTGCTGTTTCATCCATCCTTTCCTGAGGAAGAATTGGATAAACTGAAAAAACAATCCCTTACAGGCTTGGCAGCGTCCAAAGATGAACCAGATGCCATTTCTTCAAGATTAGTAGGTAAATTAGTTTATGGTAAAGATCACCCATATGGTGAAATCAGGACGGAGGAATCCATAGAGGCCATTGGCTTGGAAGATATCAAAACGTACTATGAGACTTACTTTAAGCCAAACATAGCCTATTTGGCCATAGTAGGTGATATTGACAGAGAAGAAGCAGAAAAGGTGGTGAAGGAACACTTTGGAAGTTGGGAAAAAGGTCAAGTTCCTGAGATGAACTATCCTGTACCCTCTCCTCCAGAGCAGAATGAAGTGGCTTTGGTAGACAGGTCGGCATCCGTTCAATCGGTCATAGATATAGCCTATCCGCTTGAAATGAACTTAAAGAGTGATGATTATCTTGATACGCGCGTGCTGAACTATATCCTTGGAGGCGGGTCTTCTTCCAGACTGTTCACGAATCTTCGTGAGGATAAGGGGTATACCTATGGGGCCTATTCCAGGATTGGGACAGATGAATTGGTGGCCAGTTTTTCTGCAGGAGCTTCTGTAAGAACGGAAGTGACAGATTCTGCTTTGGTGGAAATGATTTATGAGGTTAACCACATGGTGGATGAGGGAGTGACCTCCGAAGAGCTAGAGGCAGCCAAGGCAAATCTCAGCGGAAGTTTTGGCAGGTCGCTGGAAAGTCCTTCGACACTGGCCAGTTTTGCGATAAACATCGAACGTTACGGCTTGCCAGAGGACTTCTATAAGACCTACTTACAGCGGCTTAGTGCACTTACAGTGGATGATATCAATGCCGCGGCGCGCAAGTATATCAAGCCTGAGAATATGTACATTACGATTGTGGGAAATGGTACTGACATTAAAGATAAGCTAGACCAGTTTGGCCCAGTTAGCCTTTATGACAATTGGGGCGATCCGGCCAAGGAGATAGAGATGACCGATACCGACATGACCGCCGAGAAGGTCGTGGCCAATTACATCCAGGCTATTGGAGGGGAAGAAGCAGTCAAAGCCATCAAAACAGCAAAAGTGAAAGTCCAAGCCGAAGTACAAGGTCAAGTGATCGAAATGACAATGGCTTACGATGATCCAGGCATGCGATTTAGCCAAAAGGTAGGTATGATGGGAAATACCGTTTCCAATACGGTGCTTGAAGAGGGAAAAGGTACCGTATCAGCCATGGGGCAAAATAAGGAGCTTACAGATGAACAGTACGAAGAGGCAAAAATGAACATGTTCATCTTTCCTGAAGTGCATTTTGAGGAGTTGATGTATACCCTGGAGCTGGATGGAGTAAAAGATATCGAGGGGCAAACTGCCTATAAAGTGATCGTTTCTAATCCTACTGGTGCTAAGAGTGTGAACTATTATAGTGTCGAAACTGGTTTGAAACTAAAGAGTGAAAATGAAAAGACCGGTGAAATCACCTATTCTGAATACCAAGAGCATGATGGCGTGAAATATGCCATGGAGATGGTCGTTAAATCTCCTATGATCCCTGCTCCTTTAAATACCAAGGTAGAATCACTTGAGTTTAATGCTGTGTTGGCAGACGAAGATTTTAAATAAAAAACAACTATGAAAAAGGCAATGATTGCATTGGTGGCATCACTGATGATGAATGGAGTGAATGTCCAGGCCAATGAAGCCGTGGAGAAAAAAAAGAACTTGATCGTAACCCAAGAGGTGACGGTACAGCAGGTAGTGGACAAATACATCAAAGCCGCCGGTGGTATCGATAAGGTAAAAGCGATCAAGAATATGGAAATGAACATGGAAACAGAAATCCAAGGAATGACCCTTGTGATCAAAGCCGTGACTGACCAGGAACATAATCGTCTGCTGAACCTTACAAAGATGAACGGTAATCAAGTGGCCAAGACTGTTATCAAGGATAATAAAGGAAAAGTGGTGAGTATGGGACAAGAGCAGGATCTAACAGAAGATCAGTTAAACTCCATGAAAAGTCAGACCTTTGTGTTTCCTGAACTGTTTTATGAGGAATTGGGATATGAAGTTTCTTATGGAGGAACGGAAGATGTGGAAGGAGAAGCAGCGTATAAGCTACTGCTTAAGGATGCCAGTGGTGTGGAGACTTCTGAATTTTATAGCGTGGAATCTGGTCTAAAGTTGAAGACGGAATCAGAAGCAGCCGGTACGGTAAGTTATAAGGATTATATGGAAGTAGACGGAATTATGGTACCATCGAAAATGGTGATCGCCAATGCGATGATGCCCGCACCGATGGAAGCCAAAATAACTTCGGTGGTGTTTAACCAAGCGTTAGATAGCGGACTTTTTGAGTTTTAATATGGCTCTCGTCCCAAAACAAAAAAAGGATGCTCCTGTTATCGGGGGCATCCTTTTTTTGTTGGTATAATGAAGTGTTACCAGTTTGGGTGGTTTTTCATCCAGTGGTCCAAGGAGAATTTTCCTGATCCATAGATCATAAATACCACCAATAAAATCAACACAGTCAAGGACAGTTCAAACTCTAAGTTGTTAGATACGGAAAGAAATCCTTGGTTAATATTGATAAAGAGGACTGCGCCCAGTAAAATTGGGATTTGGAATATAATTGCAAAGCGCGTCAATAAACCTACAGCAATCATAAAACCTCCCACCAAATGTGCAAAGGCTACATAATGTGCCAATGCCAGGTTAAAAAACTGGAGGTCACTGTTGCTCATCATTTCCATCAAGGCACTTGTATTGGCGATAAACATGATGCCCTTGTACAAGATAAATAAACCCAGCGCCATTCTAATGAAATCTATCCACTTAGGATGGTGGGTGTCTGCCCATAGTTCGATTTTTGAAATAGTTTCCATGTCATTTGGGTTTTATTTTGTATTAATATACAAATAAAATAAGTTATTTATTTGATTTTCATGGTTTTAAATGACTATTGAAAAGAACGCTATTTCATCCAGCCTACTCGTTTGGGATTTGATTCTCCAGCGATCAGAAGATACTCGAGGTAGTAATTGGTCGTGGATGCAGGTAATTGCTGATTTATTTTTCTGGCAAAGCGATCGATCTCCAGTTGCAGCCCTTCATTTTCTAGTAGAAGTGTTTGGGAGAAGTTTTTACCATTGATGGTGGTTATTTTGTCTCCCTGCATTAGAAGTTGATAAGCAGGACTTTCGGGATGGATTTTTGAAACCGTGCCATCAGGAAGGGTCTGTATGCCCCAATTGGCAGCAAGGAGTTGTGTGTGTGGCATCGTTTTGATGCTGATATTGACCGTCTCGAGTTGCTCACAAAGGAGGGGGAAAATGTCATCGGTTCCTGTGATGTATTTTTCGAAAAACTTATTGACGTATACATCATTTCCTGCAAGTTCTGTGATAATCAGCATGAAGTCTTGCAGGGTGTATCCCTTATTGGATTTGCCGAATCTTTGCCACATTAATTTCATGACTTCATGTAAACTGCTTCCTTGATCCATCAATATGAGGTCCAATATGGTGGAGATTAGAGAGCCACGGTTATAAATACTTACTTTCTTCTCTGGAATCCCTGCCTTATAGCCGTCCAGCCACAGGTCCCAGCTAGAGGCAGTGATGGATTGGTTTTGCCAGCCATAAGATCCAAGCTCCCGGTTAAGTTGCTTTTGCATATTGGCCAGGAAAGCCTCTAAGCTGAAATATCCTGATTTCAACAAGAAAATATCCCCCATGTATGTGGTCACTCCTTCCGCAACGATGCCTGAATCGAAATACACCTCTTTGGAAAAATCATACGGTAGCAGTGCTTTTGGCCGGATGCGGCAGACATTCCAAAAGTGATAAAGTTCATGGCAGCTTACTCCAAAGAATTCGTCCATTTCTGTTTTTTCTTTCAAAGCGCTGGCAGGGCCAAAGGTGATTACGGTAGAAAACCGGTGTTCTACCCCGTGGTAATGCTTGTAGGGGAGAAGCTGAAAGAGGAAGTGATAATCATCCGCAGGAAATTCACCAAATGTAGCGATTTGCTTTTTGGTGAATGCCTCGAACTGATTGATGAGTTGAGGGATGTCGAAATGGATTTCGCCTTGAAACCATAGGTGGAAGTTACTGCCTTTTACCTGATAGCTGTAGTGGGTCAGGCTTGGTGAAGCAATAAGCGGACTGTCTACGAGGTGTTGGTAATTAGCCGCTTGGTAAAGGTTATCTCCTTCTTTTGGCAATGCCGTGGCCACTTCAAAATCATCCGGAAGTTTGAGTTGGACACTAATAGGTTCGTCTTCCATCCCCTTTATTTCAAAGCAACAATTGATAAAATTAAGATAGAGCTGCTCGTCATCAGACCAGCTCCCGCCAGCGTCCATTTGAGAAGCGTGAAATTCATAAAACACACTATAGCGTCCAGCTTGGGTGGATTTTAATGTCCATAAGTCTTTGGTGAGCTTATGCCATTGGATGGGATCAGCACGGTGCTTTACAGAAAACCCCCTGATTTTCTGAGCGTAATTTGTGATTTCGTACCGGCCAGGTCTCCACGAAGGGAGCTGTAGGAAGTAGGTGGTGTCACTTTCACACTGAAAGGAAAGTTCGATTTGTACAAATTGATTGACAGGATTATTTCGATATATCAGGTATTCCATTTACATTTGTGCTTTGCAGTAAACAAAAGTAAGCCACTGATTTGTAAATAAAAAAAAACGTGGCTATCTTTGCAGTCCTTTTCAGGGTATACTGAAAACAGGGACACAAAAAAGCGGAAAAAATTAAAAACATAAATCGGTAAAAGAAGCAGGTGGTGATTAAGTGTTCAGTCCCGCTGAATATTCTGTAGCCGATATAAAATTAAAACGATCATGAAAAGAACATTTCAACCTTCTCGCAGAAAAAGAAGAAACAAGCACGGTTTTAGGGAAAGAATGGCGTCACCTAACGGCAGAAGGGTGATCAAAGCAAGAAGATCAAAAGGTAGACATAAATTGTCCGTATCTTCTGAGAAAACGCTTAAGAAGTAATTTGTTCGTTCCTTGATGCCTTATCACTATGGACTATAGGCTGCCAAAGAAGGAAAGATTACATTCTAAAAAGTTAATAAAGGAACTTTTTGATAAAGGTTCCTCTTTTTTTTTATATCCTTTCAAGGTCATTTACCTGCCTTTGGATGGGGACGTAGAAACCAATCAGGTACTTTTTTCTGTTTCCAAAAGGAAAATCCGAAAGGCCGTTCATAGGAATTACCTCAAAAGGAGGATGAAGGAGGCCTATCGACTCAATAAATCCATCCTTATAAATGGTGAAAACAACAAAAAATTAATAGCTTTCGTATATGTAGCACCCGGGCTGGAAGAATTTCACAAGATCCAGTCAAAGGTTCAGAAAGTATTAAATCGACTTGCAGATAGGCAAGAAGCAAACCGTAAAGATGATGAAGAAAAGAAGTAGCATAGTCGCCATTTTTTTGGTGTTGATAGTTGGAGGAGGGATGTTGGTTTCCTTTAAGGAAAAAAATGATAAACTTTTTTTAATTGCCAAGAACCTTGACATCTTCGCTTCTCTTATCAGGGAACTAGACTCCTACTATGTTGATGAAATAAAACCCGAGGAGTTGGTGACAGTCGGTATCAATGCAATGCTAGAAAAGCTGGACCCATACACGACTTATATTCCAGAAGAAGAATCGGAGGATTTTAGGACTATGACTACTGGTGAGTATGGCGGAGTAGGTGCCATGATCGGTAATAGGCTTGGGAAGAACATGATTCTAATGCCTTATAAAAACTTTCCTGCTGAATCTTCAGGGCTTAGGATTGGTGATGAGCTCCTTCAAGTGGATTCCGTAAATGTGGTCGACCTAATGACTTCTGATATTTCCGAAATGCTAAAAGGTCCCGCCAATACTCCTGTGGAGGTAGTAGTGAAGAGAGGAGTAGACACCCTGTCCTTTGATATTACGCGGAAGAAGATCGTAATCAATAACGTACCGTATTACGGGATGGTAAATGATAGCATTGGTTATATTAAGCTTACGGATTTCACGACTAATGCTGGAGATGATGTGAGAAAAGCGCTTGTGGATTTAAAGGATCGTGGAGCTGATCGGTTGATATTGGATCTCAGGGATAATCCAGGAGGTATCCTGAAGGAGGCGGTGGATATTGTAAGTCTGTTTATTCCAAAAGGTAAAGAGGTGGTAAGTACTATTGGGAAGCTCGATAATGTAAATGCTGAATATAAAACCAATCGTTCACCAGTGGATAAGCATATCCCACTGGCCATTTTGGTCAATGAGCGATCAGCGTCTGCATCAGAAATTGTTTCTGGGGCCCTACAAGATTATGACAGGGCAGTGCTGGTAGGAAGAAAGACGTTTGGAAAGGGCTTGGTACAAAGCACCATTCCTCTTTCCTATAATGCGCAGGTCAAGGTGACTACTGCCAAGTATTATATCCCTAGTGGTCGATGTATCCAAGAAATAGACTATAGCAAGCGAGGAGAGGATGGTAAGGCTGTATCCGTGGCCGATTCTCTACGACATGAATTCAAGACGAAGAATGGGCGTACCGTTTGGGATGGAGAAGGAATTATGCCGGATGAGGAAGTGGACCCAAGAACCTATGCGCCTATTACCTATAGTTTGGTAGCCAGAAGTCTTGTTTTTGAGTTTGTAAATGAATTTTATTACAAACATGACAGCATTTCTTCTCCGCGGGCATTTGATGTGGATGATGAGCTTTACCAGAAATTCGTCAGTTGGTTAGAAGGGAAGGAGTATGATTATGTGACCAGGGTCGAGAAAACAATCGAAGATCTGGAAGAATATGCTAAAGAGGAGAAGTATTTTGAAGAAATACAGAGTGAGATTGATTCTTTAAAGAAAAGTGTAAGCCATAATAAGGAGCAGGATTTGGTGACCTTTGAGGGGGAGATAAAAGAAGCGCTCAAGGACGAAATAGTATCCAGGTATTATTATGAAGGAGGAGTGGTTGAGGCTTCTCTTGATCAAGATAGAGAAATTGCCAAGGCGGTAGAGATTCTATCTAACGAAGGACAATACCATCAGATGCTTCAGCCAGCAATGGCAAAAAAATAATTGTCTTGTCATGAATTTAAGCTCCTCTTCGTATTCTTTAAGGATGTGGGGAGGAGTTTTTGAGTTTTGATCACATTACCACTACCTTCATAATGGTACTAAGTTTTAGGTTGTACAAATGATGCTGCAATGAGTTTGATTTTATCGATAGAAACCGCCGTTTCGGTATGTTCAGTGGCGCTGCATGAGGAGAAAGGCCTGGTGGGCTTATTAGAGCTCCATCAGGAAAATGTACATGCCCAAAAGCTTATGCCTGCGATCAAGAGCCTCTTGGATCGGGCGGGTTTGGAAAGTGGTGATTTAAGTGCAGTAGCAGTTTCAGAAGGACCGGGATCATATACTGGACTTAGGATCGGGGTTTCGACTGCAAAGGGGATTTCCTTTGCTCATCAGATACCACTGATAGCTGTTGGTACCTTAGATGCCTTGGCTTTTCAAGTGGTTGATATGGTTGAGCCTGGATCGTTTGTGGTTCCCATGATAGATGCCAGGAGAATGGAGGTGTATAGTAAGGTGT
>NZ_CP041253.1:5485000-5550304 GCF_006575665.1 Echinicola soli
CAACCCGTAAGGCCGTCTTCCTGCACGCGGCATGGCTGGTTCAGGCTCCCGCCCATTGACCAATATTCCCTACTGCTGCCTCCCGTAGGAGTCTGGCCCGTATCTCAGTGCCAGTGTGGGGGACCTTCCTCTCAGAACCCCTAAGGATCATCGCCTTGGTGCGCCGTTACCGCGCCAACTAGCTAATCCTACGCATGCCCATCTTCCACCGATGAATCTTTAATATAAATACCATGCGGTATACATATGCCATGGGGTATTAATCCGGGTTTCCCCGGGCTATCCCCCTGTGGAAGGTAGGTTGCATACGCGTTACGCACCCGTGCGCCACTCTCTGCCGTCCCGAAGGACAACATACCGTTCGACTTGCATGTATTAGGCCTGCCGCTAGCGTTCATCCTGAGCCAGGATCAAACTCTCCATTGTAAAGTATTTGTTGACGAAGTTGCCTGCATTACAATGCAGGCACTTCCCTTGTTCCTTACCGGATTACCCTTCTTTTTTTGTCGTTTCGTCTTACACTACTTCAATGAACTTCTCCCGCTGCCTTCAGCAACGGTCTGATGCATATACCATATGCCCGCTCTATGTTTACTCCCTTTCGCCCTGCAAAGGTAACGAAAAGAATTTCCTTTCGGAAAATGTTTACAGCGTTTTATTTTTAAAAGTTTTTCCAGCTATTGAACAACTTTTATTCTGTCTGCCGCCGCGCCTTTCGCACATCGGGAGGACAAAGGTAAAAGCTTTTTTCCTTTTGGCCAAAAACTATCTTCTCTTTTTTTTCAATCCGTCCAGGGATCCCTCTTTATCATCCGCCACAACCTATCACAACCCTTGAACTTTATCCCCCTGTCCGTCCAACAGGATCACAAAGGTACGAATTGGTTTCTCATTAGCAAGAAACAAGAAAAGATAAGTTACTAAAAATAAGTAAAACCATTGTAAATCAACGATATATTTTTTTTAAAGTATTTCAACCAGCCTTGTGTAAACAAAAAAATCCTGCTAAAACTAAAACGCTTCAGCAGGATCATAAACTTTCTTTCTTACAACAAATAAGTTATTTACTTCATGATGGTTTGTTTCCTGTCCGGACCTACAGAAACCATCTTGATCGGTACATTCAACGATTCCTCCAAGAACGAAACGTAACCTTTCAATTCTTCGGGAAACTCATCATAAGAACTCACATCACTAAGATCTTTGTTCCAGCCTTTACACTCCTTATAAACAGGCTCCAGCTTCACATCATTAATTTCGAACGGCAACTGGTCGATGACAGTACCATCAGCTAATTTATAATGGGTACACACCTTAATGATTTCAAAGATATTTAAAACATCTGCCTTCATCATGTATAGCTGGGTCACCCCATTTATCATGATCGAATAGCGTAAGGCCGGTAAATCTATCCAGCCGCACCTTCGTGGCCTACCGGTAGTGGAACCAAACTCATTGCCTTCTTTACGCATCCGCTCGCCATCCTGGTCAAACAGCTCGGTAGGGAATGGTCCGCTGCCCACCCTGGTACAGTATGCCTTGAAGATACCGAATACCTCTCCGATACAATAAGGTGCCACACCAAGTCCTGTACAGGCCCCTGCCGTCATAGTGCTACTACTGGTAACAAATGGATAGCTACCAAAATCAATATCCAATAATGAACCTTGGGCTCCTTCCGCCAGCACTTTATCTCCCGCTGCTATCGCCTCATTTACATCGTATTCACTATTGATAAGGTTGAGGGTTTTGAAAAAATCCACCGCTTCAAAAAAAGATTCCTCCAATTTAGAAAGCTCAGATATATCAAAATCATAAAATGCCAAAACAGCTTTATGCTTTTCCACCAAGGCGCCATACTTCTCACGAAAATCCGGGCTGAGAATATCCCCTACCCTTAGGGCTACCCGACCTATCTTATCTTGGTAAGTTGGCCCGATGCCTTTTAGTGTAGAGCCTATTTTTTTGTCTCCTTTGGATTTTTCGTAAGCAGCATCCAGTAGCTTGTGCGTCGGGATGATGATGGTGGCTTTTTTTGAAATGAATAAATTTTGCTGGTAGGCAATATTAAACTTCTTCAGCCCTTCGATTTCCTTTTTCAATACCACAGGATCCAGCACGACACCATTCCCAATGATATTCTTGAGGTTTTCCCTGAATATGCCACTTGGGATTTGATGAAGCACATGTTTGATCCCATCAAATTCCAGTGTATGACCTGCATTAGGACCTCCTTGAAACCTGGCAACCATATTATATTTAGGCGCGAGGAAATCAACTACTTTGCCTTTGCCTTCATCCCCCCATTGTAGGCCTAAAAGAACGTCCATTTTCATTGTATAGTAAGTATATGTCTATTTTAGATTTGTCAAATTCCGCGTGAAGTTTGCAATAACAAAAAAAAATAGCAACTCAATGCTACTTTTTTTATGCAAGTCCATCCAAAACGGCCCATTTGACACTTATTTTATTGCTGACCTGGCTGCTTCCAAAGAATCAAAAACGGTGAAAATATTATTGAGTTTGGTAATGACCAATAATTTCTTCACGTGTTCTGATGGCGAAGCTAAATACACCTCTCCTCCTACATTTCTCATTTTGGTAAGCATGGTGATCAGCACACCGATGCCACTACTGCTAATGTACCGCACCTCTTTCAAGTCGATAAGGCAGTTTTCTACTTTTTCTTGTATAGCATCAGAAATGATCTCTACTAATTTTGGCCCGGCCTCATCACCTATCAGGTCTCCTTGCAGGGACAGGATGATATTCTTGGCTTCTCTCTGAGCGCTATAGCTTAATTTCATATGATTCGAATTGATTTTTAACGGTCAATGCATCCCTTTGCTTACCAACGGAAAGAAAACCGATCGTGTTGTATTGGCTAGACGTATTGTGGTGTCACAAGTGCTACTTGACGAATTTTAAACAGCTAATTTATTTTCACAATCTTCCTTATTGCAATTCCCGTATAAAATTAAGGAATGGTGGAGAATATCGAAATTCAAAATCTCACCCACCGTATTTTGGATATTCTGAATCCTGGGATCACAAAACTCCATCACTTTATGACACTCGGTACAGATCAAATGATCATGCTGTTTGTATCCATAAGATTTTTCGTACTGCGCAAGATTTTGCCCAAATTGATGTTTGGTGACCAAATCACACTCCACCAACAGGTCAAGGGTATTATAAACGGTGGCTCTACTTACCCGGTAATTCTTGTTTTTCATACTGATGTAAAGCGATTCTACATCAAAATGCCCATCGCGCCCATATATCTCTTCCAAGATAGCATAGCGCTCAGGTGTTTTCCTTAGCTTTTTATTTTCCAGATAAGCAGTAAATATTTTTTTTACCTCTTCAAACAGCTTTTCGTTCAAGGCCATCTTTTATTGTGCTTTGTTTCTACAAATATACGCTTCTTATTTAGAAAAGATTCAAATAAGCACGCACTTATTTAGTCAAACCGGGTAACTTTGATCACCCCTTGGACTTCCATGAGGTTATGGATCAAATTATCCAAATGGTTTGTGCTGTGTACATACAGTTTGATGGACCCTTCAAAAAGCCCACTATCCGAATCGACCGTAATAGAACGCATATTCACCTTTAACTCACTGGAAATCACCCGTGTAAGATCATTTATCAATCCCACCCTATCGGTACCTACGATCTTCAATCCCGCCAAAAAGGCAATCTCTTGTTGGCTGGTCCACCGGGCCTTGATGACCCGGTTCCCATGATTGGAGAGCAATTCGAGGGCATTGGGACACGATGTCCGGTGGATCTTTATCCCCTCATTCACCGTAACGAAACCAAAGACATCATCACCAGGGATTGGATTGCAACATTTTGCCAAAATATAATCCACCACATCCATATCCTCCCCTATCAACAGCTGATCATGATCAGGGCCCTTGAGGTTTTTGATTTCTTTGGTAAAGGAAGACTCATCGGTCACATGCTGCAATGGACTCTTGACTTTCTTCTTTTTGATTTGTTTAAACTCCTTAAAACTCTTGATGGATGTAGGATCTATGATACCTTTTCCGACCTTAAAATAAAATTCGGTTGCCGTTTTGGTCTCAAAAAATGCCCGCAGCTGCTCCACCACCACAGAGGAAAAGTCCATCTTCATCTGTTTCAGCTTGCGCTGTACGATTTCCTTTCCATCCATGATCAGGCTTTTCTTCTCTTCCTTCAGGGCGTCCTTGATCTTTGCTTTTGCCCTTGAGGTGATGACAGACTTCAGCCAATCCTCGGAAGGTTTTTGTTTCTTGGACGTGAGAATTTCGACCTGATCGCCATTTTTAAGCTTGTGATTGATCGGCACGAGTCGCTGATTGATCTTGGCACCGATACATTTTTCACCTACTTCAGAATGGATTTCAAAGGCAAAATCAAGTGCTGTAGCTCCATAAGGCAAGACCTTCAGATCTCCCTTGGGAGTAAAGACAAACACCTCATCCTGGAAGAGGTTTCCCCGAAAGTCATCCATAAACTCAATGGCCGAGCCGTCATTGGATTCTAACAAGGTCCTAACCTGAGTGATCCATTTATCCAAGCCAGAACCGCTCTTGGAAGGACTGAGGTCCTTTTCTTTGTATTTCCAGTGTGCTGCATAGCCCCGCTCGGCGATATCATCCATCCTGGAAGTACGGATCTGCACTTCCACCCATTGGCCCGTATTGCTCATCACGGTGGTGTGCAGGGACTCATAACCGTTGGCACGGGGAGTGCTGATCCAATCACGCAGCCGGTCTGGATTTGGCCGGTAAAAGTCCGTAACTGCGGAGTATACCTGCCAGCAATCCGCCTTCTCGTTTTCATCTTCGGAGTCAATGATCACACGAATGGCAAACAAATCATACACTTCCTCAAAAGGTATGTTTTGTTTTTTCATTTTATTGTAAATGGAATAAACAGATTTTGGTCTGCCCTTGATCACAAACTTAAACCCCTGGGCAGTCAGCTCCCTTTCTATGGGTGCTGTAAAGCTCTTGATGAATTTATTCCTGGACAATCTTGTTTCTTTGATCTTACCGACAACAAACTGGTAGGTCTCCGTGTCGGTATATTTCAGGTAAAGATCCTCTAGTTCGGACTTGATACTGTACAGTCCCAACCGGTGGGCCAATGGGGCATAGAGGTACATCGTCTCTGAGGCAATCTTCAGCTGCTTATGCCGCGGCATACTTTGCAATGTCCGCATATTGTTCAGCCTGTCGGCCAACTTAATCAAGATCACCCTGACATCATCGGAGAGGGTCAGGAGCATTTTCCGGAAGTTTTCTGCCTGCTGGGAACTACCGTATTCAAAAACTCCGGATATCTTGGTAAGTCCATCTATGATCTTGGTGACCTTAGGGCCAAATTCCCGCTCTATATCCTCTAGCTCCCATTCGGTATCTTCTACCACATCGTGCAGGAGTGCCGCCACAATACTGGTCGTCCCCAGCCCAATTTCCTCTACACATACCAGCGCCACCTCAAGTGGATGATAGATATACGGCTCACCGGATTTCCTGCGCATTTCTTTGTGCGCATCACTTGATACATTAAAAGCCTTCTTGATCACCTTGGCATCACCATCCTTTAGAAGTGGCTTTGCCAATTTCAAAATCTTCCGATACCGCTTAAGTATCTCTTTTCTTTCTACCTCCAGATCTACGTTAATCATATTCTTTGTATGAAGTTATCCAACACTTCCGATTAGCTATTTGAAGTTATTTAGGTTATGCATATTTAATCACTAATTTGAACTTTTTTTCCCAAAGCCCCACCCCCCTTCATCTTGTTTATTCGTATTAATCGAAGTGGAAAATAAATATTCCTGACAATGAGCACATTATAAATTTTACGAATTTTTTGTTAATTTTTTACAGGGCATCTATTGCGCATTAAATTTTCCTTATTACCTTTGCATCCACATTACGGAAGCAACACGGCTTCCAACCATTCAAAAAGCGGATGTGGCGAAATTGGTAGACGCACTAGACTTAGGATCTAGCGCCGCGAGGCATGGGGGTTCGAGTCCCTCCATCCGCACTATTCAACCAGCCCTCAATCCCGAAGCAATACCCTCGACTATCACAAACTATGGTTTGGAAGTCAGACAGGGAAAAGGCGTCGAGGTTGAGGGTTTTCAGTTTATAGCAAAATTTAATCAATATAGCCTTGGAAATCAAATTAGACAAGCAATCCGCCAATCAAGCTTCTATTAAAATTAACTTAAATGAAGCAGATTATCAACCAAAAGTTGATGCCAAAATAAAGGACTACGCCAAGAAGGCCAATATTAAAGGATTCAGACCTGGCAAAGCCCCTATAGGCATGGTGAAAAAGATGTACGGAACGTCTGTCTTGGTTGAAGAAATCAACGACATCCTTTCTAAATCTTTAAGTGATTATATCAAAGAGCAGTCTTTCAAACTTTTGGGAGAGCCCCTTCCAGCAGTAGAAGATGCTGATGCTATTGACTGGAAAAACCAAAAGGAATTTGAGTTTGAATATAAAATAGGTTTTGTAGAGAATGTTAACATAACCCTTGACAAATCTATCAAAGCTACCGATTACAAGCTGAAAGTTGACAAAAAAGCCATAGATGATGCCATAGCCAACCTTCGCAGCCAATACGGCAAAATGACAAACCCGGAGGTAAGCCAAGAAAACGACTTCCTGTACGGTGACCTGAAAGCAGCAGATGGCTCTTTTGACCAAGCGCTTTCCCTTCCGCTATCGAAATTTGACGGCAGATCAGTGAAGAAATTCATCGGTGTGGAAAAAGGCGCTGAGATCGAATTTGACCCTTCCAAAGCGATCAAGTCTGACCTTGCCGAAGTTTTGGGCATAAGTGAAGAAGAAGCTGAAAAAGTTTCCGGAAACTATACTTTCACGGTACAGAATATCAACCGCACTGAAGATGCGGACATGGATCAGGAATTCTTCGATAAAGTATTCGGCCCTGACCAAATAAAAACCGAAGAGGAGTTTGTCGCCAAAATAGAAGAAATCCTAGGCGACAACTATAACAAAGAAACCAAGGTCTTCACCGAAGAGAAAATCAAGGAGGTCCTTACCGAAAAGGCAAACATCGAACTTCCCGAAGCATTCCTGAAGGAGTGGTTGATCAAAGCCAATGAAGGCAAAGTATCCCAGGAAGATGTAGAAAAGGAATTTCCGATCTACGCAAAACAACTGAGCTGGTCATTGATTTCCAATAAACTGGCCGAAGAAAACGAAATCAAAGCCGAGCATGAAGATGTGATCGCCAAGACCCAGGAAATGGTCAGAGAACAACTGGCCGCATCAGGACTGGGCGCTCAGATGGAAGACAACATGGACATGTTTGTCAACAATTACCTCCAAGGTAACGAAGGACAGAACTACATGCAGATGCTAACGGCCGCGCAAAACGATAAAGTACTTGATCTGGTGAAAGAAAAAATCACCCTTAAAGAGGAAAAAATCGATGTTGAGCAGTTTAAGGAATTAGTACAAAACTAATTTTAAGAATAAATCGTTATTAAAAAGTCCTTTTCTAAGGGCTTTTTTTATTTTTGTACTAATTCAAAAAAACGACAACATGATTAACAAAGACGAATTCAGAAAATACGCCATCCACAGCCAAGGAGTGAGCGGCACTGCATTTGACCAATATGCCCAACATATAGAAAACATGACAAGGTCGGTAATCGAAGAACGACCTACCAATTTCCGGGAAATCGACGTATTTTCCCGATTGATCATGGACCGCATCATTTTCTTGGGCACCCAGGTGGATGACCATATTGCTAACATCATCACCGCCCAACTGCTGTTTCTGGAATCAGTAGACAGTAAGAAGGACATCCTGCTGTACATCAATAGTCCAGGAGGATCTGTGTACGCCGGACTTGGTATCTACGACACAATGCAGTATATTAATCCTGAAGTAGGTACAATCTGCACAGGATTGGCAGCTTCTATGGGTGCCGTGCTATTGGCCGGAGGTGCTGCAGGAAAAAGAGCTGCCCTTCCCCACTCGAGAGTAATGATCCACCAACCATTGGGAGGAGCGCAAGGACAAGCTTCCGATATTGAAATTACTGCTAAGCAAATTTTGATATTGAAGCAGGAGCTTTTTGAGATCCTGGCACACCACTCGGGAAAAGACATCAAGGAAATCGAGCAAAACTCTGACAGGGATTACTGGATGAGAGCCCCAGAAGCGAAGGAATACGGCTTAATTGACGAAGTATTGACTAGAAAATAATAATCATGCCGCAAGTTACTTGCTCCTTTTGTGGGAGAAATAAGAAGGATGTAGACCTTATGGTCTCAGGAATTTCAGCACATATCTGTAATTTCTGCATCGACCAGGCCTATCAGATTCTTGGTGAAGAGGAAAAAACGAAAAAACAGGAAAAGAAGCCTAAGTTTAAGCTCCGAAAACCTAAAGAGCTGACCGAATACCTCAATAATTATGTAATCGGCCAAGACGAAGCAAAAAAGGTATTGTCCGTAGCGGTCTATAACCATTACAAGCGGCTTCTTCAAAAGGATAACAAGGATGATATTACGATAGAAAAGTCTAATATTATCATGGTAGGAGATACAGGTACAGGAAAGACCTATTTGGCCAAAACATTGGCCAAGATCCTGGAAGTCCCCTTCTGTATTGCTGATGCAACTGTTTTGACAGAAGCAGGCTATGTGGGCGAAGATGTGGAAAGCATCCTTACCCGCCTCCTTCAGTCTGCTGACTATAATTTGGAAGCTGCTGAAAGAGGCATCGTCTACATTGATGAGATCGATAAAATAGCCCGAAAATCAGACAATCCATCCATCACTCGTGATGTCAGCGGTGAAGGGGTACAGCAGGCCATGTTGAAGCTTCTGGAAGGCACTACGGTCAATGTCCCCCCTCAGGGAGGCAGAAAGCATCCTGACCAGAAAATGATCGCCGTAAACACGGAAAACATTCTGTTTATTTGCGGAGGTGCCTTTGACGGAATTTCCAGACATATTGCCAACAGACTAAATACGCAACCACTAGGTTTCAGCAAAAAGACTGAAAGCGACTTGGTAGACCGTAACAATCTGCTACAATATGTTACTGCTCCTGACCTGAAGTCCTTTGGACTAATTCCTGAGCTGATCGGTCGTCTTCCAGTGCTTACCCATTTGGATCCATTGGACAAAGAGACATTGAAAAGCATCCTTACCGAGCCCAAAAATGCACTCACTAAGCAATATGTGAAGCTAATGGACATGGAAGGGGTGAAACTGGAATTTGAGGAAAGCGGTATTGACTACATCGTCGAAAAAGCAGTGGAGTACAACCTGGGTGCGCGTGGGTTAAGGTCTATCTGTGAGGCCATCATCACAGATGCCATGTACGAACTCCCCTCGGACACAGAGACAAAAGAGCTCGTGGTCAATAGAAAATATGCCCAAAGGCAATTTGACAAATCGAAATTCAAAAAGCTACAAGTAGCATAAATGTTAAAAGGCTCAGGTTTAAATCTGAGCCTTTTTTGATTCCTTCTTTATTGTATTATATATTGGAACCAGCTAAGGTTTCATATATTAGCTTGGCTGTTTTTTCAGAAGCTTTTTCCTCGCCTATTTTTTCCCTGACCAATTTATATCCTTCCAAAACAGCTGCTTTACGTCGGCTGCCTCCCAGCAACCCTTGGAGCTCTTTGAAAAGCACCTCCTTATTATACTCCCCTTGGATCAATTCTTTGACCACTTCTTTCTCTGCAATCAAGTTCACCAGAGAAATAAACGGAACCTTGATCAGGCGCTTGGCAATGGCATAGCTAATACTACTGGTCTTGTACACTACCACCTGCGGGACATTAAACAGCGCTGTCTCAAGGGTAGCAGTCCCTGATGTGACCACCGCGGCATTAGCATAATAAAGCAGGTCATAGGTCTGGCCAAAAACAACCTTTATTCCATGGTCTTTAGCCATATCATAGACCTCTTGCGGGAGGTTGTTTACACCTGCTATGATAAACTGGACACCTGGAAAATCAGGAATGATCTTGACCATGTTCTCCAGCATATTCTCCACTTCTTGTTTTCTACTTCCCGGCAGCAGTGCCACAATAGGTTTATAGCTGATCTCATGCTTTTGATGAAAAAAATCATGGGGGGAAAATTTTTTGATTTCGTCTAGCAGGGGATTGCCTACATAATTTACTTCCCAGTCAAATTTCTTAAAAAACGCGGGCTCAAACGGCAGAATGGAATACAAATGATCTACATATTTCTTCAGCTTAAAAGCTCTCTTCTGGTTCCAAGCCCATACTTTTGGAGGAATATAATAATGGACTGGAATACCTTGATCATGTGCAAACTTGGCAATTTTCATGTTAAACCCACCATAGTCCACCAATACCAATGCATCCGGCTTATAGGCTAAGATATCTTTTTTGACCAAGCCGAGGTATTTTAAGACCTTGCGAAAGCCAAAAAGCACCTCCAAAAAGCCCATCAAGGCAATTTCATCATAATGGGCTACTACAGAAAGCCCCTCTTCCTTGCTATAATCTCCTCCCATCCCACGGAAATCAACCTTATTGTCAATTTGTTTTAGCGCGTGGAGCAGGTTGGACAAGTGCATGTCCCCTGATCGCTCACCTGCTATGACATAATATTTCATTGGTACGGAGGATTTTGGGTTGGAAGGTGGTAATATTTTAAGGTTATGCTGTTGGAAAGTTTTAAGTGTGGAAGGCTAAAAGGCATTAAAGCACCAACAAACAAGACAATGATCGTCCACTCACTCTCCGTAGTAATCCACAAAATTACGAGGGGTTTCATAGAGCTTCAGCTTGTAGAGTCCACCATGAGGGGTTATTTTATTCACCGCTGGCTGCAGGATTTTCCAAAACTCCATCACCAGGTTTTCGCAACTGGCCATCTTCCCCTGCATAAAATCCACGTCCACGTTCAGGTTTTTGTGATCTACCTTGTCGATGACAAGCGTTCTGATCAAGGTACTCAATGCCTTGAGGTCCACCACAAAACCCGTATCCTCATCAGGAAGCCCTTTTACGGTCACAATAAGCTCAAAATTATGCCCATGCCAATTGGCATTGGCACATGGCCCAAACACCTCTTTGTTCCTCTCTTCTGTCCAGTTGGGATTCCATAATTTATGAGCGGCATTAAAATGCTCTTTTCTAGAAACGTGTATCATGACTACTTTCAGATTTGAGGGCAAAGATACAAAAAACTCGCATTATTAAATGACAACACTTTGGCTGATTTAATCGCACTCATTTTAAAACAAGAAAGCCACCAACAAAATGTCCAGTGGCTTTCTATTCTAATTAAATTCGAAATAAATTCTATAAAGGATTTGGCTCCAGCTCAGGGTTAATGTTCAATTGCGATTGAGGAATTGGCCAAATTGCTTTTGGATCACCAGCCATAACGCCTACACCTGCATTTTCTACAGCCACACTAGGAGGAGTCACAGTCCTTAAAGGTTTTCCTGTCCTCAACAAATCCATCCTTCTATGCCCTTCGAAACATAACTCTTTACGCCTTTGATCATATATTGCTTCAAGCAATTCCTCAGCATTAGAAAAGTCCACCACTGTCCAGAGAGTTGTCAAACCCGCTCTATTCCTTACATCATTCACCAAGCTAATAGCTTCTTCGTCAACTGATTGATTTAGCTCCACTAAAGCTTCAGCTCTATTTAGCATAACCTCTGCTATCCTTATCGCATGATAATCACTCGAATTATCATTACCATTATCATACTTGAGTGTATATACCGCCGGATTTCCATTAAAATTGACATCCTCTACCTTAAACGTTCCTCTTATATCATCCGGCTCTTCAGCAAATAATGCTTCCAAGTTTGGAGAAAACTCTCCATCTCCTCTGCCCCCTTGGTCTCGCCCTGTGTAATAACCATCCCAAGAACCACTACTTGTTTCTGCATCGCTATCACTTTGCGGATCTGTTGCATTATTTTCAATAGAAAAGATAATTTCATCGTTAACGGTATTGTAAAAACTAAGGTCACTATTTAGCGAAAACCCACCTTCACTAATCACCAATTCCGCTGAGTTAGCAGCATTTTCCCAATCCTCCATGTACAAATACAATCTAGACAATAAGGCTGTAGCTGAATAAGAAGAAGCAAATCCTTGCTCTGCAGAGGGTGGTAAATTCTGTTCTGCAAACATTAAATCACTTTCTATTTGTGCATACACCTCTACTAAGGTATTTCGTGGCAAATTCAACACCTCCCCGGTAAATGGTTCCAAATACAAAGGAACTGATAGATTTTCTCCATTATTAACAAAATATGGCTGCGAATACAAGTTTGCCAATAAAAAGTATACCATTCCTCTAATATATCTTGCTCCAGCAATCAATTCGGCTTTCTCTTCATCTGTAGCATCCTCAATTTCAGGAACGTTGGCGATAATCGCATTTGCCCCTAAGATTACTTGATAACCATCTCTCCAAACTTCATCCACCGTACTATTTGCCGGTTGTACGGAGAAATTGTTAAAGTCCTGCAATGAAGGAAAGGATCCTGTAAAGTTTGCATTATCCGTGATAAAATCAGATATAAATTGGGGCTGACTTCCAAAAACGTGTAAGTCTTGCATTAAATCATAACAACCGATCAATACGCCTTCGGCATTAGTATAACTTGCAAAGGCTACATCTTCTGACAATGATTGCTGTGGCTTAATATCTTCTAGCCGGTCTGCACAGCCTGTAAGCAGCAGCGCGCAGGATAAAATTCTATATATTGTCTTCATTATTTCTCTATTTTAAAATCCTAATGATACACCAAAGGTTATTTGTCTTGGATTAGGAGAAGTAAAGAAACTTTCTCCTGACATATTTCCAGCTTCTGTACCCGAAGTATTTACTTCTGGATCAGAGCCATTATCGAAAGCATCACTTGCAAAGGTCGCAAGGTTTTGTCCCATCACATAAACTCTAGCTGATCTCACCGCTTTTGTACGTTGGAGCAGACTCACAGGGAGTTGATAGGATAAAGTTATGTTCTTCAAACGAATATAACTTGCATCAAAAAGATGCCTAGTAGACTCATTATCCCAAAAGGACAACGTAGAACTTGAGTAAGCCGGAGCAAACGCATCTCTATTATCTGTTGTCCATGAGTCAAGTACCCTTGTAGTATTATTAAATGAACCACTGGCCGCTATATTTTCTGAAAACTCATTATCTGCTAAATAGACGTGTCCCCCACTTACAAAATTAAAGAAAACCCTCAAAGAAAGCCCTTTGTATGAAAACGTATTAGTAAAACCTCCTGTAGCTTTTGGTAAAGAAGAACCAGCGTAAATATACGGAGCAGCGGTATAATCTGTTGTAGCCTCTCCATCCGCTCCTCTCCATTCTGCATCACCCGTTTCCGGATTTATACCCACGTACTCTTTCAAGAAGAATTCATTTGCTGTTCTTCCGACGGTCGCCCGCGCCTCATCGGTAAACGAACCAATTGGAACATACAGATTACCATCTGGATCTACTTGAGCCGACTCCGGTAGTTTTGTTACCTCATTTTTCAAAAAACCTACATTAAAAGAGGCTGTCCACCTAAATTCACTTTCAGTAAAAATATCACCGGATAGGGAAAGATCTACCCCATTGTTTCTCATCGAACCAAAATTCTGGGTCCTACTTGCAAATCCCGTGGTGTAAGGCAAAGGAACATCCAATAAAATACCTTCGGTGCTTTTATTCCAGTAACTAAAGTCAAACCTTAGTCTATTGGAGAAAAGTTCCGCATTTAAGTTGACATCAAACTGATGGGTAGTCTCCCATGTTAAGTTAGGGTTTGAAGGCTGAGAATAGTAAAGCCCTGGAGAACCGTTATAATTCACACCATTGTATAATCCCAGTGCACCAAAATTCGATATTCTGTCATTACCACTTGAGCCATAGCTCGAGGATAGCTTAAGAAAATCCACAACGCCCCCTTTAGGAAAGAAATCCTCTGAGCTTATTAACCAAGAAGCAGAAACCGCCGCAAAAGTCCCATATCTTTTGTCCTCACCAAATCTAGAAGATCCATCTCGTCGGACACTACCTTCCACGATGTATCTATCGGAATAATTATAGTTTAATCTACCGAAAAAAGAGGCTATAGCCCATTCTGTACCTGTATTGGAGGCTGTTACAGGCTCAGACCCGGAACCTGTATTTGGGAGGTCATCTGAAATATACCCATTTGCTTCAGTAAGGATGGCATCCCTATCAGAAGTTTCAAAGCTTTGCCCAACCAATGCATCAATGGTGTGTGCCCCAAATGTCTTTACATAGTTAAGTGTATTTGTTGTTAACCACTTACTATCTTGATTAATCTCTTTCGAACCATATCCCCCAGGGGTAATGATATCACCAGATCTATACTCCTCTTCTACTTGCACATAATCCATACCCCAGTCTGTTCTAAAAGCTAAATCTTCCAAAATATTGTATTCAGCAAATACATTTCCAGTACTTCTTCTAGAGGTCAAGACATAACGAATGTCCCTATCTAAGAGGAGTGGATTATTGAAGCCTGCCTGCTGCAGGTTGCCTTCGGCATCATAAGGTTGCCCGAATGGAGTGTTTAGATAACTAACTGTCCATGGAGAATAAGTATCATTTTCAGCTCCAACCCTGTCATTTACTAAAGATGAGGTAGCAAAATTAACTCCTACCCTCAATTTATCAGAAGCTTCATGGGTCAAGTTTAACCTACCATTCAATTTATCCACCTCATTACCGATCACATACGCCCTACTATTAAAATAGGTCCCTCCTACATAGAACGTTGTTTTATCACTTCCACCGCTGGCATTTAAAGAATATGAATTTAATGCTCCCGTTTGACTTACAATATCCCTCCAATTAGTCCCGCTTTCTGGAAAAGTAGCAGGATCAGCACCAAGATCAGCTCTAAGTTTTGAATATTGATCAAAATTCAAAACCTCCTTCTCTACAGATGCCTCATTTACACCTGTATAATAGTCAAAATTAATTTGAGTCTTTTCTCCTAATTTTCCACTTTTTGTAGTGATTATAATTACCCCATTGGCACCTCTTGAACCGTACAATGCTGTTGCAGCAGCATCCTTAAGAACTGTCATGCTTTCTATATCATTAGGATTCAAATCCATTAATGGGTTCAGTGCTGTCCCCCCTCCTCCAGAGGAATATGATGTAGATCCAGATGCATCATTTAGGGGGACACCGTCGATAACAAACAATGGGCTATTTCCAGATGTAAATGAAGTAATACCCCTTACCCGAACAACCTGAGAAGACCCAATTAACCCAGAAGACGAAGTTGCCTGGACTCCTGCAGCTTGTCCCTGGAGAGCTTCTTGGGGGGATATCACTGGAAAATTCTCAAAAGCATCGGAATCTACCGTTTCTATTTGTTGTGTATTAAGTTTTTCGGACTGCATACCATATGCCTGTACCACTATTTCGCTTAATTGCTTCGCATCTGCCTGCAAGGTTACATTTATAATAGATTTACTTCCTATTTCAATTTCTTGGCTGATCATTCCCATAAATGAAAAAACCAAGACATTACCACCTTCTGGTACTTCAATGGAATATTCTCCATCCAAATCTGTAGCGGCCCCAACAGTAGTTCCTTTTACTAAAACAGAAACGCCGGGCAACTCCCCGCCGTCCTCGCCGGAGGTAACAGTCCCGGTGACTGTCCGGCTTTGGCCGAATGCCACAGCACTCGCCAATAAAATTGCTAATCCTAGCAGTAAAATTTTCTTCATAATTGGTTGATTTTGATTTAACAATGTCAAGATAAACGTTAGCATCTAATAATCCAATAGTAGATCAATTTATTATAAAAGACACTTATTTTTCCAACAAGTATTAAATACCACAAAAAAACAACCCATATTTTTGATTAAAAACAATTACAAAAACAAAACAATAGCCCAAATATCATGACAAAACCCATAAATGAATAAACCATATTTGGGCTCAAGTATTATTAACAAATTTTAACTAAAAAACAGCAATTTGTATTATAAAGCTGTTCATTTGAAAATAAAAAGGACAACCTTCTAATTACTTTTTAACAAGCCCCTTTTAAAAAGTAGCAAACACATATATATAGGATAATTTTTACGTGTAAATTCATTTGGTTATTAATAAGGCTATATCATATAAGAAAATCACTCTTTCCTTTATTTTTTTGCTAAAAAATCGGTTAGATTGAGTATTCCGAGCCTAAAAAAGCTAGCGCATTGGCTCCGGTATAAAATTGATTTTAACAAGGTCGGATCCCATTTACTGGTTGGACAAAGCTAGAAAAGGCCGTAACTACCTCCCGGACAGACAGGTCTGCAGTGACATCTTAATCGACCACAATCTCAATCCTACGGTTTTTGGACCTTCCTAAAGCCGTACCATTTGACATGAGTGGCCTTTTATCGCCATATCCGAAGACGGTCAATCGCGCTTCGTCTATGCCTTGGTTTAGTAAATAGGCCTGGACACTGGCTGCTCTACGAAGGCTTAAGTCCTGGTTATAATCTGCATTCCCCACGTTGTCGGTATGTCCCTCAATAACAATGTGGACATCGGGATTCTCGTCCAAAAATTTCTTAAGCCTTAGCAGGGAGCTTTTGGAAGAAGGCTTCAAATCTGCCTTGTCAAAATCAAAGAAAACATTTTCAAACAAAAACTCTTCACCGCTCGCCACCGGCTTAAGGCCAATATCCATATCTTTAATATCCTTCAGGCTGTCCTTTTCCACATTATATATCCGCGGCAAGAAACCTTTCTTCTCCACATAGAGGCCCGAAGAGGCCTTGTCCGGATAGATCATCATAAACCTGCCAGCATCACCTTCAGATCTAAATTCATACATGGTGCTGTCGTTCTCCAAATCCACCAGTGAAAGGGTCGCCACGATGGGCTCACCTGTTTTTTCATTTCGTACTCTTCCACCCGTTACGATCAACCGCTCGCCCAAATCAATCTCGTCTGGAAAGGCAAAACGGTAGAGGTACGACCTGTCGAGTGCCCCCTCCTTCAAGCTATTTTCTGTGTAATAGGCATAGTCCTGCTGGGCAGTAATGAACAACGCCAGTTGGTCCAAATGATCGTTGATGGGATAGCCAAGGTTAACAGGTTGCTGAAACGCTCCCTGAACAATCTTTGAATTGAACAAATCCATACCTCCAAATCCCATATGCCCATTGGAAGCAAAAAATAGCAGCTCATTGTTAAAATAGATAAAGGGAGAAACCTCATCAAATTTCGTATTGATAGCTTCACCTACATTTATTGGCTCTGCCCACGAATTGTCCCTTTCCCTTACCGTATAGTAAATGTCATTTCCTCCCATTCCTCCTCTTCGGTTTGAGGAGAAGAACAGGATACTTCCGTCTGCAGAAAGGGAAGGCTGGGAATCCCAATACCTAGAGTTTACTTTCTCTCCCATATTGACAGGATCCTGCCATTTTCCGCCCACTTTATATGCGATATATAAATCACAACTCCCATAAGAGTCCGGTGCATCACAGCTGGTGTAGATCAAAATATTCCCATCGGCCGAAATGGTACAGGTACCTTCATTGTGAACGGTATTGATCGATTGGGCGAGCGCTTCAGGCCTACTCCATTGACCTTCCTTCCACATAGAGGTAAAAATATCCTCATGCTCGGTCGGCTCCAGTCCATCACGTTTGGTAAACAGTAACTGCTTGCTGTCTGCTGTCAATACCGGAAAATACTGGAGCTGGAATTGGTTCAGCGGGCTTTCCAACCTTTCCTTGTGAATCACTTTTTCCGCTGCCAGTTCCCTTTTTATAAAATCCATCTTTTTCTCCATGGATTGGAATGCAGAAGAGGATTTCACTTTACTGGAAAAAAGCCCCTGACTGTTATAAAATTTCTTTATTGCCGCGTCAAAATCTCCTGACTTCAAATAAATATTGGTAACCAACCAACTAAAGTCCGCCATAAAACCACTGTTTCCTTGGCTTTTTAATTCCCCGGCACTCGCTATTTGAAGGGCTTCCCTCGCGCTTCCCTTCTTGAGCAAAAGCTGGGACCACTTCTTATAAGCCTCTAGAAACCCCTCGTCTTTATTCACAGCATCAGCATATTTCTCCAGTGCTTCATCATACCTTCTGCGCATGGACAGATCCTCTCCTTCTTGATAGAGCTTGATCGCCCTTCTGTTTTCGCTGGTATAACTTTGGCCAAGCGCTTGAGAACTGATAAAAATAAAAAAGAAGACTATTTGGGCTACTCTCATTTAATTTATGGGATATCCATAAATTTATGAGTTTGTAGCGAAATATTCCAATCAGGATGATTTTTTATGTAATCGATGATCTCTCCGGTGAATTTATCGGACTTGCTCCATTCGGGCTGGAGCAGTTTTTTGCAGCTTGGCTGGACTTTCTTTGCATGCTTTTCAGCAAAGTCAAAATCACTTTTATGAAAAACGATCACTTTGATCTCATCTGCCTTTTCAAAAATACTGGGATGGGGTTCCTTGAACTTCTTGGGTGAAAAACAGACCCAATCAAACTGACCTGAAAAAGGATGGGCTCCACTGGTCTCTATATTGGTCGTAAAACCCTTTTCCTTTAAAAGCGCCGTAAGCGGCCCAAGTTCATACATCAGCGGTTCCCCGCCGGTAATCACCACCAATCTTCCAGGGTACTGAAGTGCTCCGTCTACTATTTCTTCCACAGAAAGTACCGGCCATTTAGCCGCTTCCCAGGATTCCTTCACGTCACACCAAACGCATCCTACATCACATCCGCCCAGACGAATAAAATACGCTGGATGACCAGTAAATGTACCTTCTCCCTGGATGGTATAAAATGCTTCCATCAAAGGAAGCATAAGTCCTTTTTCTACCGCTTGTTTGATTTCCATGATTTAATTTTTGATGGAGCGGGTGATTGAACCGCTGTGAAATTGAATATAACTTAAGTAGGGAATAGACACTACCAATATTCCGCATCAGGAACATGTGTACCACTTTCCTCTTTTACACTAACCAAACCCTCCATTTCTGTCTTGGGTTCCCTGTCTTGGATTATATTTACTTATACACCTTTTTTTCTGCCGAAAGCAGGGTGTTGTATAGCAATGAGGCAATTGTCATTGGCCCTACACCACCAGGAACCGGTGTTATGGCAGATGACTTTGCTGAAACTTCGTCAAACTTCACATCACCGATAAGCCTAAAACCATTCTTCTTGGAGGAATCTTCGATCCGGTGGATCCCCACATCAACTACCACTGCTCCCTCTTTCACCATATCTGCCGTCACAAATTCCGGCTTCCCAATGGCCACAATCAGAATATCAGCAGTTTTGGCAATTTCTTTTAAATTTTTGGTCCTGCTGTGCGTTAAGGTCACCGTGCTATTGCCGGGATAATCATTCCTGGCCATCAGGATGCTCATTGGAGAACCTACAATATGGCTCCTTCCGATCACCACGCAGTGTTTCCCCGAAGTCTCAATCTCATAGCGCTTTAGCAGCTCGATGATCCCATAGGGGGTGGCTGCCACGTAAGTAGGCCAGTTCAACGCCATCCGACCAACGTTGGCCGGAGTAAATCCGTCCACATCCTTTTCAGGTTTGATCTTCGCCGTTACCTTTTCCACAGAAATATGCTTCGGAAGGGGCAACTGGACAATCAGTCCATCGATATCCGGGTTTTCATTGATCTCTTCCACTGCTTTGAGCAGCTCTTCTTCAGACACATTATCCTCCAGCTTCACCAAAGTCGACTCAAACCCCACAAATTCACAGGCCTTTACCTTGGCCCCCACATAAGTTTGGCTGGCTCCATCATTGCCCACCAAAACCGCTGCCAAATGAGGTACCTTCCCCCCTGCTGTTTTGATTTCCTTTACGCGGGCTGCTATTTCATTTTTGATATCAGCTGATGTCTTCTTTCCGTCTATTATTGTAGGCATGATCTATTAAAGTTGGAAGTGAGAGGTACGAAGTACGAAATCTTCTGTTGGCTACTCACATTTTGATATTTTGTTACGCTTTACTTTATTTACTGATGCTACCATGATCGACAACAATTCATTTCCTTCACGGTGCAATTATTCAATACCATGTGTTAAATCCCTATTGATTTCCATCAATAGTTCCAAGAAATAGAGACTTTCGTCCACTTCTTCTTCCACTATTTTTTAATAAAATCAGCTGTGGATTTGGCTCGCTGAGAAGCTCTATAATTAGTTCCTACAGAACTATAGCATCTTATTAACTGCTATGCATTGTACTCTCTGGTTTAGGAAGCTTAGAACAAAAAACCAAATTTGCACAGCATATTTTTTGTTCTAAGAATAAGATTGTTTTTCATATCAAAAAGCGTTTGTTCAACATATGAACCTAACACTTTCCAACATAAAAACAATCTCCAATGCAGAGGTTCGTACCTCGTACTTCTATCTTTAGTCCAGCTTTAGCACCGCCATAAACGCTTCCTGCGGCACCTCTACATTGCCTACCTGGCGCATACGCTTCTTGCCCTTTTTCTGCTTGTCCAGCAATTTACGCTTACGCGAAATATCCCCACCATAACACTTGGCCAAGACATTTTTACGCATGGCCTTTACTGTTTCCCTGGCGATGATCTTCGTCCCTATCGCTGCCTGAATTGCTATTTCAAACATCTGTCTAGGCACCAATTCCTTCAATTTCTCACAGAGTCTTTTTCCCCACTCATAGGCTTTGTCCCTATGGACCACTGCTGACAACGCATCCACCACTTCACCATTGAGCATCACGTCCAGGCGAACCATTTTTGAAGGCTTGTTTTCCCTAAGGTCATAATCCAAAGAGGCATACCCCCTGGAAATGGTCTTTAACTTATCAAAGAAATCAAAAACAATCTCAGCCAAAGGCATATCAAAGGTCAGCTCCACCCTGTCCGCAGTCAGGTAGACTTGGTTTTTGATTTGTCCTCGCTTCTCCATACACAATTGGATTACTGGTCCGACATAATCGGACTTGGTAATGATCGATGCATGGACATAAGGCTCTTCAATATGTTTGAAAAGGTTTGGATCCGGCATATCCGATGGGGCATTGATCAGCTTGATAGTATCATCGTTCATCAATGCCTTAAATTGCACCGAAGGGACAGTGGTGATCACCGTCATGCCAAACTCACGCTCCAAGCGCTCCTGGATGATCTCCATGTGCAACATCCCCAAAAAACCGCAACGGAAACCAAAGCCCAGGGCTGCCGAGGTTTCAGGTTCCCAAACCAAGGCAGCGTCATTTAGCTGAAGCTTCTCCATCGATGCCCTCAACTCCTCAAATTCCGTAGTCTCTACGGGATAAATCCCCGCAAAAACCATAGGTTTGACATTTTCAAATCCTTTGATGGCTGTGGTACAAGGACGCTTGATATGCGTAATGGTATCCCCTACCTTGACTTCTTTGGCCACCTTGATACCAGAAATCAGGTAACCTACATTTCCTGCACTGATGGTTTTCTGTGGGTGTTGGACAATACCAAGCACACCGATTTCATCGGCATCGTATTCCCTGCCTGTGTTGACAAACTTAATCTTATCGCCTTTATTAATGGTTCCGTTAAACACACGAAAAAGCACCTCCACACCCCTGAAGGGATTATAAACCGAGTCGAAGATCATGGCCTGCAACGGTTCATCCGCATTCCCTTTTGGCGCAGATATCTTTTCAACTACCGCATTCAGGATATCTTCGATTCCTGTGCCTTCTTTGCCAGAGGCCAAAATAATATCCTCCCGATCACAGCCTATCAGGTCAATCACCTCATCAGCGACTACCTCAGGCTCAGCACCGGGAAGGTCGATTTTATTCAGCACCGGGATAATCTCCAGATCATGCTCCATTGCAAGGTAAAGATTGGAAATTGTCTGGGCTTCCACCCCTTGGGATGCATCCACGATCAACAAAGCCCCTTCACAGGCCGCAATGGAACGGGAAACCTCATAGGAGAAATCCACGTGTCCAGGGGTGTCTATAAGGTTCAGGGTATACTCCTCTCCTTGATAGGTATATTTCATTTGGATCGCATGAGACTTAATGGTAATTCCCCGCTCACGCTCGAGATCCATATTATCCAACAATTGATCCTGCATCTCCCTTTCAGTCACCGTATTGGTAAACTGGAGAAGACGATCCGCCAACGTACTCTTCCCATGATCAATATGGGCGATGATACAGAAGTTTCTTATTTTTTGCATATCCATTCTGTCGGCAAAAATAGTAAATAGTCTTTGCAAAACCGCAACTTGCACGCCATTAGAATGAAGTAATCCTCCAGGCAGCCAACCCAAGTCACCAAATAAAGCATTCTAATGCCCTAAATACTGCCCCAAACCTCTATTTCATCATATATCCAACAACACTTCATATCAAGAAGAAACCTTCACAAGGAATTCTATCTCCCCATTTGTATCTTTGCCTTTCCAAAAAGGTTATGCATGCATGAAAAAACTGGCAGAAAAGAAAAAAAGGCAAAATATCGGTGAATACATCGTCTACATGTACCAAATGGAAGATTTGCTTCGCTCTTACCAATTCAACATGGATGAAGTCCACCAATATGTGATTGCCCATTACCCGGTCCCCCCTGAAGAAAAGAAAGAAATTACCGATTGGTTTGAAGCCCTATCAGAAAAAATGCAGCAAGAAAACATCCAGGAAACCGGGCATCTGGAGGCCACCCAGCAAGAAGTGAGGAAATTGGCAGAGATCCATTGGGATTTATTAAAATCGGACAGGGAATACTTTGCCATTTACCATGAGGCAAAGCCCCATATCATCGAATCCATCATCGCAGCCGAGGGGCAGGACATTGGCCATGAAATCCAAATCTGCATCAATGGGGTTTACGGGCTATTATTATGCCGGCTGACGGGCAAAAAGCTTACCACTGAACAGGAGAAGGCTGCACAAGCTTTTGGCAAGGTATTGAGCTACCTCAACCTGGCATATATGGAATATCCCAATTAAAAAGGTGCGGCCTCCTTAGCGAGATCCCCTAGAATTCCATATACTCGTAAATACTCTTATAAAGTCCGTTTTCAGCGACAAAGTCCAAAAACTGCTGGTAAAAGGGATGGCTGCTTAAAGTGCCGCTGTCCCCAATGACAATCAATTTTCTTTTGGCCCTGGTAAGAGCAACATTCATCCTTCTGGTATCTGCCAAAAAGCCAATTTCTCCTTGTTCATTTGACCGCACCAAGCTGATCAAGACCACATCCCGCTCCTGGCCTTGAAAACCATCTATGGTACCGATCGTAACCACATCAGACAGCTCCCTCAGCCCTTCAAATACTGCGCCCTCTTCCATCAACTCGGTCAACTTCTTTACCTGGGCTTTATAGGGGGAAATCACCCCAATGGTAAATTGCTGTTCCTGAAAGCACCCTACACCAATTCGTTCTACCAACTTTTCCAGTAGCCCCAAGCCAAAGCGTGCTTCTTCGGCATTCAGTTTACTTAACGAATCCTTTTCGAGGTGTTCCCCAAAGCCGCTGCCTGCCGTATCGATAAACTCCATTACCGGTTCCGCTCTGCTCAAGCAGTGGGCATCGGTCAATGCCGCCGCCTCCAATTGCCCTTGATAGAAATATTCACTTGAAAACCGCATGATCAGCTCGGGCATCCGGTACTGCACCTTAAGCATCCAGCTGGCTTCAGGCTGACGGTCGATTACTTTTTCGAACAAGGTTTCGCTCAACCCTTCCTTACTTGCTTCATATGATTTTATGGTTGGCGGAAGCTGGCAGTGATCGCCGGCCATCACTACTTTTTTTGCCTTCATGACCGGAATCCAAGTGGCTGGCTCCAGGCCTTGCGCTGCCTCATCGATAAATACTACCGGAAACTCCATTCCTTTTAAGGCAGTATGATTGGCCCCCACCAGCGTGGTGGCTATCACCTGGTTTTGCTGAAAGACATCATATAAAATATAATCTTCCAAATGCCTGGCGGCCTCTTTTACCTTTGATGCCTCAGCAAATAGCTGCTTACGCTGCTGGCGTTCCGCAGCCCCAAAATTTCGTTTATATTTTCTTCCCAACTTGCGGTACTCCTCCGCTGACTTACGTAATTTCTTTAAATCCTTAAAACTACTGTGCTGTGCTATTTTGGCATCCAGTGTCTGTTCCAAAATCTGATCGTCGACCCTTGCAGGATGCCCTATGCGCAAGGTCGATATTCTTTTTGCCAAGAGCTTTTCTACCAGCAAGTCCACTGCAGCATTACTGGGAGCGCAGACCATCACTTGAGGGTGTCGTTGTAGCGTCTCATTGATCGCTTGCACCATCGTAGTGGTCTTGCCAGTACCGGGAGGGCCATGCACCAAGGCCACGTCTTGGGCTGCCAGCACCTTTTGAACTGCTTCAACCTGACTGTGATTTAGATGGGAAGTCGCAAAAACCAAGGGCAATCCAGCCGTAAACGAAGCGGCTTCCTGCCCCAAAAGGACATCCCTTAGCTGCCCCAATCTTCCTGCACCTGCCTTGATCACCTGCTGCATCGCATACTCCATTTCGCGATAACTTGCCTCATCAAAATGCAGGTCAACCCCTAATTTGCCATCCTGCAACCAATCCGGCCACTCATGCCCCATCAAGGTAATGACCATGGTATTCTTCTTAACCAAATTGACCACGCCATTTGTTCGTAATGGCGCACCGTCCGAAAAATTTGAAAACAAAGAAACCGTCTTTCCGGATTGAAAGCCATGTGAAAGACGGCTATCCCCCCTTTCTATCTCTACGATCAACCGGTCTCCCAACCCTACTTTGGTCTTCACCACCTGCACGGGGTACCAGCAAATCCCATCCTTCTGCTTATCGGCAATCGAAGCACTGAGTGTTTTGAGCCGGTACTGCTCCAGGTCTTCTTTCCACTCTTTTTTTAAAAGTTGTAAAGTTATTTTTAATTCTTCCTGTATTCTCGACATCAATGGTTATTTTTAATATTCAAAACTAATGTAATTAAACCGGGTTTTCAGGCATTCAAACGTTTTTCAATATTGAACTTTTTAGCACACGCATATCTATCATTTGACCACCCCAAGGTTCTGCTCGGGAACTTTATAGGTGATTTTGTACGCGGCAACCTGGAGGAACAGTTTGAACCGGGGATCGCCCTGGGCGTCCATCTTCACCGGGAAATAGACCATTTCACAGACACTCATCCGGTGGTGAAGGAGGCACAGGAGATGTTAAAGCCTATCTACAAGCGCTATTCGCTGGTGATTACTGATGTTTTTTTTGATTATTTCTTGAGCAAATACTGGAATGAATACGACGACAGAAGCATTCAGGAATTTTCGCAGCAAGTCTATGCCATCATAGACAAAAACAAAGAAAAACTCCCTAAAAGCTTTTTGCAGCTCTTTCACCACATGAAAACAGGAAACTGGCTAGTGGTATATGGGACCATTGACGGTATGAAAGCCACCTTGACTGCCATCTCCAAACTTACTACTTTTGATTCCAAAATGGGATCAGCCCATCTGTTTCTCCAACAGCACGAGACAGCGCTGAAGGGATATTTTGACCGCTTCTTCCCTGATTTGATCACTTTCTCCAGGCATAAAATGGAGGAACTAATGAAAGATTATGATTCATTGTAAACCAAAACGATCCACCTATATATCATTAGGGATAGTAGTCGCCATCCTCTTTGCCGGCTTGAGCTATATCCTTCATGATTTTAGCACCGTCAGGACGTATGGATTGGCATTTTACCTGATCAGTGCCAGTATCCTCACAGTGGTACTCCTCATGCTATTGGTAAAAATGATGGCCGGATACCGTTTTGTTACTGCCGGCAAAGGCAAAATAATCGTAAGGCTACCACTCAGGGGAATGAAAAAAGACTATCCCTTGGCGGACATCCTGGTGTGGCAGGAAGAGATTGTGCATGCCAATAAAAAAGAATTCAGGCAATTGACCATCGTTTTTGATGACAAAAACTCCATCAGCCTCAGCAACCACGAACATGTCAACTACATTGAGCTCTACCAATACCTGATCAAAAAAGTCCCAAAGAAAAAAATCAAGCCCTAAATAGCGCGCATGATCTATCCTTCGATTTCATACGGCAATATTGAAGGATCATTTCAGGAATAAGGCCGGGACTTATTAAAGGCATGGTCCAAGCCTGAAGACTTGGACCATATTTAGCCTTTCTTTATACTTGACACTGTTGCTTTTACTTTAATGTTTCCAGTCGTACTGGTCTATGTTTTCCAGACAGGCATTGAGCAACTTGATGCTTGCTGCGATATCTTTTTTGTTAGCCATTTCGATGACTTGGTGCATGTGCCTGGTAGGAATGGAAATAGCCCCCGCGATAGCTCCTTGCTTCCCCATTCGCTGCACCCCTGCGGTGTCTGTACCACCGGCCGTAAGGATCTCAGGCTGCCATTTGATTTGATTGCTTTCGGCAGTTTTTTTCATAAAGTCCACCATTCTATAATCACAGATGGTCATGGCATCCATTATTTTAACAGCAGTCCCCTTTCCGAGCTCGGTCACCTTCTCATGTGGTGAAGCGCCCGGCACATCAAATGCAATGGTCGTATCCAGGGCGATCCCAAAATCCGGATTGACCCCATGGGCAGCCACATTTGCTCCGCGAAGCCCTACCTCCTCTTGGACGGTAAAGGCAGCATAAACATCATAAGGAGGGTTTTTAATGGTTTTTAGCGCTTCTATCAGGATAAAAACAGCTACCCGGTTATCGATGGACTTACAATTCACACAGTCCCCCATCTCTATCAGTTCGCGGTCTCTGGTCACCGAATCCCCCACCTGGACGTACTTCTCTACCTCATCCTTGCTCATTCCCAGGTCAATAAAATAGTCGGTAGTTTTGGGAAGTTTGTTCCTTTCGTCGGGCGTCATGACATGGATCGGCTTGCTGCCCATCACCCCGACTAAGTCCTTCTTGCCATGCACAATCACCCTTTGGGCAGTCAGGGTCTTCGGATCAAAACCGCCCAGGGTATGGAATCTCAAAAAGCCATTTTCATCTATGTGTGTGATGATAAACCCAATCTCATCCATGTGAGCGGCCACCATCACCCTCTTCCCATCAGGATTTTTACTCCCTTTTTTGACGGCGATGACATTGCCTAAGTTATCTACCTTTACCTCATCTACCAACGGGGTCACTTCCTGAATGACCAAGTCCCTGATTCTTTTTTCAAAACCAGGCGCACCGGCAATTTCACAAACTTGCTTTAACAGTCCAGTATTGATACTCATATTTTTTACAGTTTAATTTTTTAAGTGTTTTTCTTTGGCAGGCCCTTTGGCAGGCCTGAAAATACAAAAAGGCCATCATAATGACGGCCTTTTCTTCTATATTTTAGCTTTGCCTAGTAGGCCCTTACGACCTTTCCTTCCATAAAGTTGACAAAGGATTTGTTCACCACTTTCATGCCCCCTTCCGTGGGAAAATCACCGGTAAAGTACCAGTCCCCCAGGTGCTCAGGACAGGACTTATTGAGGTTTTCTACTGTTTGGTAGATTACCTTGACTTCAGCATTTATCTGATCCATGGTGATGATATCGGCTATTTTGTCCGAAATCTGCTGAGGGGTAAACTTCCCATACACTTCTTTGACGAAGTTTTCTTCGGCATCAGGATTGGCCACACACTTGTCATACACTTCATCCAAAATGTACTGCTGCCCGGTTTCTTCCAACAGCTTTAAGGCCGCCCTGAAGGCAATGAACTCACGCATCTTGGACATATCGATCCCATAGCAATCAGGATAGCGGATCTGGGGTGCTGAAGACACAACGATGATTCGCTTGGGCTTCAACTTATCCAAAGTTGTCAGAATACTCTTCTCCAAGGTCGTTCCCCTCACAATACTGTCATCCAGTACAACAATAGTGTCTACACCGGAGCGGATTACCTCATAGGTAGTATCATAGACATTGGCCACCATGACATCGCGGTCATTGTCATTGGTAATAAACGTCCTGAGCTTGACATCCTTGTTCACCAACTTCTCCACTCTCGGCCTAAAGCTCAGCAAATCCTCGATATTTTCCAGATGAGGCTTTCCTTCCAATAAGATTTCCCTCCTCTTGGCACTGAGGTAATCTTCAAGCCCTTCGATGAGCCCGAGAAAAGCAGTCTCGGCAGTATTGGGGATGTAGGAAAACACGGTATTTTTTAGATCAAAATCAATCGCCTTGAGAATCTGGGGAATCAGGGCTTTTCCGAGTTGTTTTCTTTCCCTGTAAATATCCGGGTCGGTACCCCTTGAAAAATATATTCGTTCGAATGAACAGGATTTTTTCTCCAGTGCGGAAATGATTTCATGCTCTCCATAGGTGCCGTCTTTATTGACGATCAACGCATGCCCTGGTTTGATTTCTTGAATAGCATTGTAATCGATGTTAAAAGCAGACTTAATGGCCGGTTTTTCTGAAGCAATGACCACAATTTCATCATCGGCATAGTAATAGGCTGGCCGGATTCCGGATGGATCCCTTACTACAAAACTGGCTCCATTCCCGATGATTCCTGCCATGGCATAACCACCGTCAAAATCCCTGCAGGATCTTCTCAGGATCCTTGCCACATCCAGTTCCCGCTCAATTACTTCTGTGATCTCATTATTGGAATATTCTCCTTTGTATTTATTGAAAATCCGTTGATTTTCCTCGTCTACGAAGTGCCCGATTTTCTCCATCACCGTCACGGTATCTGTCTTTTCTTTCGGGTGCTGCCCTAGCTCCACCAACTTCCCAAACAGTTCCTCCACATTGGTCATGTTGAAGTTTCCTGCCATCACCAAATTCCTACTCCTCCAGTTGTTCTGTCTCAAGAAAGGATGACATGTTTCGATACTGTTTTCCCCGTGAGTACCGTACCTCAAATGCCCTAACCATACTTCACCGGAAAAGGCTACATTGTCCTTGATCCAGTCTGCATTATTCAATCCTTCTTCGCCTCCCTGCTTCTTTGCTTTTCGAAACTTCTTGGCCACTTTTCCGAAAAGGTAGTTGACCGCTTGCGGATCCACAGACCTGTACCGGCTAATGTACCGGGTGCCGGGCTTGCTGTTTATTTTAATGTTTGCAATTCCTGCACCATCTTGGCCCCTGTTGATTTGTTTCTGCATCAGCACATAGAGCCTGTTTGCAGCATACATGGGTGTACCATATTTATCAATATAGTATTGAAGGGGCTTGCGGAGCCTGACCATGGCTATGCCGCATTCGTGTTTGATTTGATCACTCATCGGGTATTTGCAAGTAGTATTTTAAGCAACAAAGTTAAACCTTTTTTATCACTTTCTCCCAAATGTCTCGGGGCTTTAATAACGCTTTTTAAAAAAGAAAAATTCCATTTTGCAAAATTTGTCTTTAAAAACAGTTTGCAATAAAAAATAATATTTCACACAAACAGGCATCACCTAGAAATAAGCCTACAATCAAAAGACTAACCTAAAAATAATTATCTCTTAACCTATTTTTTTAAAATAGTACATAAGACCAGTAGTATTACTCCCAAAGCGGGTACTTCTCCAAGTTTACTTCCCGACCAAAAAACAATTTTGTGGTGTTTTCGAATGAGGAGGTATAATCAGAAACCAAAAAACGATCCTTATCTTTTGCCCCTTGGTTAAGCAACCCTGCCATGGCCAGGTATTTCCTGGTGGCTTCGGCAATCATCTCCGAGCTGTCGATCACTTTAACCCTTCCTTCGTAAAGCTCATCTATCTGTGGTTTGATCAGCGGATAGTGGGTACAACCCAAAATCAGCGCATCGATGGCGCTCAGCTCTTCATCATCCAGGTAGGACTTGATGATCTCTTTACTGATGCGGTTGCTGTGAAATCCTTCTTCTATCATTGGCGCTAAAAGGGGCGTGGCCAGTGCAGAAAAAGACACCCCCTTGTCCAAACCTTCAAGTTTTTGGCGATAGACACCGGAATTAACCGTTTGTTTGGTACCGATCAGTCCAACATGCTTTCCAGGCAGCTTAAGTCCGACGTAATTCACCACAGGCTCGATGACATCAAAGACAGCTGCTCGCGAAGCCACATAGGCCTTCACCAATTCGTAGGCAGCCGTAGAAGCTGAATTGCAAGCTATTAAAACCATTTTGCAATTGGCCTTCAGCAATACATCGGCAATCTTTACGGCATAAGCCTGGATAGCTGCGGTACTTTTATCCCCATACGGCAAATGGGCCGTATCACCAAAATACACCAATTGTTCGTCAGGCAGTAATTTCTTCACTGCCCTTGCGACAGTCAAACCGCCAATTCCGCTATCAAAAATCCCTATGGGAGCACTTGCCTGCATAAAATCAAAACACTAGGAAACCAATACCAATTTTTCACAAAGCTATAAAAAAAGATCCCTCAAGCGCACGTGCCTGAGGGAAAATTGCAAGCAAAAAGTTATAGATTTATAATTATCGATACTAAGATAAAAGAATTACAGAACAATTGCAATCCCACACCTTTTCGAAAATCTACATTTTGGGTATTAACACCTCACCACATCGCCAAATAACGGCACAAATAACCTAAAAACATGGCTTTCAGCACATTTGAAGGGGAATGGTCTGATTTTGGCTCCTAATGTAAAAGCGCTTTGTATCTCCGGATTACCTGAATCAGGGCCGATTAAAGCACTAACCATATGAAACCATGAAATTGTCATCGCTTACATATCTCTTGTTCGTCCTGCTTGCTTTGGGATGTGCCGAACCTTCCACTTCCCCAAAACCCGCCACCTCAGTGGCGGAAGAAAACTGCCTGCCTCATGGCTTGGTGGATACCCAAATTGTCGAGTATAAAAATTTGCCAAGTCCCATCATCAAAACGCTAAATCAAAATAGTGTCTTTGCAGAAATGAAATTGATCAAGGCCACCAAAGTCTCCAATAGTAATGGTGCCTTCTACAGCTTAGCTTTTGAGGATGAAGAGAAATTTATTATAAGGGCCAAGTTCAACGGGGCCGGTCAGCTGATCCCGTATGACAGCCAACCGATCGAAGTCGCTCAACCCCTCATGAAACAACCCAAAAAGTAATTGACTATTTCTATTGAAAAAAAATACCCAATTCGACAGATATAAAATTAAAATTATTATTACATCAATAAAAAAAATTTTACCTCTATTTTCTTTAAAAAAAACAAATTTTACGCTATAAAAAGCAATATTTTCCATAAGTAGATAGCTGGATATTATTTCGTAAAAAAAGCCATATTTTTTTATTAAAAGCTTATAAAAATATTAATTACTTTAGCAGATATAAACTTCTCCAATAGAAATCACACAATTCATTGCCTTGGAGATTTACTGACGCTACACTCACCAACAAGCGCGAAAAAAGGCAATCTTTAATTTATGGCACAGTTTCAGCTGTGCTTACCTTTTATAGAATAGTTGACTTATGGCAAATGCAAAGATACTTCTGATTGAAGATGATTTGACCTATTCCAAAATCATCAAGAATTTTCTGGAAAAACATGATTATGAAGTGGATCAAACCGCCAAGATCAATGAAGCGTTTTTGATGCTGGACAAAAAATCCTACGACCTGATCATTACCGATTACAGGTTGCCGGACGGGACGGGAATGGAAGTACTGGAAAACATCGTCCATAATAAAATGAACACCAGGGTCATCCTGATCACCAACTACTCAGACATCAGAACAGCAGTTCGCTCCATGAAGCTGGGAGCGATCGAGTACATCACCAAGCCGATCAATCCCGACGAACTGCTCACCACCGTAAATGAAGCGCTCAAGTCCCCCCCTAGCAGAGGGGTACCGGAAGACCAAGCCCCCAAAGCTGCGAAAACGGTGAAAAGCACATCAAAAACCCAAGTAAATGATACTTACGTAGTCGGTAAAAGTCCAGAATCCTTACAGCTGGAGCAGTACATCTCACTGGTAGCACCTACGGAAATGAGTGTGGTAGTCCTGGGCGAAAGCGGTACGGGAAAGGAATTCATTTCTAAACGTATCCATGAAAAATCAAAACGCTCCGGCGGCCCATTTGTAGCTATAGACTGCGGGTCATTATCAAAGGAGCTAGCGGGAAGTGAATTGTTTGGCCACGTAAAAGGTGCCTTTACCGGCGCCCTTGACAATAAAACAGGCCATTTCGAAATGGCCAATGGCGGCACCATATTTCTGGATGAGATCGGTAACTTGAGTTATGAAGTACAGATTAAATTGCTCCGTGCTATCCAAGAACGGAAAATCCGTAAAATCGGAGGCGCCAAAGATATCCCTATAGATGTTAGAATCATCGTAGCCACCAACGAAGACCTGTCCAATGCCGCCAAAAAAGGGGAATTCCGGGAAGATCTATACCACCGACTGAACGAATTCAGCCTCAAGTCCACACCATTACGTGAAAGGGGCGAGGACTTGTTTCACTATGCTGCAATCTTCCTTCAGGATGCTAACCAATCCCTGGGAAAGGACATCCTCGGATTCAGCGATGATGTCAAAGATATCTTCAAGACATACAGCTGGCCAGGCAACTTGCGGGAACTTAAAAATATCATCAAACGGGCAGTGCTCCTGACCGTAGATGACTATATCCATAAGGAATCCCTCCCTGTGGACCTGTTATTGCCGGAAAACTCAAGTTCTCAAAACAGCAATACCAATGACTTAAAATCTTCCTTTGAAGTACAGGAAAAAGCCATGATCATCAAAACGCTCAATGAGGTAAAACATAATAAATCAAAAGCTGCCAAAATCCTTAATATCGACCGTAAAACGCTCTATAATAAAATCGAAAAATACGGCATAGATTAAAAAAGCAAGCACTACCTATCAAGAAACCTTTGTGAACAACTGAAAATCAGCCAAGATCTGATCCAATACTTCAAGGGTTTCTTTTTTTATTTTTTCAACCATAACCCGCGCATTGGTGGTATTGCCTTCCTTCAGGTCATACTCCAGGCCTCGCGCCAACGTACTTGACTTGATCTTCAACTGTCCTAACCGGCTACCAAGTTTATGTGCTATCTCCAGTAATTGCTCCCAGTCCTGACGCGCACAAGTCTGCCCCAGCTCAACGAGATCGGCGCTGGTACTCGAACAAAAATCGATCAGTACCTCCTTGAGCATCTCCTCATCATTCATGCAGAACTTGGACATGTCCTCTACCGAATACGGTTTGGTCTGTTTAAGGGCATCTTGCTCATTCATCGGGTTTTTAACATTATGGGAAATAGTTTCCAGCTGGAGCACTTTGCCGATCATTTTGACCAAATCAACCTCCTTAAATGGCTTGAGGACAATTGCATCAAACCCTGCATCTGAAAGCTGATCCTTTTCCTTGGCAAACACATTGGCTGTGATCGCAATGGAAGGCAGGTCCTTGTATCCATATTCTCCCCTTACCAACCGTAATGTATCATAACCTGTCACTTCAGGCATCTGCACATCCAACAGGGCCAGATCCAAAGGAACTTGCTCAAATTCGTCCCTGACCTTTATCCCTCCAAGATAGTCATAAACCTTCGCTCCATTACTTTCAAGTAGAAGCTTGGCAAATTTCAACCCCACTGAATCGTCGTCTACCAACAAAACGTTCAGTCCATTCAGGTCATACCAACTGCTCACTTCTTCCACTTTTACCGCTGCTTCAGTTGGTTTCACCGGAATTTCCACCTTAAACTCCGTACCTTCTCCTGGGCTGCTCTCCAGTGCTATCTTACCTTTCAGCAAATCAAGCATCCGCTTGACAATGGCCAAACCAAGGCCGGTCCCGCCGTATCTCCGATTGATCGAGCCATCGCCTTGGTTAAATTCCTTGAAAATATTCTCCTTAAATTCTGCTGACATCCCGATGCCGGTATCCTTGACATTGACCAATAAAAATCCCTTCTCGTAGGCTACTTTCACCGCCACCATCCCCTCTTCGGTAAATTTCAGCGCGTTACTAATCAAATTATTAAGAATCTGCCTGATCCTGAGTTCATCCCCCGAAAACCACTTTTCCTCCGCAATATCTATTGTCCACACAAAATCTATTTGCTTCTCTTTGGCCTTCAATTCGAAGGAATTCTTTATTGCACTAAAAAGTTTTTGGGCATTAAACGGCTCCTTCTCTATGGTGATCTTCCCTGCCTCCAATTTGGAAAGATCCAATATATCATCGACGATGCCAGAAAGGGTTTCAGCAGCAAATCCTACCATGTTAACATAGTCTTCCTGATCCTTGGTCATGGAAGTCTTGCGGATGGCTTCGTTGTAGCCTTGGATAGCATGAAGGGGGTTTCTGATTTCATGGCTCATATTGGCCAGAAAGTTCTGTTTGGCCTTGGCCAATTTATCAGACCTTACCTTGGCGCGCTCGAGCTCGAAACGCTTGCTCTCATCTTTATTGATTTCAGTGATGATACTGTAGATAAAAGCTGATGATCCCACTATCCCCACAAAAATAATTACGCCCAGCAATATGGCCACATCAAATGCCAGATCGTAAAGGGAAGCATTTTTCTGCTCCACTTCGGCCAATGCATCATATTGGAGGTTAGAAATGACCGTCTGTGTATCTTCGATCAGTGCCCGGTTCTTTTCGTTAAGCTCTTTTTCAAGCTGGGCCAGATTGGACCGGAGATGCTGCTCTTCATAATTGATATTTACCAAAAACTGTTTTACCGCATATAAAACCGAATCAGAATAACTGGTATTGGCCTCATTAACGGTATCCTGCTCATCTACTTTTGGCCTGAACTGCTGGAACATATCACGCAGATTTTCCACTTCTGCTTCTGTCATGAGGTTTCCATCCTTAAATTTCTCTTCAGCACTGACCTTCTTTTGCGCCGGAGAGTCCAGCCTACCTTTGGCCCTTCGTATTTTATGATCAAAACGAATCTTGCCTAAATTCTGTAACCGGTTGATCTCTTCCTGGCGCTTTATCTTTGTCTCCAGATTTTTGAGTGCTTCACGGCTGAAGTTTCTATTGATCAGGTTATGCTTTACCTCCCGAAGCCCATTATATACCACCACAAGCTCATTGATGTTATAGTTAATTTGCTTTAGATGGTTGAGTTCAGCCGTGTCATTGGCAAATTGCTCAAGATAATTCAGCTTTTTTTCGATCTTGTCCAGGTAATTGACCGCCACAGAAGTATCATTCTCCGTTTCGAAATTCCCCTTTACCTTATCCAACTGGTAAACATCGGCAAGGAGGGCGTTGAGCTCTTGTATACGATCACTGGGCTCTGAAAGTGTCTCCACGGTACCCAATAGCCGGTTAAGACTGAAATAAGTAACCGCTCCCACACTCAGCACCAGCATAATGGCAAGCATAAATCCAATGATTACCTTTTTCCTTGCTTTATGAGTTGTTTCTGTTGATTTCACAATATCCTGAATTTCAGCAAAGTTTCATACAAAAACAATACCAGCTAAACTTCCTCGGCTTCTTCGGCCAACGCTCCCTCTGTAACTGTCTCGAAAGTACAATATGCTGTGAAGAATGATAACGGAATGGTGACAAATACTCCCACAAAAATCATTGCACCAAGGACATTGAGGACAATTAACGAAATGACCAGTAGGAAAAATTTCCACCAGTTTTTGGTCACCACCCTCCTACTGTATTCCAGTGAATCCCAGAAATCCAATCCGGCAAAAATATGCAGCAAAATGGCCATGGAATATCCTACCATCAGGTAAACACCCGGGACAATGAATAATATTAACCCCACAGAAACCAGAACCTGTCCAATCAACCATATCAAAATAACGGGAATGTAGTAGGAGAAGCCTTGGAAGAAATCTGTATATGCCACATTTTCATCAGCCTTCAGTTTATTGGCCACCAGAAAGAATCCGGAAAATAAGGGACCAGCCAAAAACACACTAAAGAGCAATGCATATTCCTTCAGGTAAAGAAGAAATATCAGTTCCAACGAAATCACAAAGCCCGTATAGCCAATCGAAAAAACGGGCTGCTGCTTAAACAGCGCCCATCCTTCGAGAAAAACTGTCTGAATATCAAAATCATAGCCTCTTTCAATGAGCCTATTAAGCTGTAACTTTGTCATAGGTGATAGGAAATAGATCAAGTATTAAAGCGCAAATCTCTAACAAAAAATTAAATATCACCATTTTATGCCAATTAATCGCCAGATTTTCCCCAGCACTTTTCTGGCTTGATAAAGATCTCAAAACGGCCTATGATTTGGTAATAGCTCCCAGGATATCATGCTTGGTAATAATATGTATCTGGTGCAAATCATCCCTGACCAGTACTGCCTTATCCTTATCCACCATCGATGACAACACATCCAGTGTACTGTCCATTGCCACAAATTTCATTGAATCTTCCATCACATCCTCTACGGGGGCATCTTTTAACGTTGGTTGTTGGATGATCTTTGTTAACAACTTGGTATCGGTAAGGCTCCCTATAACATTTCCATCCTCCACTACCGGTATCTGGGAAACAGACCTTTCGTTCATCAAATGGATCGCTGCCTTTACCTTCTCTCCTTTTTTGGCCACCACCAGTTCATACGTTCCATTTCTACTGGAAATAATATCCCGTGCCGTTCCAAAGGTATTATCCTCCAAGAAGCCGTGATTTTTCATCCAATCATCATTATAAACCTTGCCAAGGTATCTGGTACCGTGGTCTGGGAGAATGATCACCATCGTATCGTCTTCCTTTAGGTTTTGGCGGGCATACTCCAAGGCTCCGTGCACTGCCGAACCACAAGACCAACCTACAAAGAGTCCTTCCTCTCTGGAAAGCCTTCGGGTCATTACCGCCGAATCCTTATCGGTCACCTTCACGAAGTGGTCAATCATCGAAAAGTCGACATTGGCCGGCAAAATATCCTCTCCTATCCCTTCTGTGAGGTAAGGATAAATTTCGTTTTCATCAAACTCCCCGGTTTCCTTGTATTTCTTGAACACAGAACCATAGGTATCGATCCCTACCGAAACGATGGAGGGGTTTTGCTCTTTGAGGTATTTGGCGGTACCGCTCATCGTCCCTCCAGTGCCTACCCCAGCAGCAAAATGTGTGATTTTCCCTTCAGTGTCTTTCCAAATTTCCGGCCCAGTAGTTTCATAGTGAGCCTTCCAATTGGAAAGATTATCGTATTGATTGGGATAAAATGAATTGGGAATATCATTGTTGAGCTTCTTGGCAACAGAATAATAAGAGCGTGGATCATCCGGGGCTACATTGGTAGGACAAACGACCACCTCTGCTCCCATGGCTTTAAGTACATCTATTTTTTCTTTGGACTGCTTATCTGCCATGGTAAAAATGCACTTATACCCCCTGGCAATTCCCACCAATGCCAACCCCATACCGGTATTGCCACTCGTTCCTTCTATGATCGTACCTCCTGGTTTTAGTATGCCTGCTTTTTCGGCATCATCGATCATTTTAATCGCCATCCTGTCTTTAACAGAGTTGCCTGGATTGAAATATTCCACCTTCACATAAACCTTCCCCTTAATGCCTTTATTGAGCTTATTGAGCTTTACCAAAGGCGTATCGCCAATGGTGTCGATGATCGAATTGTATATCATTTTTTACTATGGTTATTTCTTTAGGACAATTTACAAATATTTTTCAGTTGAGACGATGATACAGTACTTTCTTACACCAACTTACGGGCATGGTACCCTTCCCTAAAACAAGGCCTCAAAGTTACTTGGACAAACACCCGTTACCCTCAAAAATCCCTTCGGACGTGTACTTAATTTTAGAATAGCTAATCGTCCATTTAAGTTCCATGTACAAAAAAAGCGACCAGTAAACTGGTCGCTTTTATGTTAACTGTTTTTTTTCCCAACATCACTTCACTCCTGCCAGCAGGTACAGCACAGCCATCCGCACAGCCACCCCATTCTCTACCTGATTTAGGATAATGGAATGTTCACTATCGGCAACATCTGAGTTGAGTTCTACCCCTCTATTGATGGGGCCTGGGTGCATGATGACGATTTCCTTATTTAACTGATCGAGAAGTTTCTTATCCACGCCGTAGTAAAGGGAATATTCGCGCAGGGAAGGGAAATATTTAATTTGCTGTCTTTCCAGCTGAATTCGCAGCACATTGGCCACATCGCACCACTCCAGGGCTTTTTTCACATCAAGCTCCACCTTCACGCCAAGACTGGAAATGTATTTTGGCAATAAGGTTATTGGTCCACAGACCATTACTTCTGCTCCTAATTTCTGTAGACAGAAAATATTGGAAAGTGCTACCCTTGAATGAAGGATATCACCTATGATGGCTACTTTTTTCCCTGCCACATCCCCCAATTTCTCACGGATGGAAAAAGCATCCAACAAGGCTTGGGTCGGATGTTCATGGGTACCATCCCCCGCATTGACAATATTGGCATCGATATTCTGTGAAAGAAAATGGGGAGCTCCTGGGCTACTATGGCGCATCACCACCATGTCTACCTTCATGGACAGGATGTTGTTCACCGTATCCACTAAGGTTTCCCCCTTCTTCACCGAGCTATTGCTGGAAGAAAAATTGATCACATCTGCTGAAAGCCGCTTCTCTGCCAATTCAAACGACAGCCTTGTTCGCGTAGAGTTTTCGAAAAACACATTGGCAATGGTGATATCACGTAGCGAAGGCACTTTTTTGATCGGTCTGTTAATAACCTCTTTGAAGTTATCCGCAGTTTCGAAAATCAGTTGGATATCCTGTTCATTCAGTCCTTTGATACCCAATAAATGTTTGGTACTTAGCTGTTGCATCCTTAGCTTTTAACTTCTTTTTCGGTTATCCAAATCGCATCCTTCTCAAATCCATTCAACGCCCACTCCACACTGACATACTGGCTTTCCAAGGTATTGACCTCTCTACCACAATAATCCGGTTTTATGGGATAATCACGTGTATATTTTCTATCTATGAGCACCATCAGTTCGACCTTTCTGGGTCTCCCAAAAGCGATCATGGCATCCATGGCGGCACGGGCAGACCGCCCCTTGAAAAGCACATCGTCCACCAACACCACATTCTTGTTTTCTATTAAAAAATCAATCTTTGTCTCATTGGCCTTTAGCGGGATATTTCTCCTGCGGAAATCATCTCTGTGAAAGGTAGCATCCAAATAACCGGACGGAACCTTTACCCCGCTGATTTCCTCTAACCGCTTCTCCAACCGATCCAACACCATCACGCCCCTGGGCTGCAATCCCAGGAGTACCGTATTGTCAAAGTCATCGTGATTTTCAATCAATTGGTAGCAGAACCGGTCCAGAATGATCGAAATTTGTTTTTGGTCTAAGACGAGTCTTTTTTGCATAACTGTGATTTGAGCACAAATATAGAAATAAATTATCAGCCTCGGCCGCTTCGAGGAGAGAAATCCAGGACAATGAACCTCCCATATCCATTGCCCTCTAATGGGCTAAACCCTCCTTCCTCATCCTTATTGCTCTTGAACATCTTCATGCATAAGGCTGGCATCCGCCCGGACCTTGGTCATAAAAAATACTTCTCTGATTTCTTCTTTCCCTGATTCATCCAAATACCTCACCCGCTGCTTGCCGGAGAGCAAAAAATAGTTGCTGTACCACCAGCTAAGCGAAAGACTTTCTCCTTGGGTGTCTTTGATCCGTTCATCTTCATTGATCAGGGCCAGGTCGATGGTTTCATTTTTCAGTTCGATCTCCCCATTATGAAGGTAGCTCAATTGCAGCTTTTCGTCTTCCAAGTAGAGATAATATAGGTTACTCCCATCAAAACTGACTTCTCCAAATTTACCGGGACTAGTAGTGGTAACATCCTTCAGGGACAGGGAATTATCCCACAGCAGCTTGCCCTCTCCATCCAGCAACAGAAACTGGGCAGCCATAAATTTATACTCATTATTGGACATCACGTCCGTACCGGGATAATACCACGGATATCCGCCAGGAACCACTCTGTTTCGCATACTCAGTGGGGCATAACGGTAAAAGTCACTGCTGTACATCATATCCCTAGGTGAAAATCTCCCCGAACTCGTCAGGTAGTAATCATTGTAGACCAAAAAATAATTTTTACCGGCCACTATTTCCCGGGTCACCAGGGTATTGGGAAGCACTAGATCCCTTTCCTTTTCTATATTCCTGGCCAGCTTTCTCTCCCTTCTCGCTTTTTGCTTTTCAGGGAGGTAATTATAAAAATGCTGAAAATCCGCCAAGGTCAAAAATTTATTTTCGTACTCACCAAACTCATTGATCCTTGAAAAATATACACCCATATTGGGATCACGTTTTCGTTGCCCGTAAGGACCTATAAGCACTTGGCTGTAATCATCCATAGGGGTAAGAATTCCCTCGACGATCTCCAGATCCGGTCGGTTTTCCGGCTCTACTTTTACTTCTCGGAGCTTATTACCCTCCAAATCAAACGTCATGATGGAAAGGCTCCTTTTCTTATAACGGTCCCGCTTGCTCACCAGCACATCAAACACCTTCAACTCCGGATCTTTCCTAAGCTGGAGGATACTCACTTCATTGGCATATACTCCCTGGACTGTAAGAACGCTGCCCGTTTCGGTATCCAACAGCTGAATGGCAGGGCGATAATCCATCACCCCCATCAAGATGGCCTTTTTGTCCATGATCAAAAACTCCTGAAGCTCCATTTCCAGGATATTGTCCAGCTTCACTTCCCTCACTTGGTGATTCCTCAGGTCTACCTCATAGACAATCTTCTCATTGGAATAGCTTTCCCCTTTCTGGAAAAGCGTGTAAAGGTATTCATCGTCCAGATCAAACCCGATCAGGTCAAAATAATCTTCCACAGGCACCTCATATACCTGCGAACCACGGAGGTCCCTGTCGGTAAAAAAATACTGGAGTCGCTGCTCTACACTGAATCCTTTTTTGGCTTTTGCCCGAAATGCAATGGTGCCCTCCCTGGTGGGCAAAACAAGATAATCGTGATCATCCCACTCTGATGGAACTTCTGCCCGGCTGACAAACTGCACCTGGGCACCGAGATAAACAGGCAAAACCGCCAGCAAAAAAAATAACCCTGAGATTTTATTCATTTCTATCCTCATCTTTCTAACTTGATTGTACCTTAAGATAAGGCTAAGTATTTTATTTTAAAACAATAATTACGGACATTTGTCCCTGTTACAAACCCAAACCGACAGAAGCTTTGGACAATAAAAACATCACCAAAATCCTTAAACTCACCTCTCAGCTGATGGAACTCCATGAGGTGAACGCCTTTAAGATAAGAAGTTATACTTCTGCCATCTATTCCATAGACCAAGGTAATATAAGCCTCGAAAAGCTGGACAGGGAAGCATTGCAGAAAATCAACGGCATTGGCAAAAGCATTGCCGAGGTCATTGTACAGTTACAGGAAACGGGCACACACGAATATTTGGAGGAACTGCTTAAGGACACGCCCAAAGGACTTTTGGAGGTTTTGGAAATCAAGGGACTGGGACCGAAAAAAATCAAAGTACTCTGGAAGGAGCTGAACATCACTTCTGTACACGAACTGCTCGAAGCCTGTCAGGCTGGAGAAGTGGCCAAAATAAAAGGTTTCGGCCAAAAGACACAGGAAAGCATCATCCAATCACTCGAATTCATGGCCTCCAACCAAGGCAAATGGCACTATGCAAACGTGGAAGGGCCCGTAGAAGCGCTCCATAAAGAACTGGTGTCATTTTTTGGCGAAGATGCTGTTTCCCTCACCGGGGCATATGCCCGTAAGAACGAAATCATCGAACAGGTGGAATGGCTCATCAAAAGTGAAGAACGTAAAGACGTCCTCGGAAAGCTCTCATCGCTGGACGCCCTCCACCAGGACAAAAAATCCTCAAGTCCCTTCACTTGGAGGGGAAAGCTTGGGGAGCGGGACTTAAGTGTAGTATTCTTTATCACTTCCCCTTCCACTTTTGTAAATGAACAATTGCTGCGCAGCTCAAGCCGCGCCCATTTGCTATCACCAATGGATGATGGAAAGCCACTAGGCAGCTTTTTCAAAGCTGGCAATTTTGATAGCCAGGAAGCGGCCTATAAAGATGCAGGGCTGGCATATGTCCTTCCTGAACTGCGAGAAGGACAGTTTGAAATCCCCCTTGCCAAAGAAAATAAGCTCCCTACCTTACTGGAAGAAAAAGACCTCAAAGGAATCCTGCACAATCACTCCACCTACAGTGACGGCAAACATACCTTAAAGGAAATGGCACAATATTGCCAAGAACTGGGCTATGAGTACCTGGGCATCTCCGACCACAGCAGAACAGCCATGTATGCTGGCGGACTGGATATCGATAAGGTGGCCCAGCAGCAAGAAGAAATCAACAGCCTCAACAAAGAAATGGCCCCCTTTAAGATTTTCAGTGGCATCGAAAGCGACATCCTTGTGGATGGTAGCCTTGATTACCCTGAAGAGGTGCTTGCTTCGTTTGACTTTATCGTTTCATCAATCCACAGCGGCCTGAGCATGACCCGAAAAAAAGCCACTGCCAGACTGATCAAAGCCATTGAGAATCCCTATACGACCATACTGGGACATCCCACCGGGCGTTTGCTGCTCAGAAGAGAAGGCTACCCTATAGACCATAAGGCCATCATCGATGCTTGTGCCGAGAACAATGTCGTCATCGAAATCAACGCCAACCCCTGGCGATTGGACCTGGACTGGAGGTGGGTCCATTATGCCATGGAAAAAGAAGTCATGCTCTCGATAAACCCTGATGCCCATGAAAAAAGTGGCTACTTTCATATGAAATACGGGGTGCTGACAGGCAGGAAAGGAGGACTGACCAAAGGGATGACACTAAATGCCATGAGCGGAGAAGAAATCGGTAAATACTTCGCTAAAAGAAAAGAAAAAATCAATAAATAACCACTTCTATGAGTTGGATGGATAAAGACCCCAGCACGCTACTTCAGCGATGTTTCGTCATTGGATTGATAGGCATCATCTTGTGTATCATCCCCCTGGTCAATATGGCCATGGCCGTTTTTGACCCGGCCAAGCTGGTCTTCCTCAACGGCTTTGGATTACTGGCGCAGTTAGTTGCTTTAAGCATTGCTGTTTATGTTATACGCATGAGAAAGATCGCCGAAGGCCCAAAGGACAAAGCAAAAAGCCTGATCATCGTACTGGCAGTGGCCGTGGTATTTTTTATACTACAATAGCGGCTAGTGACAAAAAGAAAAGGGAGCCTCCGAACAAGACTCCCTTCTCATTTAAAAAATGACTGAAATACTATGATTTTCTCACATTTATAGCGTTCAATCCTTTTTTTCCTTCTTTTACATCATAAGACACCTTGTCGTTTTGGACTACTTTTTCTACCAATCCTGTGGCATGGACAAAGACGTCACTCTGAGATTCGTCATCAATAATGAAACCGAATCCTTTGGCTTCATTATAAAATTTCACTTTTCCGGTAAGCATAATAATTAATTGTTAGTGGTTAAATGAACCAACAAACTATAAAATTCCACCTAAAAATCAAACTGATTTTTCGTATCTTTTAACCATGAAAAGTTTGATTATTTATAGACATGCCAAGTCATCATGGGACGATCCTTATATGAATGATCACCAAAGACCCCTTGCCATAAGGGGACTGAGAGACGCTCCACGAATGGCCCAAAGGCTAAAAAAACGAGGAATTTCACCGGATTATTTCATCTCTTCTGATGCTGAAAGAGCAAAGGTCACCGCATACATCACTGCAGAGAACCTGCACTTTCCCAAAAATAACGTTGAGCTCACTGCTGTCCTTTATCACGCCTCTGCCAGCTCTATTCTAAAGACCGTCCAGAATATCCCAAATGACAAACATGCCGCCCTGGTGTTTGGTCATAACCCTGGCTTCAATGAGCTCATCGAAACACTAGGGGGTGAAATCGACAACCTCCCCACCTGCGGACAGTTTGGGTTTATATTCGAGGTGGATGATTGGGAAGCCATTGGCCCCGAAAATGCTACTGTCTGGTTTGTGGATTACCCAAAAAAATAAATGGATGTTCTCAGTGCTACTTTGCCTTAAGTCTCTGGAAATCAATAACGCCTAAAACTTCCTTACATCCTGCAAGACATCGACAAATTCCTCCTCATGCTCCAGTAAATGCATCACCTTTTTGGCCACTGCATCTGGAGAGGTCAGTTCTTGGTTTTCCTTAAAGGACTTGAACTTATTTAAATTACTAAAATCCTCCTCTTTAGCAGATCTGATATCGGCTTGCATGGGGGTGTCGACAATACCAGGAGACAGGGCATAATAACGAATACCGTAGCCCTTAAGGTCACTTTCTTCTTGTGCCACGCCGGTCAGCCGGTTTAGTGCTGCTTTGGAACTGCAATAACCAGACCAGCCATCCATATTTTTCTCTGCGGCTCCTGAAGAGATGTTCACAACAGTTTTTTTCAACGCTCCACTGGCAAACCTATGGACAAATGCATTCATCAATATCGCCGGAGCGACGACATTGACGGCATGGATTTTGGCTATACCCGCTGGATCCAAACGGCCAATGGGTGCAATCTCCCCTATCCAGCCTGCATTGTTGATCATTACGGCTTTTTCATAATTTCCCTCTGGAAAGAGTTCTTCTAACTTACTGGACAACTCCTCCGAATTGGCAAGGTCAAGCGTAAGGTGCTTAAAATTGCCTGCACCTTTCATCGGCGAACGGGAAACCCCTACCACCATATTTTCCGCATCCGCCAAGAGCACCTCCAAAAGTGCTTTGCCTACTCCTTTGCTACATCCAGTTAAGATGAATAGATTTTTCATTCCTAGGGGTATTTTCAAAATGGAGATTGTCCCAAAAGAATTCGTCATGGCCACAAAGAGATGCCTATGGCAAGCGCGCGATGAAGCTCAGAAGCAGCTACCTACCGTATATTTTACAGTGAACGTACGCTGAGATCACTTCGCCTTGCTCGTGATAACGGAATTTATGAGACAACCTCCATTCTATTTACAGAATATATTGTGATAAATCCTTGTTTTGTGCCAGCGAACTCAATCGCTCACCGACCATCTCCTTGGTCACCATGATCTTGGCATTGGCCTCGATGGTGTCCGGTACGTCAAATAAGAAGTCATTGAGCAAATGGCTCATCACCGTATGTAACCTCCTGGCGCCAATATTCTCCACCTCTTCATTGATCTTAAAGGCGACCCGTGCAATTTCCTCAATGGCATCATCGGTATATTCCAGCGACACATCTTCGGCTTCAAAAAGGGCTTGATATTGCTTGGTCAATGCATTTTTAGGTTCTCTTAGGATTCGGCTGAAATCCTCTTGTGTCAAACTGTCCAATTCTACCCGGATCGGAAAACGTCCTTGCAATTCAGGAATCAGATCGGACGGCTTGCTGACATGAAAAGCACCTGCCGCTATAAACAGCACGTGGTCAGTATGTACCAATCCATACTTGGTATTGACGGCACTACCCTCCACTATTGGAAGCAAATCCCGCTGCACGCCTTCTCTACTGACATCAGGGCCACTTCCGCTCTTACCGCTCTTGGCCACCTTGTCGATCTCATCGATAAAAATGATGCCGTTATTCTCTGCCAAATGGATGGCCTCATCTTTCACTTCATCGAAGTCGATCAATTTGGAAGCCTCTTCTTCCATCAATATTTTTCTGGCTTCGGCGATGGTTACCTTACGCTTCTTGGTCTTTTTGGGCATCATCCCATTGAGCATGTCCTGAAGTCCTGCCATGCTGGCGTCATCCATCATGCCATTACCGATCATGCCCACTCCTACGTTATTTGACTGTTTGACATTGATCTCTACTTTTCGCTCCTCCAGCTCTCCATTTCTGAGCTTTTCCCTGAACCTTTCCCGGGTCTTTTCATTGAGCTCTTGCTCAGAGGCCTTTTCAGGATCAAAATCCCCATTGCTTGAAGTTGTTGTGGTGCGGCTGGTGCTGAATCCTGGTGATTTCACCGGTGGAATCAAAATATCCAACAGGACATCTTCCACATTTTCGGCGGCCTTTTCCTTAACTTCTTCATTTTTGGATTCTTTTACCAAATTGATGGATTGCTCGACCAAGTCCCTGACCATGCTCTCCACATCTCTCCCTACGTAACCTACCTCTGTGAACTTGGATGCTTCCACCTTGGTGAATGGAGCATTGGCCACTTTGGCCAGCCTACGGGCGATCTCGGTCTTCCCCACACCTGTAGAACCGATCATCAGGATATTATTGGGAACGATATCCTTCTGCAGGTCACTTTTGACCATCATCCTTCTGATCCGGTTTCGCAGGGCTATGGCCACATTTCTCTTGGCATCCCGCTGACCGATGATGTATTTGTCCAGTTCGTGGACTATTTGTTTTGGTGTCAAATGATTAATTTCTTTCATAAATTGTCTTGGTCAAGAAATCAGGTTTTGATTTCATGGTTAACATTTATTTTGTTTACCGCACTACCTCATAAAACATTTAGGTCAAGGTATAGTTCAAACGAACAGGCACTTCGGTTCATTGTCAATCTATCGGCAACTAAAAGTAAATCGGCGGGAACTGATGAGTTGTCCCGCCGAAAGGTTATTATCAGGCTTGTACTGATTTATGGTTTTCATCGAAGGTGAATTTCACCGGGTTTTCCACTTTTTGGTTTAGCAGCGCCAGGTCCAGCACTTCATTTACATTGTCCACAAAATGGAAATTCACCCCTTTCACATAACGCTCGTGTATTTCTTCAATGTCTTTTTGATTACGCTTGCAAAGGATTATATCCTTAATCCCTGCCCTTTTGGCGGCAAGGATTTTTTCCTTAATTCCTCCCACGGGCATCACTTTGCCACGAAGGGTGATCTCACCGGTCATGGCGAGTTTGGCTTTCACTTTTCGCTGCGTGTACAGAGAAGCCAAGGCGGTCAGCATGGTGATACCAGCTGACGGGCCGTCCTTAGGCACTGCACCAGCTGGTACGTGGACGTGCAGGTCATACTGGTCAAATACCCTACTGTCAATATTCAACTGATCGGCCTTGGACCTTAGATAGGACATGGCGGTCATTGCTGATTCCTTCATCACATCTCCCAACTGCCCGGACAGCGTAAGTTTACCCTTTCCTTTGCTAAGCGAAGATTCCACAAAAAGAATCTCCCCGCCCACGGAGGTCCAGGCCAGACCGGTCACTACGCCGGCTACACTGTTGTCCTGGTACATTTCCTTGTCAAACATCTCGCCACCAAGAATCTTTCTTACCATCTCGGCCGTAATCCTTTTCTGGTAATCCTCTTCCATCGCAATGGACTTGGCCACATTTCTGATTACCGTACCGACCTGTCGTTCAAGGCTACGTACACCGGATTCCCGGGTATACCCTTCGATGATTTTAACAATAGCTGCCTTGTCAAAACTGATATCCCTGGCCTTCAGCCCATGCTCTTTACGCTGCTTTGGTATCAAGTGTTTTTTGGCAATTTCCACCTTTTCTTCCATGGTATAGCCGGTTACTTCGATCACCTCCATTCGGTCCCGGAGGGCCGGCTGAATGCTTTCCAGCGAATTGGCAGTAGCGATGAACAGTACCTTGGAAAGGTCATATTCCACTTCAAGGTAATTGTCCACAAAAGCATTGTTCTGCTCGGGATCCAGCACCTCCAAAAATGCGGAGGAAGGGTCACCCCTGAAGTCTGCGCTTAATTTATCTATTTCATCCAACACATAGACAGGATTGGATGTCTGTACTTTTTTCATGTTTTGGATCACCTTACCGGGCATGGCTCCCACATAGGTTTTCCGGTGGCCACGGATCTCAGCCTCATCGTGCATCCCCCCAAGGGACATCCTGATGTATTTCCTTCCCAAGGCTTTTGCCACAGACTTGCCCAAAGAAGTCTTACCCACCCCAGGAGGGCCATACAAACAAAGGATCGGGCCTTTAAGGTCATTTTTAAGCTTGAGCACGGCCAGGTATTCGATGATCCTCTCCTTTACTTTTTCCAGGCCATGGTGGTCCTTGTCCAAAATCTCCTTGGCCCGCTTCAGGTCAAAATTATCCGTGGTAAATTCATTCCATGGCAAATCCACCATCAATTCCGCATAGTTCAATGCTATAGGATACTCTGCTGCCGAAGGGTTGACGCGGAGGATCTTGTCCAGCTCTTTTTCAAAGTGCTTGGCCACCTCTTCCGGCCAATTTTTCCTTCTACCCTTCAGGCGAAGTTCTTCTACTTCCTTTTCGGGGCCTTCCTCACCCAGTTCGGTCTGAAGCACTTTCATCTGCTGGCGCAGGAAATAATCCCGCTGTTGCTGGTCAATATCAGTATGGACCTTTTTGTGAATCTCGCTCTTCAGCTCAAGCATCTGGATATCCTTCATCATAAACTCCAGCAGCAATGTCGCCCTGTCCAGGCCGTCGTTGATCTCAAGCAGCTTCTGCTTGGCCTCTACCGGGGCATTGATGTTTGAGGAAAGAAAATGGGTCAGAAATGCCGTATTGTCTATGTTATCCAAGGCTACCTGAGCCTCTCTTGGGATTTCAGGGTTGAGCTGAAGGATTTTGGCAGCCGCCTCCTTCAGCGACTCTTCAAGGGCTGTAATCTGCTTGTTGCCTTCGGGGAAGGTTTCATCCAGATAATCTACCTTAGCTTGAAAATAAGGTTCTTCTGTAATCGTCTCACGGATCTTAAAACGCTTCTTTCCCTGAATGATAATCGTCGTATTGCCATCGGGCAAGACGATCATTTTAATGATTTTGGCAATGGTACCGACATGGTAGATATCATCCCATCCCGGATCATCGTTGTTCGGATTGGTCTGTGCACAGACTCCGATCATCTTATCACCTTTGTGGGCTTTTTTTACCAACTTGATAGATCGCTCCCTGCCCACCGTAATGGGGATCACTACCCCTGGAAACAGCACGGTGTTCCGCACCGATAGGATAGGAATATCTTCAGCATAATTTTCAAGTTGCGCCTGCTCATCTTCCTCATCATCTGTGATCAGCTGAATCAAATCCCCTTCGCCTGCAAAATCACCCACGATCAAAGATTGATATAAGGAACTGTCATTTTTCTTCATATATACAGAATGACTGTTATTTTGTCATAGTTAAATTTACAATATAAGAATGACCTTTCTACTTTTAAAGGCCTATCTATTCAACTCAATGGACATGCCAATAAAAAAAAAGGTACAAATTGGCAGGTTACCATATTACCAGAAGGACAATACCCCGGCAGCAATACAACACAAAAAAGGGCAAAAATGATTTTGCCCTTTTTGTACTTTCACGCCTAAAGGAAAATCTATCAACTTCCTGTAAATAGTTTTAAAATATCATTTCCTATTGCAAACACCATCAAGGCCAACAACAACACCATGCCGACCTTTTGGGCGTTTTCGAGGAATTTTTCGGAAGGACTCCTTCCGGAAATCATTTCATAAAGCAAGAATACCACATGGCCACCGTCCAGGGCAGGAATCGGCAGAAGGTTCATAAAGGCCAGGATCATGGAGATCAATCCGGTAATGCTCCAGAACTTCACCCAGTCCCAGCGGCTTCCATAAATCTTTGCCATGCCGATCGGACCACTGACATTTCTGGTGGACACTTCACCGGTAAACATCTTACCCAGGGCCCTGGCATTGACGATCACCACACTGAAGGCTTTTTCTGTTCCTTTAAAAATGGATTCATTAAGGCTATATTTCTTTTTGACCGGCTCGATAAGGTGATTTACATGAATGCCTATTATGCCATCATCAGGAACAGTGATGTTTCCTTCCATCCTTCTTCCATTGCGCTCATAGGCCAACGAAATAGGCTCGCCTGCAAGTCCCTCCAGTTTTCGGTGAAAATCATTAAAATACCTCACACGCTCTCCATTAAGGGCCACTATTTTATCGCCATTCTGAAGCCCCAATTGGGCGGCTGGTGTGCCTTCCATGGTCTCATCCACGGTAAACGGCAGCCCAATGTCAATAAAATTGGACATGGCTTCCTGACTGGAAAAAGAGTTGATAAAGCCTCTTGGGATATCAATCTGAATGATTTCACCATCCCGCTCCACGGTATAATAACCATTTTCGCTCAGCAACACATCTCCACTTGACAAATCGGAAAGACTTTGGTAAGTATGACCATTGACATCCAGTACCTTATCACCATCCTGAAAGCCGATCTGCTTACCGATATCGTAGGCCACGATGCCATGTTCGATCACTTGGTCCCTTGAGAAATAGGTCTCTCCACGATCATAGGTCAGTGCGATAAAAATCAGCACCCCTGTGATCACATTGACGATAATACCTCCCAACATCACAATCAGACGCTGCCAAGCTGGCTTCGCCCTGAATTCCCAAGGCTGGGGTTCGGAAGAAAGCTGTTCGGTATCCATGGACTCATCGACCATCCCTGAAATCTTCACAAAACCACCTAAAGGAATGGCGCCCAGTGAATATTCGGTTTCCCCATATTTAAACCCAATGATTTTGGGAGGAAATCCTATAGAAAACTTCTCCACACGCATCCCGAACATTTTGGCAGCCAGCATGTGGCCTCCTTCGTGCAAGCCCACCAAAATAGATAGTCCCAGCAAAAGCTGGCCTACCATAATCAAAGTATCCATATATTATTTATTAATCTTTATTAGTTCTTCTGTTTTTGCTCTTGCCATCTTGTCGGTAGCGACAAAGTCCTCCAATTTTGGCGACTGCACATAGTCTACAGTGGCCATTGTTTCGGCAATGATATCCGGCATTTCCAGAAATCCTACCTGATCTCGCAAAAATGCGGCCACAACTATTTCGTTTGCCGCATTGAGGACACATGGTGCATTCCCTCCCTTCTCCAATGCATCAAAAGCCAACTGGAGGTTCTTAAAAGTTTCCAAATCGGGTTTTTCAAAATCCAGCGAAGGATATTGCATGAAGTCAAACCGTGGAAATTCGGACACTAACCTGTCCGGATATGTCAGTGCGAATTGAATAGGAATACGCATATCCGGCAGTCCAAGTTGCGCCTTGATACTTCCATCCTCAAATTGTACTAACGAATGGATGATGGATTGCGGATGTACCACCACCTCAATTTGTGCTGGGCGGACACCAAAAAGCCATTTTGCCTCGATCACTTCCAGCCCTTTGTTCATCAATGAAGCCGAGTCAACGGTGATCTTGGCTCCCATGTCCCAGTTGGGATGTTTAAGAGCCTGTTCTTTGGTGACACTTTCCAGGAACACTCGGTCTTTTCCTCTAAAGGGGCCGCCGGAAGCGGTCAGAATCAATTTTTCAATGGGATTATGGAATTCACCTACCAAACATTGGAAAATTGCCGAATGCTCTGAATCCACAGGATAAATGTTCACTCCCTTTTCCTTTGCCAGGTTAGTGATAAGCTCCCCTGCCACGACCAGGGTTTCCTTGTTGGCCAAAGCAATTTGCTTTCCAGCATTGATCGCACTGATAGTCGGCAGCAGTCCTGAATACCCCACCAAAGCCGTCAGTACTACATCAATGGTTTCCATCTCCACGACCTGTACCAATGCCTGCTCACCGGCATACACCTTGATTAAGTGCGGTTCCAGGGCATCCTTTAACTTCCGATAATGCGACTCGTTGGCAATGACCACGGCATTGGGCTGGAACTCCAGGGCTTGCTGGATCAATAAGTCCACATTATTTTGGGCCGTCAGGACTTCCACTTCAAAATGCTCCGCATGGCTTTTGATCACTTCCAGTGCCTGTGTGCCAATGCTGCCTGTAGAACCCAATAGGGCCACGCGTTTTTTACTTGACATTGATGTCTTGTTTCTCCTCTATCTCAATAAGCTGACAAATTTACAAGCTTCAAAGACTTTTCCTTGGTTTTTTGCCACTTTTTCAGCCTTATTGCTTTTGGCACTTATTTGGCCAGTGCCCATAAGTAAAACCATCTGTCAGCAGAAAAGTTATCTATGGTACTCACCAAAGTGATTTTGCCAATTATAAACAACCATTAGTGCGCTGTTTTCCCTACCAAAATGGGGCTTATCGGATTTATTAAAAATTGTTAAACGCGTGACCAGAAACAGGATTTAACCGTAAATTGATTAAAAAAAACACATAACTCATGCAAAAAAGCCTAACTACTTTCATTTTAGCCTTCGTGGCAGGATTGCTTGGCGCTTGGGCATATCAGCAGCTTTTTTTACCTGATCTCCTTCTTGCCGGGCACCAAGGGAGCAATGCGGAAATCACCTCCCATCAAGTCAATAACTTTACAGAATCAACCAATGCTCCACCAAGCAGGGCGGTCGGCAATACGCCAGTTTCTTTTGTAGAAGCCTCAGAGCGGAGCACCGAATCAGTGGTGTTTATCAAAAACTTCTCTGGAACCGATTACCGAAGGTACAGCATGTTTGATTATTTCTTTGGCCCACAGGGAGGCAGCCCCCAGCGGGTAAGCACAGGCTCGGGGGTAATCTTCAGCGAAGACGGCTATATCATCACCAATAACCATGTGGTGGAAGATGCCGAAACCCTGGAAGTCATCCATCATAAAAAAACCTACAAGGCCAAACTCATAGGTACCGATCCTAACACCGACATTGCGGTGCTGAAGATCGATGCAGCGGGACTTCCTGCCATCAAAAAAGGCAGCAGCCGTGACCTCCAGATCGGAGAGTGGGTGATCGCTGTGGGCAATCCCTTTAACCTCACCTCCACGGTCACTGCAGGAATAGTCTCCGCTAAAGAGCGACAGATCAATATTCTCGGCGGTGACTTTCCTTTGGAGTCCTTTATCCAAACTGATGCGGCCATTAACCCGGGAAATTCCGGCGGGGCACTCGTCAATGTCAAGGGAGAGCTTGTAGGCATTAACACAGCCATACTCTCCAGAACAGGCACTTATACCGGCTATGGCTTTGCTGTCCCTGTGGATATCGCCGCCAAAATCGCCAATGACCTCATCAATTTTGGGGAAGTACAAAAAGCAATCCCCGGGGTGGGCACAGAAGAGATCACGCCGGAAATTGCAGAAAAAATGAGCATTGAATCGCTGGACGGCGTAATCGTCAACCATATCATCCGAAATGGAGCCGCAGAAAAAGCCGGCATAAAGATCGGGGACGTCATTATAGGAATCGACGACACCGATATTAAGGGGAAAGGCAGTTTTGAAGAAGTCCTTTCTTACCATTACCCAGGGGATCAAGTGACCCTACATTACCTGCGTGACAATCAGCAGAAGAGTGCCCGCATTACCCTCCAAAACCTCCATGGAGGAACGGGGATCATTGAAAAGGAATTTTACTCTTCGGCACTCCTGGGCGCAAAACTCGAAGCGGTCAACACCGTGGACAAAGACCGTTATGAAATAGATTACGGGGTAAAGATCATGGCACTTACTCGTGGCTACCTCAGTGAACTGGGATTAGGGAACGGCTTTATCCTAACAATGGTAAATGGAGAGCCGGCCGAGGAACCGGAAGAAATCGGCACTTTTCTGGAAGAGTACAGCGGAAGGCTCGTCTTAGAAGGGATCACCCCACGAGGCAGGGTATTCAGACAATCTTACAGCGTAAGATAACCTTAATTTAGACAGAAATTAAATTTGGAAAGCACCGGAAAAATCGGTGCTTTCTTTGTTAGATTTTTGTAGATTTAGGAAAAGGACACCCACTATGAAAATACAACCCTTATCCTGCGAACAATGCTTTAAGAACTTTCAGGAATCACTTACTGAATTGCAAGAAGTTATTGAGGAAATCAACCTAAAAGGCGTCAGTCAAAAAAATGAACAGCACTTGCACCGGTCGTTTGAGCTTACGCATGAACTGGCACTGAAAGCCATGATGGAGTTTTTCAATAAACAGGGCCGCCCGCCCTATACCGGCTCCAGGGATGTCACTTTGGATGCCTTCAATGAAGAACTCATCGATGATGGAAAAGGCTGGCTGGACATGATCATTTGCCGCATCAAAGCAACTCCTGTCTATACGGAAGATGTACAGAACAAGGTCACACAGAACATTCTGAAAAACTACATCCACCTGTTCGAAAATTTCGAAAACAAGATGAAAGGAGCACTGAATCTTTAAACATCTCCAACTATTTCCCAATTTTTTTTCAATTACCTGTAGCACATTTTTAATGTGCCACGTCTAGGGGAAAACGGATTTTTAACCTAACATACTTTAGCCATGAAAAAGCCTTTACCCTCAACGGCAGTTCTGCTTCGCATCCTGCTCATCTTCGTAATTGCCATTGGCTTTAACTCCTGCCAAGACCAGGTGGAAAGCACCTATACCTATCAAGCAAAAATTCCTGTATCCCTCAAGACAGAAGTGTTCAGGGACATCTATGTCGGCCCAGTGAGCCCTCGAGACATCCAAAAAAAAGGGAAGATCTATATTTTCGATGACTTCTTATTTATCAGTGAGCCCAATAAAGGCATCCATGTCATCGACAACACCAGCCCTGCCAATCCCAAAAACATCAGCTTTATAGAAGTTCCCGGGGCAGCTGATTTGGCCATTAACGACAATATCCTTTACGCGGACAGCTATATTGACCTGTTATCATTCGATATAAGTGATCCACGTGACATATCATTGGCCAACCGCGAAGAAGATGTCTTCACCAATTATTACATCAATCAGGAAGCGGGCACGTTCACCTACCTCAAAGACACGGTCATCACCTCAAAAGACCCCATCAGAAGGTGGAACGGCACGGGCATATGGCTGGAAAGCGCAAATTTCTCCAATGTGGATGCTGGAGGTGGACAAGGAAATTATGGTCAGGGAGGCAGCATGGCCAGGTTTACCCTCGCCAATGGCCACTTGTACACCGTAGATGACAACGACCTCCGGCTCTTTGACATCAGCGAAAAAGCCGATCCGGAGTTTGTCAAACAAATTCAGTTGGGCTGGGGAATTGAAACCATTTTTCCTTTTAAGGACAAACTTTTTATTGGCTCCACCACGGGCATGCACATTTACGATATATCAGTTCCTGCAAACCCTCAGCAGCTATCGGTCTATTCGCACATCACCAGCTGTGACCCCGTCGTCGCTAATGATGATTATGCGTTCGTAACACTAAGGTCCGGTAATTTCTGCCAACAAGGCGTAAACTTACTGGAAGTCCTGGATATCACTGACCCATCACTCCCCAAGCTGCTAAAATCCTATCCAATGGACAATCCCCACGGTCTGGGATTGGCAGGAGAGTACCTTTATGTCTGCGAAGGGGAATATGGGCTAAAAAGCTTTAATGTCTCCGACGTCCTTAAAATCGATCAAAACCAATTGGAACACCTACAGGGACTAAATGCCTTTGACCTTATTCCAGGTCCTAAATCACTTATTGTCATCGGAAACAAGGTCATCACACAGTACGACTACAGCATCCCAAACAAGCTCAAACAGCTAAGTACCATCACGATCGAATAAAAACCATTAGCATTTAACCTGCAAAACATGAAATTTACTTTTAAAGCTATTAGTTGGATTGTTTTAACTTTGGTGATAATTCTTTTTTTTAAAGGAAGTGGCTGTGCGCAGTCACTTCCTTTTACCAATCACACCGAAATAGGCATACTCCAAAACAATCAGGCTATCGGCCCGCACACCTCCTTTACTTTTCAGACGTTTAACGGCGTCAAGGCCAACCGCTGGTTGAGCCTGGGCTTTACCACGGGAGTGGACACCTACGAGCAAACCGAGATTATTCCCTTTGCCCTTGGAGCGAGAGGAGAACTTTCCTCGGACACCAAATTTTCCACCTTGTTTGGACTTGATATGGGCTTAGGAACTGCGCTTTTCGAAAAGGATACTGATACGGAATGGACCGAAGGAGGATTCCTCATCAATCCAATCATTGGACTATTGATGAAGACAGGAGGAAAAACAAAACTGAGCCTTTCCTTAGGATACAAAAGGCAGGTTATTTCCGAATACACGGGTGTGCTTGACCCCACAAACACAACTGGTGAAGATGGGCTTCCCCAAGGATATCAATCCGTTAACCAGGACAAATTCACCTTCAACAGGGCATCTGTTAGACTGGGAGTATTTTTCTAATTAGTTGGCAGATAAAAAGTCGTAGGTTATTTTTGAAGGATAATTTGAGATAATTTAAGCCATGACCATTTAAGCAATGGAATTGGACTACACCTACACGTTATACATCCCATGATAAAACACCCCTTTTTCTTGGCATTTGCCCTGCTATTGACAGGGGCATGTTCCGGTCCCAAGAATGAAAAAAGCAGCCCTGAACTCCAAGAAATCAAGCTTGAATATGCCGTTGGCTTCAACCTTTATCAGGGAGATGGTTATAAAGTAATCGAAGTCACCAAGGGCTTTCCCGGCAACCACCAGCCTTTTAGCTACCTGGTAAAAGAAGACGCCTCCATTGAAACCCCCAGAGGAAACTATGATGCTATCATTAAGGCCAATGTCCAAGAAATCATCCTGACCTCCACCACCCAGATCCCCCATTTGGTCGCATTGGACATTCCCACACGTCTGGTGGCATTCCCAAACCTTGACCTGATTTCCTCTTCACCACTCCGGGAACGTATCGATGAAGGGCTGGTGGAAGAACTGGGCAGCGGTGCCAAATACAACATCGAAAAAATCATTGACCTATCACCTGACTTGCTGATGATCTCCACGCTAGGGGACAATGTCAAGGACCTACAATTACTCGCCAAAGCCGACATTCCTACCGTCATCAATGGCGACTATGTCGAACAGCACCCCTTGGGCAGGGCAGAATGGATCAAGTTTACCGGAGCACTGACAGGCACCTTCGAACAAGCTTCAGCCTATTTTGATCAAATAAAAAACAACTACCTCACCCTTAAAGGAGATGTTCAGGACGCCTCTTTTACTACTATCCCCACCGTTTTGAGCGGAAACATGTACCGGGACATTTGGTATGCTCCCGCTGGCAATAACTGGGGGGCCATTTTTCTGGAAGACGCTGGTGCCGACTACATCTTTAAGGACCAGGAAAGCACGGGAAGTCTCCAACTCAGCTACGAAGTAGTCCTGGACAAAGGGCTGAATGCAGATATTTGGATCAGCACTGCTGAATTTGGCACCTTGCAGCAAATGGCAGCTGCCGATTCCCGCTACGCGCAGTTTAAGGCTTTCGAAACAGGTGATATCTATACATTTGCCAATACAAGGGGTGCCACCGGCGGCCTGGAATATTTTGAATTGGGCTATACCCGCCCGGACATCATACTCAAAGATTTGATAAAAATCTTCCATCCTAGTCTGATCCCCGATTACAAGCCTTATTTTTACCAAAAGCTAAATTAAACATGGCCTTTGGATAAAAACCCCCTTCATATCGCCCTGAAAATAGTACTGTCGACCGGATTGCTTATGGTGCTCTTCCTGGTCAATATCAGCATGGGATCCGTGCATATCCCCCTTGGCGACGTATTGGATGGCCTGGCAGGCGGTGATATGGCCAAGGCAAGTTGGCAGACCATCCTCTTCCAATATAGGGTACCAAAAGCCTTCACCGCCCTAATCGCTGGCGTGGGACTCTCCGTCAGTGGCCTTCAAATGCAGTCCTTTTTCAGGAATCCTTTGGCGGGTCCTTATGTCCTGGGCATCAGTTCTGGTGCCGGATTGGGCGTGGCCCTGTTGATCTTGGGCGGAAGCGCTTTTGGCTGGTCGCTCACCAATAGCACTGACAGTTATTTGTCATGGGGCATCTGGGGAGTAATCATTGCCGGCAGTACAGGAGCTATTTTGATACTTCTCCTGATGAGCTTTACCGCCTGGAAAGTAAAAAACAGTGCTACCTTACTGATCATTGGACTGATGTTTGGGAGTGCTTCGGGAGCCATAGTAAGTGTACTCTCTTATTTTGGCAACGCCGAAGACCTTAAGCTTTTCACCATCTGGTCCATGGGAAGCCTTGGCGGCATCAGCGGGGATCAGCTCCAGGTTTTTGCAGGTGTCGCCGTCCTCGGCATGATCCCTGTCATCCTACAAATCAAATCCTATAATGCCATGCTGATGGGCGAGCGCTATGCCAGGAGCATGGGAATCAATATCAATGCGCTGCGGTGGACCATGATCATGAGCACAGGCATCTTGGCCGGGAGCGCAACGGCTTTTTGTGGCCCCATAGCCTTTATCGGCATAGCTGTCCCCCACTTGGCCAGAATTCTCTTCAGAACCGGAGACCACAAAGTCCTCTTCCCTGCCACAGCACTGATTGGCGCGGCCTTTTTACTCGTCAGTGATGCGATCAGTCAATTACCGGGATTTGCAGAAACCTTGCCCGTAAATGTAATCACCTCGCTTTTCGGGGCACCACTGGTGATCTGGTTAATTTTAAAACGAAATTTTATCAGCGATTTTTGATGGATAGCCCACATTATATATTGGAAGGAACAGGCATCAGCATCGGATACCACAAAGGAAAGCAAGTCATCAAGGTGGGCGAATCCCTGTCTTTTAAGCTTCCAAAAGGGAAACTCACTTGTCTACTCGGGCCAAACGGGGTGGGGAAATCTACTTTGGTGAAAACCATTATGGGACATCTTCCCAGTTTGGCCGGGGACATTATATTTTCAGGAATCCCCTTACACGAACAACATCCACGTCAACTTGCCCAAAAAATCAGTGTCGTGCTGACCGACAAAATTACTGCCGGCAACCTGACCGTCCAGCAATTGGTTGCATTGGGACGTACACCGTTCACCAATTGGCTGGGAAAACTAGCCGCTGAGGACAAGCACATCATCACTGAAGCCCTGCAGGCTACCAAAACCTATTACCTCAAAGACCAGCTGATCAGCGAAATCAGTGACGGTCAACTTCAGAAAGTAATGATCGCCCGAGCACTTGCCCAAGATGGCCAGCTGATCATCCTGGATGAACCCACCGCCCATTTAGATCTGATCAACCGCTACGAGATCATGCACCTGTTGCGCGACATCACCAATAAACAAGGAAAATCCATTTTGGTCGTCACACACGACCTGGAAATCGCTATCGAAACAGCCGATAACCTTTGGATCATGCAGTGTGGCGTGCCATTGACTACCGGAACACCTGAGGACCTGGTCATCTCCGGCAGAATCAACCTGCTTACTACCGGATCGAGACTTACTTTTGACCCAGCCCTGGGGAAAATTCGACCAGCTGCTTTACAAACCTATGGCAGCATCCATGGTCCTGACCACCTGGTCCAATGGCTGAAACTTGCCCTGCACAAAAGCGCCATTAAATTACCCCAAAATTTATCCATCGAAGTGGTAGATGCTCCCCCTACCTTCAGAATCACTGGTAATGGTTTTGAAGAAACATTGCATGATATTCAGTCCGTTATTTCATGGCTAAAACAGCGATGAATCAGGCAGAAGCTTTCTTAAATCCAACACTACCCCAGCAGGACAGCCCTAAGTAGCACAACAGCCTTTCTCCCCTAAATATTGGTTTTCTTATTAGCTTATCCGGAGCATTTTAAACACAAAAACCATTAACCCTATCTTTTTTATAGGGTTTTGTTTTTCTGGAAATATTTTTCTTTTATATTTGTCATACTAATAATTGCGATGACAAAAGAACAATTTAGTCAATACTCGTTTTTGCTGGACCGAACAGCCAGAAGGGTCAAACAATATGCCCAGCAAAAGTTTAAGGTAGGAGACTTCGACGTAACAGTGGACCAATGGCTTGTCCTGAAACACTTGGCCGAAAACGAAGCCTTGAGTCAAACCGAATTGGCGACGCTGGTGTTTAAGGATCAACCTACCCTAACAAGGATCATTGACATACTGTGTAAAAAGGGCTATGTCCAGCGGATACAGCACCCTGGAGACCGGAGGAGCTTTCACCTGCTGCTCACCACCAATGGGGAAGAAAAAGTAGCCGAACTAAAGCCCAAAATAAGTGGCATCAGGGAAAAAGCCTGGGAAAACTTAGGGCAGAAGGACTTTGAGGAATTCAAAAGAATCCTCAACACCATCTACAGTAATTTAGAATAGTTTTAAATAAAACATGGAATTACCTGTTTTCCTCTTTATATTTGCACGGAAAAACGAACAATTCCAATCACTTAAGGAAAGTAACTACATATTTACACCATGATAACAACTGACATTTGCATCGTCGGAGCAGGACCTGTGGGATTATTCACTGTATTTGAAGCAGGTTTGTTGAAAATGCGTTGCCACCTGATCGACGCATTGCCACAGGTGGGAGGACAGCTCTCTGAAATATATCCACAAAAACCAATCTATGATATTCCCGGCTACCCAGAGGTAAAGGCGCAGGAATTGGTGGACAATCTGATGAAACAAATCGAACCGTTCGACCCCAGCTTTACCTTAGGTGAGCGTGTGGATTACCTTGCCAAGCAAGATGACGGCTCATTTGTAATCACTACCAGCGACAAGACAAAAGTCCACGCGCAGGTGATTGTCATTGCTGGTGGGCTGGGCTGTTTCGAACCAAGAAAGCCTGTTCTGGAAAACCTTGAGAGTTTTGAGGGCAAAGGCATCACCTACATGGTAAAAGATCCAGAACAGTTCCGTGACAAAAAGGTCATCCTTGCCGGTGGCGGGGATTCAGCACTGGACTGGACGATCTTCCTATCTGATGTAGCCGAAAAAGTAACCTTGGTACATAGAAATGAAACATTCCGTGGGGCTCCTGATTCTGCCGCCAAGGTATTTGACATGGCCAATAACGGAAAAATCGACCTTATCCTAAGCTCCAACCTGACCAAAATCTCGGGAAATGGCCACCTGCAAAGCGTGTCCATGAAAAACAAAGCCAAGGAAGAAATCACCGTAGATACGGATTATTTGATCCCATTGTTTGGACTGAGCCCAAAACTGGGACCGATTGCCGAATGGGGATTGAACATCGACAAAAATGCCATTGAGGTAGACACCACCGATTACTCCACCAATGTGGAGCGAATCTATGCAGTTGGGGACATCAACACCTATGAGAACAAACTCAAACTGATCCTTTGTGGCTTCCATGAGGCGGCCTTGATGTGTCACAGTGCATTCAAATATGTGTACCCTGATCAAAAATTAAGCTTTAAATATACAACCGTTAATGGCGTAAATGCATTTTAATTATAAATTTGCGGTATGGTAACATTTGAAGTAGAAGATCACGACGGCAACCGTCAGCCGATAGAAGCTCCGGATGATATGGGGCTGAGCTTAATGGAAGTACTGAAAGCCTCCGAATATCCTGTTTTGGCCACTTGTGGTGGCATGGCTCTATGCGCCACCTGCCACGTGGAAGTGCTCCAGGGAAAAGATGGCCTCGGTGATGCCACCGACCCGGAACTCGACCAGCTGGAAGGTTTGCCGGAGATGTACGACACCAGCAGGCTTGCCTGCCAAATCAGGATCAGCGACCAACTGGAGGGTGCCGTCTTCAAACTTAGAGGAGAAGATCAGTAAACACAGTATTCACAATAGTAAAAAGGCGAACCTTTGGGATTGAAAGGTTCGCCTTTTTGTTTTTCAGACTATCCGATTTTTTTCACTAGGAACAATATTCTTTTCGGCCCCACCACGGACAGTTTTCTTTTAATATTAATAGTGGTAATTGGACTTTCATAATTCCCTTTGGCTTTCCATCATTACGACCCTTCCCCCATCAAGTGTTTTACCATCCTAATGGCGGCTTTTGGCAAAACAGTTCCTGGACCGAATATATCTATCACCCCTTCCTTTTGTAAAAAACCATAATCATGCGGTGGAATGACACCTCCTGCCACCACCAAAATATCCGGCCGGCCCATTTCCCTGAGCGCTTTGATCAGCTGGGGGATGAGCACCTTATGGCCACCGGCCAATGAAGAGGCACCTACCAAATGGGCATCATTTTCCACCGCTTGCCTTGCCACTTCTTCAGGCGTCTGAAACAGCGGCCCGATATCCACATCAAAGCCCATATCTGCCATACCCGAAGCAATGACTTTAGCGCCACGATCATGTCCATCCTGCCCCATTTTGGCGATCAGAATACGGGGCCTCCTCCCCTCCATTTCATCAAATTTCGCCGTCAGGGCCAAGGCTTCCTTAAATAATTCATTGTTATGAGATTCCGAAGAATACACACCAGAAATGACTTGATTCTTTGCTTGATGGCGTCCAAAAGCTTTTTCCATGGCCATTGATATTTCTCCTAAGGTAGCGCTTTTTCGGGCAGCGTCCACGGCCAGTTCCAGCAAATTCCCCGTACCGGATTCCGCTGCCTTGGTGATGGTTTCGAGGCTCACTGCTACCGCTTCACTGTCCCGCTCTGCTTTGAGTTGTCTAAGTCTCGAATGCTGCCGCTCCAAAACCATTTCATTATCCACCTCTAGGATATCAAAATCCTCATCCGCTCCAACCACAAACCTGTTCACCCCAACAATGACTTCTTTTCCCTGATCTATCTTTGCTTGCCTTCGAGCGGCAGCTTCCTCTATTTTGCGCTTGGGCAGTCCTGCCTCAATGGCCTTGGCCATCCCGCCCATCGCCTCCACTTCCTGGATATGTCGCCAAGCCTTGTCCACCAATTCTTCTGTCTTTTCCTCCAGTAAGAAGCTCCCCCCCAGAGGATCCACCACTTTTCGAAGGCCATATTCATCGCGAAGTATTAATTGTGTATTCCGCGCAATGCGGGCCGAAAATTCAGTTGGCAATGCAAATGCTTCATCAAATGCATTGGTGTGCAAGGATTGGGTATGTCCCAACACTGCAGCCATAGCCTCCACGGTAGTTCTGGCCACATTGTTAAAGGCATCCTGCTCGGTCAACGACCACCCCGAGGTCTGGCAGTGGGCGCGAAGCTTTAGGGATTTTGGGTCAGCGGGCTGAAAGTCCTTCATCAATTTAGCCCAAAGGAGTCTTCCCGCCCTAAGTTTGGCAATTTCCGTAAAGTGATCCATCCCGATTCCCCAGAAAAAAGATAGCCGTGGTGCAAAATCATCAATGGTCAAGCCCGACTTTAGGCCAGTTCTGACATATTCAAGGCCATCGGCCAAGGTATAGGCCAACTCCAACTCGGGAGTGGCCCCAGCCTCAAGCATATGGTAACCAGAAATAGAAATGGAATTGAATTGGGGCATATTTTTGGCCGTATACGCAACGATATCCGCAATAATCCTAAGGGAAGGCGCAGGTGGATAGATGTACGTATTGCGCACCATAAATTCTTTTAATATATCATTTTGGATCGTCCCCTTAAGCTGCTCTGGCCTGACGCCCTGCTCTTCAGCTGTCACGATATAAAAAGCCATGACCGGAATCACTGCACCATTCATGGTCATGGAAACGGACATTTGATCCAGTGGAATCCCCTCAAATAGCACCTTCATATCCAGTACCGAATCTATCGCCACGCCTGCTTTCCCCACATCGCCCTGTACCCTGGGATGGTCAGAATCATACCCGCGATGGGTGGCGAGGTCAAAGGCCACCGAAAGCCCCTTCTGTCCAGCCTTCAGGTTGTTTTTATAAAACGCATTGGAATCTTCAGCGGTGGAAAAACCAGCATACTGCCTCAGCGTCCAAGGTCGCGCTCGATACATGGTACTATAAGACCCACGTAGATAGGGCACAATCCCTGCCGCATATTGTGCATGCACTGGCCTTGGACGATCACCGGTGCCAGCATCACCGACAGTCATTTGGGACAGTTTGGTCAAATCAGGCCTCATTGTCGTTGCTTTTTTTGTTTTGGGAAAATGCTGAAATCATTGCCCACCAGCCTCCCGATTCCTCCTGCTGTACCAATCCTGATTCGACTTTTTCCAGTATAACATCCATCAAATAAGCTAAATAAAATGCTCCGCTAGTGGCATCACCCATTTCATCAAAATGGCTTTCATACTTCAACAAATTAGAAATATTGGCTGCGATCCTTCTTGCAAAAACCGGCACCGATTCATCTCCATGGACCTTAACCCATAAGGTATCGGCACCTCCCAAGATGGCCATCATGGCTTCCACTGTATTTCTGACCATATTATTATAAGCATCTTCATCATTCCGATTGAAATCACTAGTAGTTGAAAAAACATGTAATGAATCGTTTTCGCTCCATTTGATATCATATAGCATAAGAAATTTTCCAAACAAGACTCTTACGGTCTTCATTTTTGCTATTTGTAAGAAGTAATCATTACCTGTGGCAAGCTGCACAAAAAGATTATCCAACACCTCAGTGACCGCAGCCCCCTGTGCTGTCAGCAGGTCCAGCAGCTCTACCAACACCCCAAAACCCAAGGTAATTTCCCTGGTCGCATTCACACCCCTGGCTCGATAAATGGCAAAATCCATACAGATTCCCTTGAAATCCGGAAACTCCTTGGTCGCCGCATGCAGCCAGATCGCCTCTTCTTCCACTACGCCTTTTGGGCGCTCCTGGTGTAAGCCTTCTGCCCAAGGATCCCATAATATCCCTCCTGACAGCATTGACCTGTCCGACAGTCTACTCTCTATCCAGCTGAGAAAGTTGGTCACAACAGTTTTAACTTCGCCGGTTGGTTTTAACCAAATGGACACATATGCCGGCTGTATATCGCTCAAAAGACTGTTCAAATCCCCTTTTCCGGACCACTGGACTACCAGCCCATCAATTCCATTACTGATCACTGAGGCTATGATTTCAGGAGTGTCTTTATCCAAATCGACCAAGGCCACATTTTCCCAATAGTGGGGATGAGACCTCTCCAAAAAACCAGCTGGATTCCGCTTGGATGGGCCAAGATCTTCTTCGGTATAAAAGGGCGCATATGGTAGCTGTTCCAATGCATCCCACAATACCAATTCGTCGAATTCACGGACACCTGTATCATGAAGTGCTTGCTCAATCCAGTCTTGCTTTGCTGGTGGCGGGAAACCATAAAAATCCTTATCGGTCATATTTGGGTTCGGGTTTTGATAACATTGTAGATTTACAAGTGTCATAGCATTAACACGGAGCCTTGACCACTCCGTATACCACTACACATCTCCTTAAAACGATCCAATCAGTACTTCAGGTAGACTCAAAAGGGTCATGTCATGGTTAACTGAACTCTGGATATAAAAATAAGGTTTTCGCCCAAAATTCCTATTCTTTTTTTCTTTGATAACTTCCTAGGTTCTTTACAATTAGGAATTCCGATTCCCACAATATTTTTGTATATTCCAAATTAGAACCAATTCACTCAAGGGTAGCATCCTTCCGGAATTCCTATAACCAAGAGGTAAGATCACTACAGGAGGCAGAAACGCATATTCCGTCCTTCCAGCACATCTTTTTCGCCAGGCTTGAA